>NZ_JADGRI010000270.1 GCF_017881085.1 Bradyrhizobium sp.
TGTTCGGCGGCAATCGTCGGCTCGGTCTCGCCGGCTTCTGCCAGATCTCACCACGGCGCATGGCGCCACGCCCATTATGCCGGACATCACATCGGGCAGCACTACGCCCATCGTCACTACCGCCATCATAGGCACATCGTGCGCGGATCGCGCTGGGACGCCAGCGTGGCGCAAATGCAGGCGCGAGGTTTGGCCGATAGCAATGCCAGCCTTGCATCGGGCGGCACCTATTCCGCCGGCACGGCCACGTCAGGCGGATTTGGTTCGTCGAATCTCGTCGCCGAAGCGCGCCGTTACCTCGGCGGCAATCCGACGGGGCGCGGCAGCCTGTGGTGCGCACGGTTCATGAACATGGTTCTGCAGCGCACGGGCTACCACGGCACCGGCTCGGACATGGCGCGTTCGTTCGCAAGCTACGGCCAGCGTGTCTCCGGACCGCAGATCGGCGCCATCGCCGTGATGGGACGGCGCGGCGGCGGACATGTCGGGATCATCAGCGGCATCGACGCGCAGGGCAATCCGATCATGATCTCGGGCAATAACGGCAACCGGGTCCGCGAAGCGCCGGTGTCGCGCGGCCGGATCTACGCCTACGTCATGCCGGCGGGTTGATAAGGCGACGAAGCACTTAGGCTTGGTTCACACCAGCTTCGGTTCTTCTGCCGCGATTGCATCGCCGACGGCAATCGCGCCGCCGGCGATTACCTCGGCGTAGACCCCGCACTCGTTATGGCCGAGCCGGCGCATCAATGCGGGCGGGATCTCGAGGTCGCGCGCTGCGGTCTCGGGGTCGACGTTGACGGCGGCGCAGCGGGTGATCCGCTTCACGACCTTCAGGCGGGCGTTGCCGACGGCAAGGGTCTGGCCGACGAGTTCGAGTTCCTGCCAGGCCGGCCAGCCGCTGACGTAGACATTGGCGCGGAAGCGCAAGGGATGCACGGGCAGGCCGACCATGTTCTCGACGGCTCTGACGCTGCCGAGATTGATGATGGAGACGACCTTCCTGGCGACGTCCGAAAAACTGTGGCCGCCGCCGGAAAGAACCTTTGGTGGCCCCTTGAGTTCGCCGGAAAAGTTCGCCGCGAAAAACGCCTCAATGGCGGCGCGGCCCTCTGCCGTTTCGAGGTCCCCGCGCGCGGCCACTTTGCCGTCCCGGCGAATGGTCAGGATATGGCTTTCGTCCTCATAATGCGTCTGCCATCCGGCCAGTCGCTCGTTGCGCATCAGCATCAGATAGAAGGACTTGTGCAGCCAGGCAGGCCGGGCCGGATCGAAGCCGCTGGGGCCGTTTTCGATGGCGTAGCGGCGGTCGGCCGGCAAGGTCTGGCCTCGCTGCAGCGTGACCGACGGCAGCGGCTCCGGCGTGAGGCCTTTGACAGGATAGCGGTAAAGGCTGGCGATCTCGGCGGGCGGGATGCGTGACATGCGGCTTTTTAGGAGATTCCCCAGCCCGGCGCCACCGCACACGAATTTGTGAAGCGGCCTCTTCCGTTTTGCCAAGCCGTTCCCACATTTGCCCCAAGCCGGCGCCAGCGTCGGCGACGACCGTGGCCGGTTGAGGAATGTCAATGCGGCCCGCGGAAACCCAGTGAAGATGCTGTGTCCGTGCCTTCGGGGCGGAGCGGCAGGCTGAGGGACACACAATGAATATTGAAAAATATACCGAGCGTGCGCGCGGTTTCATCCAGTCGGCGCAGTCGCTTGCGATGCGCGACGGCCACCAGCAGTTTTCGGCGCTGCATATGCTGAAAGTGCTGCTGGACGACAGCGAGGGCCTCGCCGGCGGCCTGATCGACAGGTCCGGGGGTAATTCCCGCGCGATCCTGAAAGCCACCGAAGACGCGCTCAACAAGCTGCCAAAGGTTTCCGGAAGCGGCGCCGGGCAGGTCTATCTCGCCCCGGAACTGGCGCGTGCGTTCGATGCCGCGGAAAAGGCCGCCGAGAAGGCCGGCGATAGTTTTGTCACCGTTGAGCGGCTGTTGCTGGGATTGACGCTGGAAAAAGACAGCGATGCCGGCAGCATCCTGCGAAAGGGCGGCGTCACGCCGCAGAATCTGAACGCGGCGATCGAAGCCCTGCGCAAGGGCCGCACCGCCGACAGCGCGACGGCCGAAAACGCCTATGATGCGCTGAAGAAATACGCGCGCGACCTGACCCAGGCGGCGCGCGAGGGCAAGCTCGATCCGGTGATCGGCCGCGACGAGGAAATCCGCCGTACCATCCAGGTGCTGTCCCGCCGCACCAAGAACAATCCCGTCCTGATCGGCGAGCCCGGCGTCGGCAAGACCGCGATCGTCGAAGGTCTGGCGTTGCGGATTCTCAATGGCGACGTGCCGGAGAGCCTGAAGGACAAGAAACTGCTGTCGCTCGATATGGGCTCGCTGATCGCGGGCGCGAAATACCGCGGCGAATTCGAGGAGCGGCTGAAAGCCGTGCTCCAGGAAGTCACCTCGGCCGAGGGCGGCATCATCCTTTTTATCGACGAGATGCACACGTTGATCGGCGCCGGCAAGGGTGACGGTGCCATGGATGCGTCCAATCTGCTCAAGCCCGCGCTGGCGCGGGGCGAATTGCACTGCATCGGCGCGACCACGCTCGACGAGTACCGCAAGCACGTCGAAAAGGACGCCGCATTGGCGCGCCGGTTCCAGCCGATCTTCGTTTCGGAGCCCACCGTCGAGGACACCATCTCGATCCTGCGCGGCCTGAAGGACAAATACGAGCAGCATCACGGCGTGCGCATCACCGATTCCGCGCTGGTTGCGGCGACGACGCTGTCGAACCGCTACATCACCGACCGGTTCCTGCCGGACAAGGCGATCGACCTGATGGACGAAGCCGCCGCGCGGCTGAAGATGCAGGTCGATTCCAAGCCGGAAGAGCTCGATTCGATGGACAGGGAAATCGTCCGGCTCAAGATCGAGCAGGAAGCGCTGAGGAAGGAAAGCGACGCCGGCTCGAAGAGCCGCTTGCAGACGCTGGAAAAGGAACTTGCCGAACTCGAAGAGAAGTCGGCCGCCCTGACCGCGCGCTGGAGCGCGGAAAAGGACAAGCTGTCGAACGCGCAGAAGATCAAGAGCGAGCTCGACGCGCTTCGCATCGAACTCGCCAACGCCCAGCGGCGCGGCGAATACCAGCGTGCCGGCGAACTGGCCTATGGCCGGATCCCCGAGCTCGAGAAGAGACTCGCCGATATCGAAGCCAAGGAAAACGCCGGCGAGATGATGGAAGAGGCGGTCACCGCCAATCACATCGCGCAGGTGGTGTCGCGCTGGACCGGCGTGCCCGTCGACAAGATGCTGGAAGGCGAGAAGGACAAGCTCCTGAAGATGGAGGACAGCCTCGGCAACCGCGTCGTCGGCCAGGCCGAAGCCGTGCATGCGGTGGCGACCGCGGTTCGCCGTTCGCGCGCGGGACTGCAGGATCCGAACCGCCCGATGGGCTCGTTCATGTTCCTGGGGCCTACCGGCGTCGGCAAGACCGAACTGACCAAGGCGCTCGCCGAATACCTGTTCAACGACGAGACCGCGATGGTCCGCCTCGACATGTCCGAATACATGGAGAAGCACTCGGTATCGCGGCTGATCGGTGCGCCTCCGGGCTATGTCGGCTATGACGAGGGCGGCGCACTCACCGAAGCCGTGCGGCGGCGGCCCTACCAGGTCGTGCTGTTCGACGAGATCGAGAAGGCGCATCCCGATGTTTTCAACGTGCTCCTGCAGGTGCTCGATGACGGCCGCCTGACCGACGGTCAGGGCCGCACCGTGGACTTCCGCAACACGCTGATCATCATGACATCGAATCTCGGCTCCGAATTCCTGGTCAACCAGCCGGAAGGCGAGGATACTTCGGCGGTGCGCGAGCAGGTGATGGGCACGGTGCGTGCGCACTTCCGCCCCGAATTCCTCAACCGCGTCGACGAGATCATCCTGTTCCACCGCCTGCAGAAGAGCGAGATGGGCCGGATCGTCGAGATCCAGTTCGGCCGGCTGCAGAAGCTCCTGGAAGAGCGCAAGATCGCGCTCACGCTCGATGCCGCGGCGCGCGATTGGCTCGCCGCCAAGGGCTGGGATCCCGCCTATGGCGCAAGGCCGTTGAAGCGGGTGATCCAGCGCAATCTGCAGGATCCGCTGGCGGAGATGATCCTCGCCGGCGAGGTCAAGGACGGCGATCGGGTCGCGATTTCGGTGGAAGGCAACGTGCTGACCTTCAACGGCAAGGCGCCGCAGACCGCCGAGATCGCGCAGTTCGAGCCGCCGTTGCCGAAACGCAAACTGAACTGAGTTGAAGCATGCCCCGGACCCGCCACCAGGTCCGGGGCATCTCAGCCTTCGCTCACGAGCGGCCCGGCCTGCCCGCCATCCTCGTCGTCCGGCTCGAGTTCGGCGAGGATATCGATCAAGCCGCGAACCCGTCCCGTAGGCAGCTTTTTGCCCGCATTCAGCAGCGGGTCGTCATTGAGGATCCAGGCCTGAGCCTCCGCCAGTTCCTCCGCCGTGGCACCGGTTCCGATCATTTCGGCGATGGTCACATCGTCGACTTGGCCGACCGCCTTGATAATTTCGTCACGAGTAAGCCGCGTCATCGCTTTTCACCCCTGAGCCAGCCGCGCCCCTCGATGGCGCGCGAACCATAGTCAACCGAAGGGGCACGGTCAGAGTTCCGCGCGCCGCCCGATTAAACCGTCATCTTCATCTTAAGGGGATGTCAGCGATTGCTGATTTGCCGCACGCCGGTTGAGCCGGTGGCGTCGGATAGCCGTGCCGTGCCGCGGTTGTTCATCATGCCGTCGAGACGATCGCGTTCCTTCTCGAAGCCTGCCAGCAGCGGCCCGTCGAGCGAGCGGCCGCGCGGCAGCTTGATGCGCATCGGATCGACGAAGCGGCCGTTGACCAGGATTTCGTAGTGGACGTGGGCGCCGGTCGACATGCCCGTCGAACCGACGAAACCGATCACCTGGCCCTGCCGCACCCGCTTGCCGGGCGCCATGCCCTTGGCGAAAGCCGACATGTGGCCGTAGGCGGTCTCGTAGCCATTGGCGTGCTTCACGCGGACGTAATTGCCGTAGCCGCCTTCCCGTTCGGCTTTCTCGACGACGCCGTTGCCGGAGGCGAAGATCGGCGTGCCGTAGGGCGCGGCCCAGTCGACGCCGGTGTGCATCTTGACGAAGCCGAGAATGGGATGGCGGCGCGCGCCGAAGCCCGATCGCATGATCGCGCTACCGACCGGCTTGCGCACCAGGAACTTCTTCGCGCTCTTGCCGGTCTCGTCGTAGTAATCGACCACCGCGTCGTCGGGGGTCTGGAACCGATAATATTTCTTGGTTTCGCCGCCGACGGTCAGCGAGGCGAACAGCACCTCGCTCTTTTCGCTGGCGTTGGCGCCTTCGTCTTCGCCGGCATAGAACACGTCGAAGGAGTCGCCGGGTTGCACCTTGCGCTGGAAGTCGACGTCATAGGAATAGACGCGGACCATGTCCTCGATGACATTCGCAGGCACCTTGTTGCGCAGCGCGGTCTCGTAGATGCTCTGATAGAGCCGGACCCCGCTGCCGTCGTCATCTTCATCGTCGCTGTTGTCGGGGGCTTCGGCGACGGTGTTCATGCTCTGTACGTCGACGGCGACATATTTGCCGAGGTCGGACAGCGCGGCGACGGCTTCGATGGTGGAATCGTTGGCGACGATCACCCGGCAGGGCTGCAGCCGCTGGCCGGGGCCCGCTGCCGCCATCAGGATGCGCAGCTTCTGGCCTTCCTTCAGTCCGCCATCGCGGCCGCGGGGGCCGAGCGTGGCGGCAATGGCTTTCGCCTCTTCCGGCGTGGCGCCCTGATCGCGCAGGATCGAGGTGACGCTATCGCCCTTCTTGACCACGTGGACGCGTTCGCCGGTCGGATTGCCGCCGGTGACCTGATCCTTGGTCTTCGGCAGCAGCGTGACGTTTTCCGGGACCACGCGGGTTTCAAAGCCGGCATAAGGGTCGGCGGAGGTGCCCTCGGTGGCGTAGGCCAGTTTCATGTCCGACTGGGCGCCGGTGGCATCGGCGGCGGCGTTGGCGAGCGCCGCATAGCGCACCCCGCTGCTGCCGCGCCAGTTCGAGGCGTCGCGCACCCGCATCAGTATATCGTCGAGGGCGACCACCGCGGCGATCTTCGCCTTCGGCAGAACCTGCGCCAGGTCCTTGGTGACGAAGGAAACCTCGGCATCGGGCTCGGCCGCGTCTGCCGCGTCGGCGGCGGCATTGGGATCGTCGGAGGCCGCCGGGGTAGGGCTGCCGACATCGCTCAGCATGCGCTGGGCGTTGAACGGCGGGATCTTGGCGCTGAGGTCGCTGGTCGTCATCGACAGATTGCCGGAGATGCGGACGAACGGCCGCACCCGCATCACGTCGCGGTTGCCGACGCGGGCCACTGTGGAGACCCGCACCACGCTGCGCGCCGCGGTCGATTCCCCGGGCGGCGGCAGGCGATCGCTCTTGTGCAGGCTGGCCGTCTTGTCATTGGCGCCGAACGCGCCGCGCAGCGCGCCCTCGACCCGTTCCGGCACCTTGGCAAAGGTCATTTCGCCGTCGAGGGAAGCGAAAACGGCGCCGCCGATAAGGGCTGCGCCGCACAGGCCGGTGAGGATGGTGCCGCTAAACCACTGTACGGAGACGCGGCGGCGATCGATCACCGCGGCCTCGGAACCGTCAACGGAAAGCGGCGGCTCATGACCGAGATCGATGATCCCGGTCTCGCGTCCGTAGCCGCCCCCGCGTGACGTCCTGTGGCTCAACCCGCCGTCCCCCCAATATCCATCAACATTCGACGAAATCTTTGCCCATACCCGATCCGCGTTCGCCCTCCGTAAGGGGGATCCGCGGGCACGGCGTGCCGTATAGATGTCCGGTAATCAATGGCCGAAGCGAGGCCGGGATCACGAACAACAATGGTCTTTAAGATCTCTCGATGTTTCCAAGCGAAAGGAAAAGGCGACGGGTTTCACTGGAGATCGCCAATCCCTCGGTAAAGAAACGCCGGCAGCCCCCACTGACACCCGGCGATTCAATGCTTACGTAGCGCCAGAACGTCGCAGGATTGTGGCTCAAGTACGGCGCAAGGTCCCTAAACATAGGGGCTTCGTCGCGGCCCAAGATTCTCTTCGATGATGCGACGATTTGTTGACAACAACCGTTGACAAGGTCGATCGGGCGGGCTTATAACCCGCCCACTGAGCGCGGCACTGTCTTGGCTCTTGGCCAAGGCAAGTTTTCGTGCCCGTGAAGCTCCTCATTGAGATGAGTGAATCAACAGCCGATACCAATCGGTTGTCATTTGCCGTCGAATAAGAGCTAGCGAGGCTTCCCCGAGGGGAAGCGAAAGTTGCTCCCAGCGATGGGAGAGGGGTCTTCGGACCCCGGGCTGTTTGACAAGTGAAGATGAAGAAAGAGAAACGTGGACGGCGGAGTCCTTGCGAGTCTCGAATACTTGAAAACTTCGGTTTTCATCTTTCGAGGCTGGACGAAAGACTTCGGCGGTACACGTTTACATAGGTTACACCATCGTCGTCCGCGATGTGAATCGCAGGCGATAAATATGGTGGGACCTCGTCAAACGTTGTGATCAGCCGGTTTAAAGTTTCAAGTCCAACTTGAGAGTTTGATCCTGGCTCAGAGCGAACGCTGGCGG
>NZ_JADGRI010000271.1 GCF_017881085.1 Bradyrhizobium sp.
GCATTTCGCCTGCATATAGGCGAAGTGCAGCCCGAGGCACATATGCGCGCCGCCGCCGAACGGCACCCAGGCGAAGCGATGGCGGTTGCGCTGCGCCTCTTCGGTGAAGCGCATCGGGTCGAATTTGTCCGGATCGGGCCAGATGTCGGGCATGTGGTGGGTGAACACCGGATTGACGCCGACCATGGTGCCAGCTGGGATCGCATAGCCCTTGAAGCTCAAATCGCGGATGGCGCGGCGCGGGATCGAGGGCACCGGCGGCTTCAGCCGCATCGCCTCCTTGAAGGCCATGTCGGTAAGCTGCATCGCCTCAAGATTGTCGAACGTCGTGGGCTGACCGGCCGCGATGCCGAGTCCGTTCACTTCATCGCGCAGCTTGCTCTGCCACTGCGGATGTGCGGCGAGCGCTGCCACGAATGAAGTCAATGACGAGGTCAGCGTGTCGTGCGCGGCCATCATCAGGAAACTCATGTGGTCGACAATGTCCTGCGTCGACAGCAGCGCGCCGTCTTCATGAGTGGCCTGACACAGCTGCGAGAACAGGTCTTCGCCGCCGCCCTTGGCGCGGCGGATCGGAATCTGTTCCGAAAAGTACGCCACGATTCGTTCGCGGCCGCGGACGCCGCGCGCCATCTTGGTGAAGGGCAGCGGCTTGCGGATCACCGAGATCGACGCCGCCACCATGTCGACGAAGGCGCGTGTGATCTCGTCGACCTCGGGCCCGATATCGGCGCCGAGGAACGAGGTCGCGGCAAGGTCGAGGGTGAGCTGCTTCATGGCGGGATATAGCAGCATAGGCCCCGGCTGGGCCTTCCATTGCCTGATCCGCGCCGCGATCCCGGTATCGAGCGCCGCGAGATAGGATTTCATCGGCCCGGACTTGAAGGCCACCGACAGCGCACGCCGGTGCAGCCGATGCTCCTCGAAATCGAGCAGCATCAATCCGCGCGGAAACAGCAGGCCCAGAATCCGGCCCCAGCCATGGGTCGAGGAAAACAGCTTGCCCTGGTCGAACAGCACCAGTTCATTGGCCTCGGGACCCAGCAGCACCAGACTGGTCTCGCCAAAGATGTGACTGCGATAGACCAGCCCGTATCTGGCGGCCTGTCGTTCGATCTGTCCCTTGGGATCGGCCAGCACCTCCAGCGTCTTGCCGATGATCGGCCAGCCCTCGTCGCCGGGAATATGCGTCAGCGAATTTCGTTTGGGCGGGGTGAAGGAAATCGCGGGAGAGGCCACACTCTGCATCGACATGGCAGTTGCTCCGGTTGGTCTCAATTGATCAAAAACCGCGATATATTGCGGTCACTGGCGCGGGCGGTTATCGGCAATAGATTAACTGGCAAAATAACCGCTTTGCGTCTTCCGTGCAAAGCCCGTCGACGTTGCACCCCGTCAATTCCTTGGGCGCGCGGGCGACGCCGCGCCACCGCGTCTCTCACGCCTTGCTTTTCTGCTTCGCGGCTTCCTTCTGCAGGTCCGGCGCGTTGATGGTCGGGATCGCGACGCGGCCGGGGCCGGTGAGCGGAAGTGCTGCGGCAGCCTTGTCGTTTTCCAGGATCTTCGCCATCACGGCTTGCCCTGCGCGTTCGAACACCTCGCGGTTCTCGATCACGAATTTCTGCGACTTGCGCAAGGACGCGATATAGCCGTTGATTTCCGGCACCACGTAGCGCGCTACCATGTCCCAACTGCGGCGGGTGTTTTCGGGGTTGGCCCAGTCGTGCACGAAGCCGATGATGGTTCCGACGCCGCCGCTGACTTCCATCAGGCTCTTGATGGTTTTGACCAGATCATCCGGGGTGCCGATGGTGGAGGCGGCGCCTTCACCGCCGGCGGTCTTCTCCACGGCGTCTTCGGGGGACGTGAAGGGCTGCAGGCCCGGCCGCTGCAGGGTGCGCACATTATATTCATTGTGCCAGCGCATCAGTCCGGGGCCGGCCTCGCGCCGCGCCTGTTCGCGGCTTTCGGCGATGTGCCAGGAGAGCAGCACGCGCCAGTCGGCGCGGCTTACCGTGGTGCCGTGCCTTTTCGCGGCGTCCTCGGCAAAGCCCCATTGCGTCGGCAGCGCCATCAGGCCCTGCGTCGACATCGAGCCCAGCGAGATGATGCCGATGCCATATTTGCCGGCCAGCGTCATGCCCGACGGCGAGATCTGGGAGGCCACCACGAACGGCATCTCCTCCTGCAGGGGCAGGATCTGAAGGGCTGCGTCGTTCATGGTGAACCAGTCGCTCCTGGCCGTGACGCGCTCGCCCTTGAACAGCCGGCGGATGATCGCGATCGCCTCGTCCTGGCGATCACGCTGCGTCATCGGATCGATGCCGAGCGTATGGGCGTCGGATGCCAGCGCCCCCGGTCCGGAGCCGAAGATGGCGCGGCCTCCCGTCATGTGGTCGAGCTGCACCATGCGCTGGGCGACGTTGAAGGGATGGTGATAGGGCAGCGAGACCACGCCGGTGCCGAGCCTGATGCGCTTGGTGCGTTCGCCCGCGGCGGCCAGGAACATTTCCGGCGAGGCGATGGTCTCCCAGCCCGAGGAATGATGCTCGCCGCACCAGAATTCATCGTAGCCGAGCGCATCGAGCTGCTCGACCAGATCGAGATCCCTGCGGAATTGCAGCATCGGATGCTCGCCGATCGGATGATGCGGGGCGAGGAAGGCTCCGAATTTGAGGCGCGCCATGGGTGTTCTCTCCGGATTCTTGTTATTTGCTTGCTTGGTGCCAAACTACGGGCTGGAGTGGGCCAAGGCAATCGTCCAAAGCCTCGCGGGCTAAGCGGCATGGCGCCATGCGCGCAGGCGATGGATCGCCTGCGACGTCAGGCTGTAGGCGGCAACCGTCGTGTCCGAGATCCGCGCGGCTGCCGCAGGATCGCGCAACAGCCGCGCCACCACCACGCCAAGCGGAACGGCGCACCAGGGATCAGTCAAAAGCGGCACCAGCTCCTCGCGCGAGCCGCGATATCGCCCCAAACCAAAGGCGAGCAAGCCGATTTCCCGCAACACGTCGCGCCTGCGGTTGCGCTGCCGGGCGGCATCCAGCAGTGCCATCAGACCGAGCCGGGTGACGACGCCCTCACGGCCGGGGGCTTGCGTCGGTGGCGTTTCGCCCAGCGAAATCTGCAACAATGCGCCGGGCAGATCGACGCCGCTCAGCCACGCATTCATCGGCTCGACCAGCCGCGGGTTGGCGTCGATGAAATGCGGCGTCTTCATTGCGTCATCCAGGATGTAATCGAACGATAACGCGCCGTGCCAATCGAGCGCGTGCCCGATCCGCTCCACGATCCCGCGCACCTGCGCATTGACGACGCTGATCTTGAGCACGTCGCCGCCGCCGGGCCCTTCCACGACCTGGCGATAGATGTGGCTCGTGACCAGTCGTCCGCGATCGAACACGGCCTGCGTGCGCTCGAGCGATCCCGTCGCCGCGGCCTGCACCAAGAGGCCCCTGGTGAATGCATTGTGCTGTAGAAGCTGTGCCAGCACCGCGTCGCGCTGGCGTGCATCGCGCACCCGCCAGACGCCGGTGCTCGCGGTGCCGAAGGCGGCCTTGACGAAAAACGGGTAGGGTCGGTCAGCCGCGAATTCATCCACCGAACGAACGAGCTCGGTTCTGGGCTGCGGCACGTGCAGCCGGGCCAGCAGCTCGGCCAGAGTAGCCTTGCTCTGGACCTGCTCGAACGCCTCGAAATCGGCGAGCGCGATGCCGAGGGCGGAGGGAAGCCGTTCCCGCGCGGCGGCAAACAGATAAGCCTGTTCATGCACCGGAAGCAGCGCATCGATCTTGCCGGCTTTGACGGTTTCGATCACCGCCTTCAGATAGCCGTCCGGATCGGCGCCCGACGCCGGTGCCCGATGGACGCGATCGACAAATCGGGAAAAACGTCCAAGGCACACCGGGTCGCTCGATACCAGATCGACCCGGTGTCCGGCGAGCCCCAATGCCGTGATGACCTCGCGCGACGACAGGCTGGAGCCTTCGCTCAAGAGTATTTTCGGCTTTTGCGCTGTCATCGACGGTTGCCTCGGCGCGCAGCTTAGGCTTGGTGAGGTACGAAGACAAAGCGGGCAGATCAGCCGCCCCGGGATTGTCGGCCGGCCGGACTTGCCATAGCGTCGGCAGCGAACTCTCCCGCCCGACTGCCTCTCACAGCAATGGACAGCCATGAACCGCGTTCTCGCCCATACCGGCGCAAGATATCCGATTGTGCAGGCCCCGATGGGCTGGATCGCACGCACCCAGCTGGCTTCGGCCGTGTCACGCGCCGGCGGTCTCGGCATCATCGAGACGTCCTCCGGCGAGACCGAAGCCTGTCAGGCTGAGATCAACAAGATGCAGGCGCTGAATCTGCCGTTCGGCGTCAATTTGCCGATCAGGTTCCTGCGCGACGACGCGATGCTGAAATTCGTCTGCAACTCCGGCGTCAAATTCGTAACCACCTCCGCAGGAAGCCCCGCGAAATTCATCGCGCCGCTGAAGGGAGCGGGCATCACCGTCTATCACGCGGTGCCGACGGTGGAGACCGCGCTGAAATGCGTCGAGGCCGGCGTCGACGGGCTGGTGGTCGAGGGCGCCGAGGGCGGCGGCTTCAAGAATCCGGAAGAAGTCTCGACCCTGGTGCTGCTGCAGGGGATCCGCGCCCGCAGCGACGTGCCGATGATCGCCGCCGGCGGCATCTGCGACGGCCGCGGCATGGCCGCCGCGTTCGCGCTCGGCGCCGAAGGCATCCAGATGGGCACCCGTTTCGTCAGCTGCAGCGAGAGCCCGGTGCACGCCAACTACAAGAACGCGATCGTGGATGCGAAGGAGACCGGCACGCTGGTGCTCAACAAGAAATCGACGCCGTGCATCCGCGCGCTGAAGTCGGAGCGCACCCGGGCGATCTACGACGAGGGCCTGATGGCGCCCGACGCGCTGAAGGGAATCCGCGACGTCTATTTCCACGGCGACATGGAGGCAGCTCCGGCGCTCGCCGGACAATCGGCCGGCCTGATCGACGAAGTGAAGCCGGCGCGCCAGATCATCGAGGAAACCGTGGCGCAGTTTTTCGCCATCACCGGCCGGCTCGGCGGATTGGCGTCGGCAAAGGCTTTTGGATGATCCCTGTCCGCGCGGAAGCCGCGCCCATCACCGCCGAAGTTGATTTTTGTGTTCGCCGGGACGCACGGGAATAGAAGCCCATATAGGAGAGACGATGGACGCAGTGGTGCAGGATCGCGATCCGCAACAACGCTCAAGGCGCCGCAGGCGAGCCCGGGTGGCGGGCGCCATCTTGCTGGTAGCAGTAGTTTCAATCGTGCTCGGCGCGGCTGGAAGACTGTACCAATCCCGGACGGCCAATTTCTGGCAATCAAGGCTCGTGCGCGGCGAGTCCGTGGTGGTGCGGTTCATATGCGGAGCGGGCGTCGCCGTGGACTGCAACATATCAGTCAAGGTCACCTACCAGAAACAGGATTCCAAATGGTGCGAAAATCTCGAGCGCAGCGACCAGAGCGAAGCTGACAAAACGCACTGGTGCAACGCCAATCCCGAATTGCGCACGATCAGCCTGTTTGGCGTGCCGTATTCGTTCGACCGGTTTGGCGCGTTAAAGAACGAGACTCGCCAGGTCGGGCAATTGTTCGAGCGGTAGGACCGTGTAAAATTCGCGCATGCCGACTCAGTCGGGCCGCGCCTTGAGAAACAACACGTCGACGTAAGCGTTCCCGGCGGCCCTCTCACGAATCTCCGCAAAACTGCTTTTGCGGTGCGGCCCCGTCCGCGTCAGCCAATATGGCTCGTAGCCACATTCCGATAGATGATCCAGAATGGCGGATACCGATGCCCCGAACCTCTGCAAGCCTTCCTCATGCAGTTCGACGAACAGGGCCGGCCCGGCCAGTCTCAAAATGTCGGAGGCGCCCTGCAGAACCATCATCTCGGCACCCTGGACATCGATCTTGACCAGGCTTGGCATGCGCGCGCCTTCGTTCTGAACCAGATGGTCCAGCCTTACAGCTTCGACGGCGACCCCGGTGCCGTCCCGGGAAAGTTTGTGGTCCGCTGGGTGAAGGTGATTGATCTCGAGGAACATTGGGCCGGCGGTCGCGGCAGCAACAGCCTTCAGCGCACGGACCCTGCCGGACAGGCCTTGGCGCTTCAGCGCCGAGACGAGCGTTTCGTAGTTGCGATCTTCCGGCTCGATCGCGATGACCTCGCCGCCGGGGCCTACCTATCGCGCGAAGCGGAGAGAGAAGAACCCGACATTGGCTCCGACATCGATGACCACCGATCCCTGCGGGACAAATTCCTGAAGTCGTTCAATAGGCCCGGCTTCGAAATGCCGCTTGTAGCCCGCATAGAGCACGAGAAAGACCCGGTCAAACATAGGCAGGCGGTTGACGCCGAGCTTCGCAGCCCATCCAAACAGCTGCACCGCGAAATCTCTGATCAGGCTTTGGAACATTTGAGAAGGAGCCAGCGTTGCGGATTTGGTGCGCGGCAGCGACCATGGAGGATGGATATCACATATCTCGGAGAGCCGGTCCATATGAGCCGGCTGCCGACCTCGGGTTGTGCGGACTGCCGAATTTACACCGCCAGACCGCTCGGCTAAAAGCACTCCGTCGATCGACGGTTCACAATTCGGAATTTCCAATGAAAACGACCCATAAGATTGCCGGCGCGCGCGCGATTTATCGTGTGGTCCGAGCCGGCCGAGCCATGCTTGGGCGTACCGATCGAGACATCGTCGTACGAGGGGGTATCAATTACGAACTGGATCTTTCGCAGGGGATCGATTTTGCCATTTACCTCGGGAACATCTATGAACGCCAGACCAGGGCCGCGTTGCGCCGCCTTGTCTCTCCTTCGTCGCTGGTGCTGGATATCGGGGCCAATATCGGCGCGCATACCCTCCATCTTGCTCAGTTGGTCGGCCCCGGCGGCCGCGTCATCGCATTCGAACCGACTGACTTTGCTTTTCGCAAGCTTAGCCGTAACCTCGAACTCAACCCGCAGCTCAAGACCCGGGTGACCGCTTGCCATTGTTTCCTCACCGAACACGATGAGGACCAGGTGCCTTCGGCGATCTATTCGAGCTGGCCGCTTGCGCGCGAGGCCGGTCTGCATGCCAAGCATCTCGGCCGTGAAATGCGAACGGAAAAAGCGAGGGCTCGGAGTCTTGACAGCGTGTTGTCCGAACTTGCCGATCGTAAAGTGCAACTCGTCAAGCTCGATGTGGACGGATTCGAATGCGACGTTCTGCGTGGCGCAACCGCGCTGCTCCGTGATGTGCGTCCGATTTTTGTGATGGAGCTATCGCCCTATGTGCTCGAGGAGCATGGAACGTCGTTGGACCAGCTGCTCTCCCACTTCATCCCGAACGGATATCGCTTCTACAATGAGCGAACCTACCAGCCGTTGCCGTCGACGGCGCGGGAGCTGCAGCAGATGATTGGGGATGGCGCGGGGATCAACGCGATAGCGCGCGTGGATTGACAGAGATGAATCTCATTTCGCGCAGACTGGATTTAGGGTCGTTAGCGCTCGCCGTGGTCTTTTTTTCGATTGTCGTCTTTCTCCTCCTCTCACATCCGACTTCGTTCTGGATGGTCACCGACTACGAACCGCTTGGCCTCGCCGACGCGTTGAACATGGCATATCGGCT
>NZ_JADGRI010000002.1 GCF_017881085.1 Bradyrhizobium sp.
GCGGGCAGGAAGCTCATCAGCGGCCCGTTCGGCGATCCCACTTTCTGCACGCGGTGGCGGGCATGAAGCTGCGGATGCCGGAGGAAGGCCTCGACCGTGTTCATGTTGGCGTTGGCGATGGCGGCGTCGTCGAGCCGCTGCAGCACCTGATCGGCGGAGAACTTTGCAAAATGCTGTTCGATCAGCGCTTCCAGTGCATCGCGGTTCTGCATGCGCTGCGGGTTGGTGCAAAAGCGGGGATCGCCCGCCAGCGCCGCATCCTCCAGCACCTGCGCGCACAGCGCGATCCATTCCCGCTCGTTCTGGATGCCAAAAAACACGATGCGGCCGTCACCGCAGCGAAACGGCCCGTAGGGCGCGATGGTGGCATGACGCGTGCCGGTGCGCACCAGCGGCTTGCCGGCGCCGTCGGTGTAGTAGGCGGGATAGCTCATCCACTCGGTCATGGAGTCGAACAGCGAGACCTCGAACGCCATGCCCTTGCCGGTGCGCTCGCGATTGAACAGCGCCATCAGCACGCCGTTGACGATGTACATGCCCGTCGAGGTATCGACGACGGCGATGCCGCATTTGGCCGGCTGTTCCTCGGTGCCGTTGACCGAGAGAAATCCGGCTTCGCACTGAACCAGCAGGTCGTAGGCTTTTTTCTCGCTATAGGGGCCGCCGCTGCCATAGCCGGAAATGTCGCAGGCGATCAAGCGCGGGAAGCGCGCCGCCAGCGTCGCGGCATCGAGGCCGAGCCGCTTCGCCGCACCCGGCGCGAGATTTTGCAGGAACACGTCCGCCTGCGGCAGCAGCGCCTCGAGCACGCGCTTGCCCTCGCTGCTCTTGACGTCGAGCGCGAGGCTTTCCTTGGAGCGGTTGGTCCAGGCGAACTGGCTGGACATGCCGTTCATCACGTAATCATAGTCGCGGCAGAAGTCGCCCTTGCCGGGCCGCTCGATCTTGATCACCCGCGCGCCCCAGTCGGCGAGATGCCGGCTGGCGAGCGGTGCGGCGATCGCCTGCTCCAGCGAGACGACGGTAATGCCGGAAAGCGGCAGATTGGGCGGTTTCCCGTTCATGGATTGTCTCCGGATGCTTCTTATCGGTCCGGTATAGCCGGTTCTGGCGCTGGTGCGGAATACCGATTAAATGCGCATGGGTTGCGGTTTTGCCGGCGAGGCGAGGGATAAGTCGATGGCGCGTGTTCTTGTCCTGTTGCCGGCGCGGGATTTCGATCCGAGCGAAGCCGCGGTGTGCTGGCGGGTACTGGTCGACGCCGGACACAGCGTCCACTTTGCCACCCCGGACGGGCGGCCTGCGGTCGCCGACGAAATGATGCTGACGGGGCAGGGCCTCGATCCCTGGGGCGCCATTCCGCTGTTGCGCAAGCTGCCGCTGATCGGACTTTTGATGCGGGCCAACCGCGACGCGCGCAAGGCCTACGCCGAGATGCTTGCCAATCCTGACTACCTCGCGCCGCGGCGCTGGGCGACGATCGATGCGGCCGTCTATGATGGGCTGCTGTTGCCCGGCGGACATCGGGCGCGGGGCATGCGCGATTATCTCGAAAGCGATATCCTGCACAACATTGTCGTCAGCTTTTTCGACGCGGGAAAACCGGTGGCGGCCATCTGCCACGGCGTGCTCCTGGCGGCGCGCAGCATTTCGAAAAAGACCGGACGCTCGGTGCTCTCGGGATATCGGACCACCGCTCTGACCTGGGCGTTCGAAAACAGCGCCTGGTCGGTCGCGCGCTTCACGCGGTTCTGGGATCCGAATTATTACCGGACCTATCTGGAGCAGGCCGGCCAGCCCAAGGGTTATATGTCGGTGCAGCAGGAGGTGACGCGCGCGCTGGCGCGCCCCGAAGATTTCCGCGATGTGCCCAAGGATGATCCACAGTATCGCCGCAAGACCTCTGGCCTGGTGCGCGACACCATGGAGGACGAGACGCCGGCTTTTGTGGTCCGGGATCGCAATTACGTCTCGGCGAGATGGCCGGGCGATGTCCATACCTTCGCGAAGATTTTTGCGACCATGCTGAAAGAGCAACATCAGGGCCATGCCTCATGAAAATCCTCGTCGTCCTCGCGCATCCCGAGCATCAGAGTTTCAACGGCGCCATGTTTCGGACGGCGGTCGAGACGCTGTCGGCGGCCGGCCATGAGGTCAGGACGTCGGATCTTCATGCCATGGCTTTCGACCCGGTCTCGGGCAGGCACAACTTCCTGGGCGCCAAGGATCCGGATTATTTCAAGCAGCAGATCGAGGAGATGAACGCGACCGAAACCTACGGTTTTGCCGAGGACATCGAAGAAGAAATCCAGAAGATCGAGTGGTGCGACCTGATGATCTGGCAGTTTCCGCTGTGGTGGTTCGGCCTGCCGGGAATCCTCAAGGGCTGGGTCGACCGCGTGTTCGCGATGGGACGGACCTATGGCGGCGACAGGATCTACGCCGATGGCGTTTTCAAAGGCAAACGCGCGATGCTGTCGCTGACCACGGGCGGTCCGGCGCCGGCCTATGTCAAGGGCGGCTTCAACGGCGATATCAACGCCATTTTGAGACCGGTCCAGCGCGGCATGCTGCAGTTCGTCGGCTTCGAGGTGCTGGCGCCGCAGATCGTTTACGGTCCAGTGCGATTGCAGCAGGACCAGAGAACCAAGCTGTTGGCCGCCTATGCCGGGCGCTTGAAAGACATTACGGGCGAGACGCCGATCGACGTCGGGATTTATTGACGGCCGGCTTCAGTGCGTCACGCGCCAGATCGTGCCGTTGCCGTCTTCCGAGATGAGAAGGGCGCCATCGTGTGCAACGGCCACGCCAACGGGCCGCCCCCACACCTCGGAATCGCTGACCATGAATCCGGTGACGAAGTCTTCATATTCGCCGGTGGGCACGCCGTCCTTGATGCGGATCCGAATGACCTTGTAGCCGGTGCGTTTGGACCTGTTCCACGAGCCGTGCTCGGCCGCAAACCCGTCGCCGCTATATTCGGCGGGAAATGCATTACCCGCATAGAAGGTGAGCCCCAGCGACGCCGAATGCGGCTGCAGCAGCACATCGGGAATGGTCACCTTCTCCTTCAAATCTGGGCGCTGGCCGGAATGGTGCGGATCTTCATTGCCGCCGATATAGTACCAGGGCCAGCCGTAGAACGCGCCTTCTCGCACCCGCGTGACGTAGTCCGGCACCAGATTGTCTCCCAGACCGTCGCGCTCATTGGTCGAGCAGTAGGCGTCGCCGGTCTTGGGATGAACGGCAAGGCCTACGCAGTTGCGGATGCCGGTGGCAAAGACGCCCGGGTTTTTTCCATCGGGATCGAACGCCAGCACGTCGGCGCGGTCGGTCTCGCTGCCCCAGCTTGCTCCCAGGCGGTGTTTGTCGATCCAGGACGGCAATCCTCCCGGGGGCTCTCGCATGCCTTCCGCGGCGTTGCTTTCCGAGCCGACCGATACCAGCATCCGGTTGTCGCCCGCGGTAAAGGCGATGTCCCGCGTCGAATGGCCGAAGCCGTGCGCCAATTGCGCGACCACGGTTTCGGGCTTTTGCGAGGCTGTGAGATCACCTGAATTGTAAGCGAAACGCACGACGCGATCGGTTTCGGCGACGTAGACCCATTGCGGATTGTTGCCGCTTGGAAAGAAAGCCATGCCGAACGGCTGATGAAGCCCGTTTGCGTAGATCTCGTTCGAAGAAGGCTTTGAGCTTCCGTCCGCAGCACGCAAGACACGAATTCTCCCGGGGCCGGTCTCCGAAATGAAGATGTCGCCGTTGGGCGCCACGCGCATCTGGCGCGGTCCGCTCAATCCGTCGGCAAACAGCTCGATCGTGAACCCGGCAGGGACCTGCGGGAAAAGGGAAAGCGGACGGCGCACGATTTGCGGGAATTTGGCGGAAGAGGGCGTGGCTCCGGGCTTCGGCAAGTCTTCAGGTCTGATCAGCCGGCTCACGCCCGGCCTGTCGGCGTGCCAGTCGCCAAAGGCTGCCGCGCCCTTCAGCGGTTCCGATTGAGCCAATGCGGGGACAACACACGCGGTGGTCACGACAAATAGGCAAGCATTCGTTACGCAATTCCGAAACTGTCGCATGGTCTCTTCCGCCGGGGGCTGGCGCGTGCTCGATCGCGCGTCGTGACCCATTAGCACGATTTCCGGGCGGGATTCCGAGCGCCGCCAAGGCCCGGATAACTTTCGCGCGAGACGCGGAAATTCCGCCGATCGGTCCAAAGAGCGCACACGCAGCGGGGGCAACGCCGTGAAGTCAGGTTCCAGATCCGGCTTACGAACTCTTTTCAGAATCGTAATGACTCTGTCTTGAAAACGGTCTTAAATAATTCGGGCAGGGCGCTGGAGGCGCGATATGAAGGATCTCGTTCGCTACCGCGCAATGGAATCCCTTTGCCGTCAAAGTGCTGTGTTTCATCCGCATGACAGCTGGCGGCTGCTTGCCGAAGCGGAGATGTGGCACCACAAGGTGGAGGATGAAATCGCCTCCCTTTCAATGCGATGCCGTGCGGGTTCGTCCGCCGGCGCACTCGCGCGAGCGGAATCCAAGGTCGATGCGGCGGGCGCGGGCCGACCGCCGGCACGCTGAGCGATTCCAGTTTCCGCGGAGCCTCAAGCCTCGGCTGGCGAACGAGTAAGGCGCGAGCCGGCCCGCAGATAGGTAATACTACGGGGTCAAGCTTTATCCGGCATTAGCCCATCTGGTCTCTTCTAAGGCATGGAACCGATGGAAAGCTCGGCCGCGGCGCTGGCCCGCGTTCTCGTCGCGCGCCGCGAGCAACTCGGATTCCGCATCGGCCTTGCCGTCGTTTCCGCGGGCGGAAGCCAGGCGTTGACCGGCTGGCGGATCACGCTGATCTGGCTCGCGGCCTATTTGGCCGTACAGGTCGGCGAACACCGGGCGTTTCGCGACGTATCCACCGCCGCCGATCTCACGCCTAGACGGACTCGCGCCGTGCTGGCGGCAATCTCCGCCGGAACTTTGGTCTTCGGCGCCATTGGCCTGCTGCTGGCGACGTTGGCCGGGCCGTGGGGGCTCGTATGCGCCTCTCTGGTCTGGTCCGGCACAATCATGAACGGTGCGATGGTGAATTCGGGTTCACGGCCGGCGCTGATCGCCTCGATCGTGCCGCCCGGGCTCTATTTCCTCTCTGCGCCGCTGTTCGCGCACGCTGCCGGGGAGCCGATCATCTATGGCTTCGTGATGATCTTCGCATCCGCCCTGAACATGGTGGTTGTGCTGAAGATCTGGTCGATGTCGCGGACGCTGATCGACACCGAGCGACGCGAGCGGCACATGACATATCTGACGCTGCACGATCCCGAGAGCGGTCTGCCGAACCGCACTGCGCTGGAGCAGGACATCGCGGCTATGCTGGCGTCGGACAGCAGTACGATCCTGGTAGTGGCGGCGCTCGGTATCGATCGCTTCACCCAGCTCCGGGGCGCCATCGGCTATGAGCTTTTCGCCGGCTTGATCAGGGAGGTGGCCAGAAGGCTCGCCGAACAGCACCCGGAAGGTCAGATCGTGCGGCTTTCGACGGCCGAACTCGGTCTTGCCTTTCGGGCGAGGAGTTTGCAACAGGCCTGTACCCACGCGGCGGCATTTCAATCCAGCCTCAATGCACCTCTGCATCTGGGAGAAAACCGGATCGACGTCAGCCTCACGGTCGGACTGGCCTCTCATGGCGCCGGACATGAACTGGTTGCCTCCATAGTTGAACGCGCCAACATCGCCCTCGATCAGGCGCGCGCGTCAAGGTTGAGGATCGGCGTGTTCGACAGCGACGTCTACGGCAACCCGGCAAGCAATCTCTCGCTGATGAGCGAGATGCTGCTGGCCATCGATGCCGGCGAATTGGCTGTCGCCTACCAGCCCAAACTCGACCTCCGCTCCGGCACGATCACCGGCGTGGAGGCGCTGGTGCGCTGGCCCAACCACCGCCGCGGGCCACTGGGACCCGACCTCTTCGTGCCCATGGCGGAGGAAACCGGCCATATCCAGGCACTGACCGAATGGGTGCTAACTCGCGCGGTCGATGACCAGGCGGCGCTCCAGCGGGCCGGTCATGATATTTCGGTGTCGGTCAATTTATCGGGACGGCTGCTGCATGAGCAACACTTCGCGGACAAGGTCCTGGCGATCATCGGCGGCGCAGCCAACCGTTTCTGCCTTGAGGTGACCGAAACGGCCGCCATGGAAAACCCGGAACTCGCCATGCGGAGCCTGGGCCGCTATCGCGCGGCCGGAGTCAGCGTCGCGATCGACGATTATGGCTCGGGCTTGTCGTCCCTGGCCTATCTCAAGAACCTTCCGGCGACCGAGCTGAAAATCGACAAGGCCTTTGTGCTCGATATCGCTGACTCGCAACGGGATTCCATGATGGTTCGTTCGACGATCGATCTCGGCCACAGTCTCGGCATGCGGGTCATCGCCGAGGGGGTTGAAACCGAGACGGCGCTCTCGCTGCTGGCGCTTTTGGGGTGCGACGCGGCGCAGGGCTATTTCATCGGCCGTCCGATGCCGCTCGGCGATCTCTTCGAATTTCTGAAGCGCCGTCCGGAGCAGGGGATGCAACCAGCTTCCGCCAGTTCGCTTGCCGTGGCCGGCACCCTCCGCCGTACCCAGTCCTGAAGGCTGCGCGGGCGGAGTTCGCCCGGCTGCCGGACAGCCGACGCGCAGACCGGCCGTCCGTTCCGGCTACGTCCCATCACCCCGTCTCCGCCTTGCGCAGATCCCGGGCATGATCGAAGCGGCCGGCCTGCAGGTCGGCGCCGGTGATCGGGATTTCCGGCAACGCAGCTTCCGCCAGTATCTCGGCGGTGATATCGTCGACGGCCGAACCGGCGATCTCGTGGATGAAGCTGATGTTCTTGTATTCGCCGGACGCCACGCGCGAGACGACCTCGCGCCTGGTGATCTCGGGATCGACGATGGCCTCGCGCCCGCGCCGGCCATAATCGATCATCACGACGAAATATTGCATGCGCCGGCTCTGCTGCCCCCGAAACGAGGCCTTCGGATGCGGTGCATTATTTCTGGAAATCGGAAGTCAGTCAAGCGGAAAATTCGGAAAAACAGAAATTGGGTGCCGTCTTGGTACGGCGGCGCCGCGCCGGGCGCGAATCGGCCCGGGCCGCCTTTTCCAGTCCTCTACTTTTCAGATGTGCGCCCGCCCTGCGTTTTGGCCGCCTTGCGCGCCCGCACCGCGGCCTTGGCCCGCAAACGCTCGATCTGGCCCCTCGGCAGCGTCACGCAGATCTCCCCGATCCATTCCAGCTTCACCCCGTTGATCGGCTTGGCATTGAAACTGGTGAGGTTGACGAGCGTTGGGGACTTTCCCCGTTCGACGGTCTTCAGATAGCGCTCGCCCGTCTTCAGTCTGACCGCGGCCTCCTCGCCGTAGAAGCTCGAGACCGGATGGCGCTGCTCCCGGTAGACCACGATAATGTCGCCATTTTCGTATTTGGGCAGCATGGAATCACCCGCCACCTCAAAGGCGATGGTTTCCTCTGCGATGGGGAAGGGCAATTCGACCTCGCCCAGGCCTTCCGGCGGCACCTGCTCGTGTTCCGGCTCGATGGTCGCTCCGGCGCCGACGCGGCCCATGATCGGCACCGAATTCAGTTCCAGATAATCGATGATCGGCTGGATTTCGGTGGCCTTGATCTGGCGGATATCGGAAAGGATTTCCGATACCGCGCCGGGGCGCACGCCCATCGCCGCCGCCAGACCGCCCTTGGTCTTGCCCGGCCTTTGCAGCCCCCGCTCGATCATCCTGACATCCAGCATGGCACCATCTTTTCCGAATTTCCGAAATAAAAGCAATTCCGATTATCCGAAACAGGCTTGACTTTCATTTCGGAATATCAGAAATTAAGAACATAACGGAAACATCGGGGTGAGCGGCGATGCAATCCAGCTGGGACGCGAAACATTCGGCGGCGCTGCGCGAATATCTCACAAGCGGCATGTCCTATTCCGAAATCGCCGACGCGCTCAACACGAAGTTCGGAACCGCTTATTCCCGCAGCGCGGTGATCGGCCGCGCCAAACGCCTGGGTTATCCAGGCCCCGACCGGTCGACGGATAGCCTTCAGCGCTGGCCGAAGCGGCCGCGGAAAGCCAGGGCGTCGCGGCTGCAGCAGCCGCGCGAGCGTCATGTTCCCGAATTCATGCGGCCGATGCCGGTCTTTGAACGGACGGAGACGGCAAAACTGCGATGCGTCGAGGTCGCGCCGCGCCACCTTTCGCTGTTCGATCTCGAACCCGGCGACTGCCGGTACCCCTACGGCGGCGACGAGGAGGGCGAAGCCATCACCTTCTGCGGCCACCCGCAGCGGGAGGGTTTGAGCTACTGCGCGCCGCATTTTCATCTGACGCGCAATCCCGACATCCGGTTGGAGCGGGCGGGCGGGACGGTTTCAATTCGGCTGGTGGAGGTGGCATGAATACGCCCATTGCGGTCATCCTTGTCAGAATGAGGCCGCTGCCGCGGCGCCACCGCATCGCGCATTTGAGCGCGTTGCTCCGGCGGCATCCGGCCGCTTCACTTCGCGGCAAGCAATTGGCGGCATTGCTGCGCGCCGCAATGACGGCGTGGCCGAACGAAGGCCGTGCCAGATGAACCGTCCCTGGATGCCGCTTTATGTCGGCGATTATCTCGGCGACACCGGCCACCTGACCACGGCGCAGCACGGGGCTTACCTTCTGCTGATGATGCATTACTGGCGCAAGGGCGAATTGCCCGACAACGACCGGCAGCTTTCCAAAATAACAAAATTGCCGCTCAAGACCTGGTGCGAGTATCGCCCGACCTTGCAGGATTTCTTCTATGAGGGCTGGAAGCACAAGCGGATCGACGCCGAGCTTCAGAGGATGCTGCACGTTTCGCAGAAACGGGCGATTGCCGGGCAAAAGGGCGGCATCGGGTCGGCACTGGCGCGCATGAAGCTGGAAAATGCATCGCGCTCCGGGCGCATGCCGCCGCGAGCAATTGCCGCGCCGTCGTCGGGCGTGGCTCAGGCAAACGCCGACCACTCACACTCACACCAGAGTCTTCTTCAGGCGCGCACGGCGCCAGGCGATTCCGGCAAGCAAGCATCGGAGAAACCCGCCATCGCCGTCAGCCCCGATCTGGCCGCCTATGTCGCCAGGCGGACGACCTAGCCCGTGAATATCGGCGGCGTTTTTCAACCTGTTCATGCAAGGAGTAATCCAAGATGGCGCGAGCCAAACGCAGCAAGCACCACCGATTGGCAAAAGTTCATGACCGGCGATCGAAGGATTTGCCGCGCAACGCCGAAGTGGCGACGGTTGAAGTCGACGATCCCCTGGCCCTGGAGCCGGGAGAAAAGATCGTCACGCTGCGTTCGCTGCGCAACGATCCGCTGGGCAAGCTGCATTCGCGCCGTCAGATCGACGAAGCACAGTTTCAGGGCGGGCGTGCGTTTCAGGAGGATTGGGAGAAAGCCGAGCGTGGGCCGCAGGCGGTCGATCCGACCCGGGAATATGTCGACGGCGGGCGGGCGCGGGAGCCGATCACCGAACGCCAGCGCCAGGCCGTGCTGCGGCTCAACCGCGCCGAGCGCGAACTTGGCGCCGACGGCTCGGCGCTGGTGCATGAGGTGTTGATCCTCGGCATGACGATGGAGCAGATCGGGCAGCGCCGCGGATTGCTCGGTCAGCGCTGGATCGACTATTTCGCGCGGCGTTTTCGGGAGTGCCTCGACCGGCTGGCGCTGATCTACGGGTTTGCGACCGAGCGGCGATCGCAAAATTGAAATTACCCCCGACGTATTCGGCGCCGACCATTGGTGACGCGATGATCGCGACAAGACAGGCCTTCCGGTCTTTGTCGTCAACGCATTTTTGGATCGCGAACATCCCGCCGCGCTGGCTTCCACATGCCGCGCCTTAGTTCATCGCCACAACCCCGATGTTGATGCTGGTCGCGTAGGCGACCCAGAGCAGATATGGCGCCAGCAGCCAGGCAGCGAGGCGCTCGACGCGCGATGCTGCCACCATCGCGGCGGCGATGGCGACCAACAGGGCGATGATGATCACGAGCGCGGCTCTGGTGCCGTGCCAGCCGAAAAACACCGGCGACCATAGCGCATTGAGCGCAAGCTGGATCAGAAACCAGGTCATCGCTGTGGTGCGCGCGGCGGACCGCGTTTGCAGATCCCAGAGCCGCCAGAAGCTGAAAGCCATCAGAACATAGAGAACTGTCCAGGCGATCGGAAAAGCCAGCGGCGGCGGCGTCCAGGAAGGCTTTGCAAGTCCGGCGTACCAGGCTGGAATCTCCGGCCGCGTCTCCAGCCCTTCCAGGGTGCCCACGCCGAGACACAGCAACAGGCTTAGCCCCAGCCGGGCCATCGATTTCGATTTCATGCCGTTCACTCCGGAAAAGGACCGCGGCTTTCGCGATCCCGGAGCCAGCGTAGCATCGCGAAGCGGCCAAGGGCGAAATGGTGTTGACCCAAATCAACCACTTATTCCGTCCAGCCGCTATCAAGGCGTCGGGCGAGGGGTGATCTTCTACGCATACCGTAACCGATGAGGGATCTTGCGATGTTCAGGCGTAAAGGTTTGCTTTCCTCGACCGGCCGCGGCGTCGTCGCGGCTGTTGTCGCCGTGCTGGCTTTCACCCTGGCAGAGCCGCCGATGGCGGCCGCCGGCTCGTTGGGTCCGGCCGAAAAGGGCGTCTCGGCGGCCGCACCGTCCGGCGGCGCCACCGATATCAGTGCCCGCCGCCGTCACTACCGTCGTGGCGGCAACGCCGCGGGGCTCGCGATCATGGGGATGATGATCGGGACGATGGGGGCCGCGATCGCCGCCC
Organism: Bradyrhizobium sp.; assembly: GCF_017881085.1. GTDB lineage: Bacteria > Pseudomonadota > Alphaproteobacteria > Rhizobiales > Xanthobacteraceae > Bradyrhizobium. Next base: position 10,835 of record NZ_JADGRI010000002.1, read on the forward strand.
AGCAACGGCGCGATGCCTATTACGATTACTATGGCTATGGAGGCGGCTATTACGGACCGCCGCCCGTCTATGGACCGCCCGTCTACGGCTACGGTCCCTATTATGGCCGCCGCTTTTATCGGTACTATCCTTACTAGAAGGTAACGCGGCCGGGTTCGGCAACCGACGGAGCAGGCTTTGGCCGCTCCTCGGTAATCCGTCGGCGAACACCGCCCGAATGCATCTGCTCAAAACGACGGCATGGTGAAGGATCGGTATCAACAGCGATCGCCGGGACCTCTTGGAGCACCCGCATCTGCGACAACCCGCGCGCTGTGCTGCAGAAAAGATGCAGGGCGACGTCTGAGGGTTCCTGCGACACCTATCATGATGGAGCCGGTCGAAGCCTGTCCAGTTCCCGCGATGGAACAATTGTAGGTAAATTGATCCGCGCCGGTTTAGCGAAGCTTAGATGCTCGTGAGTACTCCTACCTGCATTGAACCGTTCCAACGGAACCCACAGGAGGCAGGCTTGAAGCGCACTTTCTTTAATTTCTTGTCGGACCAGTCCGGCGCGACCGCGATTGAATACGGACTGATCGCAGCTGGCATCGCACTCGCGATTATCGCCGTGGTGAACGGTCTGGGCACCAACCTCAACGACAAGTTCACGTCGATCAACTCCTCGTTGAAGTAAGTTCGTCCTGCCGCCCTCTCAGGGGGCGTCAAAACTCCCCGCCGGAACCGATCCGGCGGGGTTTTCATTGGCCGCAACCACATCGAACAGCATTCCGGCAAGTATCAGCAGGCAAGCGCCCGCATTGATTTGAGTCCAAGGAATGGATGGGCACCCATCATCGGGATTCCCTGGCGCGGGGTGCGGGAATTTCCGATGAAATGCTTTGCCGTGCGGACGAAGTCACGCGCTCGGTTCGTGGTGCGGGATACTCATCATCGCGGCGATTCTGCCCGCGCTGATCTGGCGGCCGAGGTGGTCAGGCTGCGGACCGGCCGGCGCGTCGCGCGGGGGGTTCGGCGACGCCGGCGGAACGCAGAGGCGCGGGCCGCACGATGAGCCGCTCGAGCTCGTTGCGGTTCTGCTGTTCGACGAACTTGACCGCGAAGCCGTGGGGCAAAAGCCTGACGACGCGGCCGACACAGGCCCCGACTGCCAGCGGCATTCCGATCTGCGGCTGGACATCAGCCGAGACCGCGGCGCCGGACGCCGACATGTCGATGATGAAGCAACTGCGGGTAGACTCGTCGGCGAAGGTCAGGGTCGAATGCGAGTTCGGCGGGATGATGCGCGCGTGTGTCCTGGTTTCGCGAACCGCTGGATCTTTCTGCCTCTTGTCCAGCCAGGAGAGCTTGGTTGCGAGCTTCTCGCGCATGGACGTGGTCATGGCGAGTTCGAGCAGGAAGCTGCCGGCGGCGGTGTCGCTGATGTGGCCTTCGAGTTTGCCGAAATCGCCGAAATAGGAGGAGATGCGATCGCCGACCTTGCCGATGACGGGCACGGCGACCATCATCCGGAACGGCGAAACGCGGCTGGTGCGGCACGCGAAGGTGCGCGGCTTTCCCTGCGAGTCGAACCAGTTCGCAAGCGTGTAATGTCCGCCGACGGCAACATTGACAGCTTGCTGACCGAGAAACTCCTTGACCGACACGGCGCAATCCCCTGGTGGCCCGTAGATTAGGTTCAATATGACTAAGCTTTTCGGAGACTAAATGCGAAAGCCAGCCTTCTTCAAGGTTATCAATGGTCCTCGGAATTGCCTGCAATTCGAGATGAACTGGAAACCGGTTTGGATGAACCAATAGCCGGCCGGCCGCGACCAACGGCCCGTCGCAATCGGTGTGGCCGTGGCGCTGATCGTCCGGTTTTCGGTTCGGCGCGGCGTGCGCGACTGATCAGAACCCGCCGGCGCTGAAGCGAAGCGGCTGCACCACGTCGTAGGCGGCCTTGGTCAGCGGCACCGCGTAGTCGACCGTCAGGTTCCCGAACGGCGAGGCCCAGGTCAGGCCGGCGCCCACCGAGGAGCGCACCACATTGTAGTTGGCGAGCTGCATCGATTGCGCGGAGCCCGGAAATGTCGTCGGCCCGTTATAGCGGAACACGCTGCCGGCATCGACGAAGCCGGTCGCCTTGAGGCCGTACTCCTGCGGCACGCCGGGGATGTTGCTCTGCAGTTGCGCCGTCGTGGCCCAATACATGCTGCCGCCGACATTATCCATGGTGGTGCCGGGCGTGAGGTCACGCGGCCCAAAACCGTTGGGCGCAAAACCACGCACCATGGTCGGGCCGCCGAAGAAGCTGTTGAGCAGCGGCGCCTGCTGGCCGCCCCAGCCGGTGATGTAGCCGCCTTGCCCGCGCACCAGCGCGGTCACGTCGTCGTTGATCGGGTGATAATAGCGCACGTCCTCGCTGGTGCGCAGGAACTTCACATCGCCGCCGAGGCCGGCGAGATCCTGCCTGAGCTGCGAATTGAATCCGCTGGTAGGACTCCTGGTGTTGTCCAGCGTGTTGTAGGTGACGGTGCTGCCGACCGAGGAGACCCATTGCGGGCCGGCCGCCGCGGCCTCTCGCACCGGCAGCGACGGCGCCGCCGCGGTCGAGGTCGGATCGAAGGTGACGTTCTGGTTATAGAGCGAATAGCGGTACTGCACGCCGATCTCTTCGGTGACCGGCGTGCCCAGCTGCAGGGTCGCGCCATAGATATCGCTGCCGTAGGACTGGTAGGGGCTCGACTGATTTTGCCGGCCGTAGAGTTCGATGCCGGCCGCGACGCGGCTGCCGAGGAAATAGGGCTCGGATGCCGACAGGTCGATGCCGCGCGCATATTGGCCGTAGGTCACCGAGCCGTTGACCGACCTGCCGCTTCCCAGGAAACTGCGATCGCCCAGCTTGACCTCGGCGAGCAGGCCGTCGGTCGTCGAGTAACCGCCGGCAATGTTGAACTCGCCGGTCGATTGTTCCTCCACATCGACAACGACCACGACGCGGTCCGACGCCGAGCCCGGCTGGCGCGTGATCTTGACCGTCTTGAAATAGTTCAGGTTCTTCAGCCGCCGCTCGGCGCGATCGATCAGCGTCTTGCTGTATGCATCGCCTTCGGCGATGTCGAATTCGCGCCGGATCACATAGCTCTTGGTGCGGGTATTGCCGTGGATATCGATGCGTTCGACATAGGTCCGCGGCCCCTGATCGATGGTGAAAGCGACGTCGATCCGTCGTGTCGCCGCGTCGCGGGTGATGCGCGGGGTGGCCTGCGCGAAGGGAAAGCCGAGTTTTGAAAGCTCGACCGCCAGCCCATCGGTGGTCTTGTCCAGCGCCCGGCCGTCGAATAATGCACCCTGCCGCGCCGCCAGCGCGCGGCGGAGCTTGTCGCTGTCCACCCCGGGCACGTTGCAGGCGACGCTGATGTCGCCGAAATGATAGAGCGGTCCCTCGTCAATCGCAAAGGTCAGCGTAAAGCCGTGCAGCGCCGGATCGTATTCGGCCTCGGCCGAGGTCACGCTGGCATCCGCATAGCCCTTGCTGCGGTAGTACAGCCGCAACTGCTCGCGATCGCCAGCGATGCGGTCGGGATCGTACTCGTCGCCGCCGGTCAGGAAGCTCAGCAGGTTGGTGGCGGAAGTCTTGATCACGGCAGCGAGCTGCCGCTTGCCGAAAACCGTGTTGCCCGCGAAGTTGATCTGCCGCACGGTGGTCTTCCCGCCCTCCATCACCTCATAGACGAGGTCGACGCGATCATTGCCGCGATTGATGATTTTGGGCGCCACGCCGACATCGTCGCGCCCGGCATGCCGGTAGGCTTCCAGGATGCGGCCGACGTCGGACTGCACCACGGCGCGCTGCAGCGTGCCGCGCGGCCTGGATTCGATGACCGCGATGAGCTCCTTGTCCTTGATCTTCTTGTTGCCTTCGAAGGCGACGCGGTCGAGAACCGGCGCTTCATGGAGATGCACGACCAGCCGTTCGCCGGCACGCTCGATCGTGACATTGTCGAACAGGCCGGTGCCCAACAGCGCCTTCAGCGCCGCATCGCGCGCCGCTTCGTCGAACCGACCGTCGGGCGCGGCGTGAAAGTAGGAGCGGACCGTCTCGGCGTCGATCCGGCGGTTGCCCTGGACATCGATGACCTCTGCCGCGACGGCTTGCGCCGAAAAAATCCCGAGCGCGGCGACCAGCAGCGCGGCCGCTGCGATCGGCCGGTGGCATCGCCCGCCCGGCGTGCTGTCATCCATCATCGTTTCGGCTGTCTCCCATTCGACGGGGGGCGATGGAAGTGCCGGCGCCGGGCGAAAGAATGACTGGGATAAGGTCAGTTGCGGGCTTCGGGGTTAACGGTTTGCCATAATTTCGACGCAGCGGCGAACCCCGCGTCCCGAAAATGTCCTAGAGCCGCTTCAAATGCTTCCTAGCCATAAGTGCTGAAACGTCCGTGGCTTGCTAAGCTTCGCAAGTCACGAACGCGCTTTCTGGGAGCATCACATGCGCTACGCCGCTTTCGTCACTACCGTGCTTGTTCTGATCGCGCCCGCGAATGCGGCGGTCACGCCGGACATCGACCCGAGCGCCTCGCTCAACGTGATCCAGCAATGGATCTACAATTATCGGGCAAGGCCGGATTACGCGCATGTGCCGGCGGCGGTGCGCGTGTTGTTTCACGCGCAGACGTTCAAGGAGCCGGAGAATTCCGGCATCTATCTCGGCTTCATCGCCGGCGCGATCGGATCGAACCCAGCCAAGGCAGAGCAGCTCGTCAACAGCTTCTTTCCGGTAGCGCCGGAAGATGAATGGGTGATCGTCCGCGCCATCGCCTATTCAGGGTTGCCGGAATGGCGCAATCTGCTGCGCAAGGTTGCGCCGAAGATGCCTGGGCGCAAGGTGATGATCGACGCCTATCTCGCCGGCGCGCTGCCGACGCTTGCCAACATCCCGCTGGAGGAGACAAGACCGGGCATGCTCGACAAATTGCGCGGTGTCTTCACCAAGAATCCGTTCGCCAAGGACGACAAGAAAGTGAAGATGGTCCAGACCTTCGCCGGCAATCAGGATCTTTTGGATACGCTGTGGGGATATTACTTCGCGACCGGCTCGCATCTGCCGATCCTGCGTATCATGGAGATGCTGCCCTGGAGCAAGAGCCGCGACACCGTCGACAAGCTGACGATCGGCAGCATGGCGCGCTATACGCTGGCGAGCTATGCGGTCCGCGATACCGGATTGCGCGAGTTTCTCCGTGGCGAACTGGCAACCCAGCCGGAAGCGGTCAAGGTGCCGCTGACTGAAGTGGTCGATGCCGCCGACACCGTGCAACTCGGCGCGGTGCGCAAGGATGCACTCGCCGCGGTGGAGGAGCTCAAGACCAAGGGCTCGGATTCGCGGCGCAACCTCGACTTCTGGGGCCAGGTCGGCGTCGGCGCGGTCGCGCTCGGCTGCGTCTCGGCGGCGGCGCTGGGCCAGGTCGCGATCGGCATCCCCTGCGTGATCGGCGGCTCGGCGTCCCAGGGCCTGCTGTCGTTCTGGGAAAAGCAGCAGTGATGAGTAGTCTCAGCCGCCTGCGTGAGGCGCAAAGGCCACGGGTAAATCAGAATCGATGACGGCGACATGACGTCCGTGAAAGCGGCGGGGCTGCTGCGCCCGCATTCGGCACTGGCGAGCCGACCGTAAAGTGCTAGTCTTCGGCAACAACCGGTGAGGGCGCCATGGGCTTCATTTCCTTTATTGTGCTGCTGGGCCTGCTCTATGCCGCCGTTTCGCTTCGCGTGCTCAAGCAATACGAGCGCGGGGTGGTGTTCCTGCTCGGCAGATTTGCCGGCGTGCGCGGCCCCGGCCTGACGCTGATCTTCGTTCCGATCCAGCAGATGGTGCGGGTATCGCTGCGCACGGTCACCATGCAGATTCCGTCGCAAAAGATCATCACCAAGGACAACGTCTCGATCGATATCGCGGCGGTCGCCTATTATCACATCACCGATCCGGAAAAGGCCGTGATCGCCATCGAGAACGTCTACAACGCGATCAACCAGATCAGCCAGACCACCGTGCGCAATGTCGTCGGGCGCTTCAGCCTCGATCAGCTGTTGTCCGACACCGCCAGCATCAACGACCAGATCAAGAACGTCATCGATCTGCACACCGAGCCCTGGGGCACCCAGGTCACGGCGGTCGAGATCAAGGACATCACGCTGCCGGAGAATATGCAGCGGGCGATGGCCAAGGAAGCCGAGGCCGAACGCGAGCGCCGCGCCAAGATCGTCGCCGCCGAAGGCGAATACCAGGCGGCGGTGAAGCTCGGCCAGGCCGCCGACATCATCACGCAGCATCCGGTGGCGCTGCAGTTGCGCACCCTGCAGACGATGGCGGAAATCTCGGTCGAGAAGAATTCCACCATCATCTTCCCCGCGCAGTTCATGACGACCGTGCAGGAGGCGATCGCGCTATTGTCGAAGGATTCGGCGTCGAAATAGCGGTGGTGCCTGCCTGATCGGGATCAGGCGGGAGATGCGAGCGGCTTGCCCTTCTCCACGACGTAGGTGCTCGCGATCTTCGTCTTCTTGTCACCGTTCTTGCCGCCCGCATGAGGCGTGTTGGGCGGCACCACGAAGCCGTCGCCCGGCTTCAGGGCGCGGGTCGGCTGTCCCTCGATCGGCAGGTCCAGGCCGCCTTCGATGACATAGGCGGATTCGATTCCCGGATGGGTATGCCGGGCGACGGTGACGCCCGCCTCGATCTCCGCTTCCACGATGATGGTCACATATCCGGGGGTCGGGCCGTCAGTCTGCGACAGTATCTTTCGTGTGACCCCCGGCGTCGCCGCGGGCGCCGTCGTTTGCGCCGACGCATCGGTCGCAATGAAACCTGTTACCGCGCAGAGTGCGCAGGACGCAAAACCTGCAAAGTCTCGTCGTGTCAGCATCACGAACCTCCCTGTCGTGTCCGGATCACTGGCGTCCGGACTTCCGTGACCGGCAAATCTGGCCGACCGCCGATCGCTTCCAGAATTGCCTGAGCGGGGATGCTTGACAAGCGGAAACACGCTTTACGTGCAGCGGCGAGTCGGTCTGCTGACGGCTCACCGGTCAATGTTCGCCATTCCGGTACCGCTGTGTTGCGGCGGGCCCGCGAACGGAATCAGCAAGAGGCCAGCCAGTGCCACGAAGGCGAGCAGCGCCCAGGCTTCGTTGGCGCTGAGCGCGAATGCCGCTCGTTCGACGAGCGGGCGGACATAGGCTTCGACCGTGGCGTCGGACACGTCCGGCGGCCGGTGCAGGAACAAGTCCAGGTCAAGCCCGATCGCACGCGCCGCCGTGATGTCGCCTGCGATCAGCCGGTCGCGCAGGGCTTCGGCGTGCCCGCCGGTGCGGCCATAGAGAATGGTATCGATCAATGCGATGCCGATCGCGCCGCCGAGATTCCGCATCAGATTGAACAGGCCGCTGGCGTCGGGCACCGCTGCTTCGGACAGTGCGCCCAGCGCCAGCCGGGTCGGCGGCAGCAGGCAGAACATGATTGCCGCGCCGCGCAGGATTTGCGGCCAGAACATCTCGTCGAAATCGGCGAGGCGGCTCTGGAAGGCGCTGCAGCCCAGGCCAAGCGCGAACAGCGCGAAGCCCAGAGCCGAAAGCCAGCGCGGATCGACCCGGCTTTCCAGGCTGCCGGCAATCGGTGCGGTCACGAGTTGCGCGACGCCGGTGACGAGCATGATGGTGCCGATCTCGAAGGCGTCGTGACGCCGGACATAGGCGAGGAAGACCGGCATCAGATAGACCGAGCCGAACAATCCGACGCCGAGACAAAAACTCAAGGCGCAGCCGATCGCAAAGGAGCGCATTCGCAAGGTCGACAGATCGACCACGGGATGCGCCGCTTTCAGCGTTCTAACCGCGAATATGGCTGTCGCAGCCGCGCTGACGGAAAACAGCAGCGAACATTGCGGAGCGAGCCAGCCGTCATGCGGGGCCTGTTTCAGGCCGAGCTCCAGGCAAGCAAGCGCGATCGCCATCAGCGCGAGCGAAATTCCATCGAGCGTGGCGAGATCGTCGAAGCGAGGTTGCGTGCGCGGCAGCAGGAAAGGGGTCGCGGCCGCGGCGATGATTCCGGGAGCGACATTGATCAGGAACAGCCAATGCCAGGACCAGGTCTCCGTGATCCAGCCGCCGACCACAGGCCCGACCGTGGGCGCCAGCACCGCCATGATGCCGGCCATCGTCGTCGCCGCCGGATGCAGGCGGATCGGAAACAGCAGAAAGACCGCGGAGAAGACGGCCGGGATCAACACGCCGCCGGCAAACCCCTGAAGCACGCGGAAGCCGATCAGGACAGGGAAATCGCCGCTGATCGCACAGCCGACGGAGGCCAGCGTAAAGAGCCCGATCGCCGTCACGAACAGCCATCGCAACGTCAATATGCGCGTCAGCCAGCCCGTGAGCGGGATGGCGATGATCTCGGCGATCAGATACGCCGTCTGGATCCAGCTCATCCCCTCCCGCGATATCGCCAGCGCGTCCTGGATCGTCGGCAGCGATGTCGCGACCACCTGAATGTCGAGGATCGCCATGAACATGCCGAGGCACATCAAGGCGAAGCCCAGCCAGGTGGCGGCGCTTGCCTGAAGCGTCTTGGTCGCCCGTTCGCTCATCAGGCGCCGCGCGCCATCATCGTCTGCTCCAACGCGCGGTTTTCGGCGCGGATGCGTATGGCGAGAACCGCGGCGTTGAGAACCGTGAAGATCAGGGATAGCCAAGCAAGGCCAAGAACCAGCGGCAGCAGCGCGATCTCGCCGGCCACCACGGCATAATTGGGGTGCGGCAGCAACCGGTAAGGTCCGCACCTGACCAGCGGCTCTCCCGGCAGAATGATGATCCGCGTCGTCCAGCGCGCGCCGAGCGTCCACATCACCCAGATACGAACGCCCTGCAGGACGACATAAATGAGCAGGGCAACGATGTTCAGCGGGCGATCGTGTCCGAAAATCCACAGCGATATCAGCCAGGCCGCATGCACCGCGACGATCAAGGGATAATGCCCCGGCGCCACCTCGATCGCACCGCGAGCCCTGAGCTTGCTTGTATTGCGGCTGGAGATGACGAGCTCCGCGGCCCGCTGCAGCGTGACGAGGGCGAGAATGAGCTCGGCAGACGTCACGCGGCGTGCCGCAGCGCGACGCAGCTTGCGGTGAAGCCGGGGCCGAGCGCCGTCAGCAACGAGCGCGCCGGCAACCCCTTTGCAACGGCTTGTTCAAGCACGAACAGGATCGTGGGCGACGACATATTGCCGTAGTCCGCTATCACCTGGCGTTCGCAGTCGAGGGTGCCCTGATCGAGCGCGAGCGCTGTCTCCAGCGCATTGACGACCTTGGCGCCCCCGGGATGGCAGATGAACCGGTCGATGTCCGCCATCGTCAGCTGCATGTCAGCCAGAATCCGCACCACGGCCGGATTGAGATGGGCGCGGACGAAATCGGGGATGGTGCGGCGGAATATTACGCCGAACCCCTCAGGATCGACGCTCCAGCCCATGATGCCGAGCGTATCCGGCCAAAGGTGCTCACCGGCATTCTCGACCTCCGTCGCGCCGCCGTCGCCCGCGCGCAGCACGACCGCGGCCGCGCCATCGCCGAACAGGCTGACGGCGACAATGTTGGCTTTGGTGAGTTCGTCATGGCGAAGCGCGAGCGAGCAGAGCTCAATCGTCACCAGCAGTACGTTGCTGCCCGGCCGCGCCTGGGCAAGGCGCGAGGCGATCGAAAGCCCCGAGGCTCCGCCCGCGCAGCCGAGACCGAACACCGGCACGCGCGCGACGTCGGACCGGAAACCCATTCGGCGGGCAACCCGCGCCTCCACGCTCGGCGTGGCGATCCCGGTGGAGCAGACCGTCACGACGGTGTCGATGTCGCTGCCGGAGAGATGGGCGCTTGCCAGCGCTTTTTCGGCGACGTCGACGAACAGCACCTCGGCGCCTTCGAGAAAGGCTTCCGTGCGCTCCGGCCAGCCGCGCGGCTCGAGATACCAGTCGAAAGGTCTTACGGCGTGGCGCTTGATGATGCCGGTATTGGAAAAAATGCTGGAGAAGCGTTCGAATTCGGGAAAGCGGGCGCCGAAACCGTCCCATGCCGCGGCCAGAACATCCTTCTGCAACAACACGTTTGGGGGCACCGATGTCGCCAGGGAGACCAGGGCAGCCTTGGACATGGCAGCCTTGGGCATAGCAGCCTTGGCCATCGCGAGAACTCTCCTGACGCTTGCGTTATGATAAGAACAGCGATGGGGATGGTTTATTTCGGGCCTGACCAAGAATCATTTGGTCGAAAAGGTCACTAAAATGTGAGACAGGTTTTGGTCCGGCCGCGCAGGAAATGAAATCGCGATTTTGATGTTGCCAGCCAGGCGGTCCTGCCGCTTCCGATCTCCTGTCCTTGCAACATTGCAATAGCATCATTCGCGAAACGACCACCACCGTGTGCATTGATCGGCGTTCGGCGGATCGCCACGACAAAACGGGCCCCGGTTCACACCGCGGCCCGTGCGTCCGACGGGCGCCTTCGCCCGTCAACGCGGTTGCGTTTACTTGCTCATGTTGTTCATGTCGCTCTTGTCGGCCTTATGGCTCTTGCGGGCGCTGGAGCTCATTCCGGTGGTGGTGCCGGATTTCATCCTGCTGGTTTTCATTTTGCCGGACTTCATCTTCGGCGCGGCGGCGGCGGGCGCCATATTGCCTTCGCCGGATGCGCCGGGAGCGGGCTGCGTCTGTGCCGAGGCGACCGCTGTCGCCCCCAAGAGCGAGGCGACGACGAGGGCTGTGAGTGCAAGCAAGCTTGGAAGGCTCGGTTCCGGATCGGATGCTCACTACGGCGCGATATTGCGATGGAACCCGCCGGCAGCGGAATGCGTTAGCGACCATGGAAAAGCTGCTGGAAAAGTTCGAGCCGCTCAATTGCAAAACAGGATTTGATCGCATGCCCCGAGAGAACGACCTGGAAGGCGTCCAGGATCAAGGCGGCAAACATGGTGGACAAAAGGGCATGGCAAAGCCCGAGCCCAAGCCGCCACACGGTCCCGACCAGGGCATCGTGCGCGATGAGAAGGGACAAGAGCAGCCGCGAGACAAAGCGCGCGCCCAGCAAGTTCATCGCACGGATACGGTGGGGCGGTGAATTCCCGCGAAAGCCGGGCGCCCAAGCCGTCGTTCGTGAGGTGCTCCTCAGTCGATCCTGTTGAAATTCTCGATCTTGCGGGTCGACATGCCGGGTTTGGCAGCGTCCGGATAGACCGGCTCGCGATGAACCTCCGTGCCGGATTCATCGACGACCACGATTGCAAGCGCTGGATCTATTAGCCGCGGTTCGTCGCGAAGCCGCCGGGCGAGCTCCTTGCTGTGCGCGATTGCAGCGGCCGCTGAAGGAAACTCGATTCCCTTTCTGTCCCTGGTTGGAATTCCATCCTTCATGTCAAAATAATAGACTCGCATGGATTTGACCGCAGGGTTTGATGGAAGGGAAAGAGCAGGTGCCCGGTTAGGAGGAGTAAAAGAGCATGCGCCCTGACGCTAAAGGAAACTGGCTCCGAATCTGATCGGCCGCGATGCTCCCGTACGTTCCTGCAGGAAAACACAGACCCGCCGCGCCGCCTTGACCTCGATCAATTTAGTTCCGTTGCCGGGCGCGCGGCATGTGGCATGCGGTCACGTGACAATTGGCTCGCCGATGCCGTGCGCTCGCGGATAAGCGAGCCGGCAATCCGCCGGTATTCCGCGATATGAAACAGGAAGCGGCACGGTGGCCGCAAATCCGTTCGGCACGGCGAGTGGGATGTTCCTCGTCGCCTGGGTCGCGGTGCCCACAAGCGGAGCGTGGGCTGCCGCTTTTGGCTCATGTTTGGCGCTTGGGCGCGACCAATCCACCGCGCCCGGCGCATTTTGGCGCGATTTGTCCAGCCGAGTCGTTTTTCGGCCGCTCAGTTAGGCTTGCCCACGGAGTTGTTCCTTGGCATACTTTCAACCTCGTCGGGTTCGGCCCGGTCAATTTCCAGGCGTGCCATTCGAAGTATCAAAGTAGCCGTCGTCAGACCGAGACGCTCAGCCTCTATCGCTGCGGTATCGACCTTTTGGGCTAAGCCCTCACGTTTGCCTAGAAATGACATTACCGTTCCCTATCAAAGGTGCGAGATGAAAAATCCCACATTTGTTGCAGAGCTGCACAAGAAGCTCGGAGCTCCATCGAGCGAAACTGTCGAAAGCCTGCGGCTGTTGAAGGCCTTCCTCAAACTTGCACCGAGCCAACGGTCCGAAGTCATCGAACTGGTCGAACGCCTCGCGACCGACGCGCAAGCTTCCCCCGACTACCCGTTGTCCTGACAGCGGCGTACTCCCTGTTTCAATTGCCGGTCGAAGCGACGGCCGGCGGCCGCGTCGCAATCGCATAGATGGCGCCGCCTTCCAGTGCCTCGGATTGGTGAAGCGTACCGGCCGGCAGCTTGATGGTGTCGCCGGGACCTACGATCCGCATTCCATCCTCGCACCAGAACTTCAGCGCGCCCTTGATGATCACCAGGATCTCATCCACGGGGTGGGTGTGGAAATGATGCACCTTGCCCGCGGCGTCGCGCTGCAATTCCACGCAGCCCTGGTCCGGAAGCAATTCCAGGATGTCGGGGTCGATCGCAAATTCCGTCTTCGTGCTTGCGATGATCTCGGTCATGCCGCTTCCTCCCTGGCTGATATCCGAGGGGTCTTGGCCTGCGCGAGCTTGGCGAACGGGCATCCGCTTTCCGCCTGATTGTCATCGTGCAGGAAGTATTGCTGGTACTCGCGCCCGTCCTGGGCACCGTAGCGGCCGAGCAGCGGCGAGGGGGCGGTGGAGTCGTAAGGGATCAGGCGCTTGCGCACCTCCGCGAACGCCGCCGCCGCAGCCTTTTCCGTGCCGAGGATCTTTTCGAACACCCATCGCGGCTGGAACGTCAGCATGAAGGAGCTGGAGCGGCGGCTTTGCCGCATCACATGCGCGGGCGTGCTGCACACGACGAAGATAGGCTCACCGGAGAACGAAAACTCCCACATCGGATGATCGATCTGTTCCGGGATCGTCTCGGGCCAGGGACTCTTGTCGAGCCGCGCCAGCTGGTCAAGCATGAGCCAGAATTTCCGGTAATAGGCATCCATCGTCTGCACCGGCCGCGGCCGGGTAAACACGACCAGGGACGTGTTCGGCCCGTGCGACCGGGATTCGGCGACGAATTGCGCGAGCTGGTCGCCGAGAACCTCGACGTCGAAGGGATCGAGAAACAGATAGCGCAGCTGATCGAGCCGGTAGCCCGTCACGCCGAAGATGCAGGGGAAGGGTCTCGCCTCGCTGCTCATCTGCGCTTCAAACTCGGAGAACAATACGCTTTGCCACGAGCTCACAGCGTAGTTCGAGCCGACTTCGCCTTTTCTCAAATACAAGCGCGACATACTGTCCCCTCTCACTCCGGGCGTTAACGCTACTCACGGACCATCAATTTGCTCCTCATCAGCCACGGGCCGGCAATGCCCGGCAGCGACATCAGGAGCAGAATTCCAACAAGGGTGCCAAAGCCCGCATCGCTGATCGAGGCAGCGCCGTGCTCGACGCCGCTCCCGGCGAGCCGGCTAACGCCGACCATGGCGAGCCCGATCACGGGTTGCGCGGCGCCCGCGAAGATTCCGGCGGCGGTGGTGTTGACCGACGCGCCGACGCCGATCAACTCGGCGGTGTAGAGCCGCTTGGTGCATTTCAGCACCAGCGGCACGGTGCCGCCGGCGACAAGTCCGAGTACTGCGAACACGATCGTGACATAGAGGAAGCCCAGCGCATGGGCGACCGGCGGCAGCAGCATCGCGATCAGCAGCATCCGCAGCAGGCAGATGCGGATCAGCGCGGTGTCGAGCGCCGTCGCCGCGCGATCGGCCGCGTGGCCAAGGACGATCGAGCCGATTGCATTGCAGACCATGAAGGCCAGCAGCGGCGTGCTCGCCGCCGACGGCGAGATATTGAAGAAATGCGCCACCATCGGAATTCCCCATACGCCCGACAGCGTCGTCACCACGGCGAAGTGGGATGCAAAGCTCATCGCGCATCCCCAGTTTGCCAGTTGTGACAGCGACTGGCGGCTGGCGGCCAGAACGCCGCGCAGGGTCTTGCTGCTGTGCGCCACCGGATCGGTCTTGAGGACGAGCGAGGCAAAGCAAAGGTTGGCAACGCCCACGCAGGCGATGAAGACGAAGCAGGCGCGCCAGCCGAACCCGCTCACCGCCGCGGCCAGCGGCGTCGTTGCGATCACGCCGCCGACATAGCCCGACACCTGCGAAATGCCCGACATGATGCCGAACCGTTCGTCCTTGAAGCTCAGCGCGACGAGTTTCAAGAGCGCGGTGAACACCAGCGCATCGCCGCAGGCGACAACCAGCCTGGCGGCAAAGACGTCGAGCAGGTTCGGCGCCAGCGCAAACGCGGCACTTCCCAGCGAAGACGCCGCCATGCTGACCAGCACCACGCGCTTGACGCCGTAGCGGTCGACCAGAAGGCCCGCCGGGATCTGCATCAAAGTGTAGCCCCAGAAATAACTCGAGGCGAGCATCGCGACGCCGGCGGCGTCGGTCGAGAAGTCCGCCATGAAATTCTGGGTGATCGACTGCGGCGACACCCGCTGCAGGAACGCGATCGCATAGGCGATGGCGACCGCAGCCCAGGCCAGATAGGCGCGATCGGCGGAGCGCATGGCGGGCGCGAATCCCCGGTGCTGCTCCATGATCGCCATCACACCCTCGCGTAACCGACCGAGAACAGGGCGTCCGCCGAGTCCGGGATCAGGCGGGACATCGCCGCATCTACCAGCGACGCGGTGCCGTGATAGGCCTGCCGGTGATGCTTGATGTGGCCGTAGGCGCCGCGCATGACCATGCCGGGGAATTCGAGGTGTTTTCCGGGATAGAGCAGCGCACACATCTCGACGCAAGCCGCCTGCAGTGCGGGGTCCTGGGTGTCGCCGAGCAGGGAGGGCGTGACCTTTTCGCAGATATTGGCGTTGGCCGCCCAGACGATGGGATTGCGCGTCCGCCATCCGTAGAGGATCCCGGTCTCGGGCGTATCGGCCGCGCCCGAAGACCTCAGGACTTCGGTGGTGAAGAAGCCGTACAGGCCGCGACCCTGATGGGCCGGAAGCACTTCGGTGCCGCTGCGATAGATGGCCGGGCCGGCCGCGAGCTCGAGCTTGCGGTAGACCGAAAAGGCGACCAATCCGGAGCTGGCGTAGACCAGGATGAGGCTGAACTTGCTGTCGAACGGGGAGGCTTCCGCCGTCCAATGCGGCTCTGTCGCCTTCCAGTTGACCGCGATGATGCCGTTCATCGCATCCATCAGGGGCCGCCTTTCCCCGCGGCTGACAAGGGAGGCGTCCGGAAAGCTGTAGATGGCGTATTCGGCCCACGGCGATTTGATCGTGCCGTATTGGCGGTTCAGCTCTAGCGACATGCTCGTCACCCCGCTTTCCTGGGTGATCTATACAGGCGCGCCTTTAATGGCTTAAAGGACAATATGCCCTCGAAATCTGCCAAACCCCGGCGGCCGAAATTGCCCGACCAAGCCTCCGCGAGGCGGGTGGCGATCGTGGCCTTTCCCGGCGTGACTTTGCTCGATATCTCCGGTCCGGCGCAGGTTTTCGCGGAGTTGCAGGAAATCGAACTGCCGGGCGCGTGCTATTCGTTGTCGTACCTGTCGACCTCGGGCGGTCTCGTGCCGACCGACGTCGGGATGATGATCGACACCGCGCCGATCGAAAGCGTCCGGCCGAACCAGGTTGACACGCTGGTTATCCCGGGCGGCCCGGGCATCTGGAAGTTGCGGCAGGACACGGCCATGATGCAATGGATCGTCGAGACGCTGCCAAAGGCGCGGCGGGTCGCGTCGGTGTGCCTTGGCGCCTTCGTGCTGGCCTGGAGCGGCGCGCTCGACGGCAAGCGCGCCGCGACGCATTGGCGTTATTGTCCGAGACTGGCGGATGCCTTTCCCTCAGTTCGCGTCGAGCCGAATGCGATTTTCGTCAAGGACGGGCGGGTGTGGTCATCGGCCGGCGTCAGCGCCGGCATCGACCTTGCACTGGCCATGATCGAGGAGGATTTCGGCCATACCACCGCGCTCGACATCGCGCGGCGGCTGGTGGTGTTTCTCAAGCGACCGGGCGGCCAGAGCCAGTTCTCGACCGTGCTGGCCGCGCAGGCGTCCGACGTCGAGGGGCGCTTTTCCGCGCTGCACGCCTGGATCATCGAAAACATCACAGGCGACCTCAAGGTGGAAACGCTGGCCGCGAAGGCCGGCATGAGTCCGCGAACCTTCGCGCGCGCCTATGCCAGCCGCACCGGAATGACGCCGGCCAGCGGCGTGGAGGCGCTGCGGGTGGAGACGGCGCGGCTGTTGCTCGAAAGCAGTGAAACCCGCGGCGTGGTCGAGGTGGCGGAGCGGGCCGGCTTCGGCGACGATGAACGGATGCGGCGGGCCTTCATGCGTCACATCGGGATATCGCCTTCGGAATACCGGAACCGCTTTGCGGGCTGAACCGCAATCTGCCGCAAGCGGTCGCCTTATATCCTTGAGCGCCGCAACAGCAATTTGACGATCTGGTTGCGAATATCGGGGATTGGCGTGAGCCCGATCATATCGTTCGTTTGATTCAGGATCCTGGTCTGCGCGTTGAACGGCAACTCATCCCAGCAAAGCAAGACCGCCGAGCCGAGATGTGTAAGGATCACTTCGTCGGACAGTCTCGTCTGTCTTCGTCACGCATCAGGATTCCACCGCGCCGAGCAGTCGCATATTCAGGATTTCGGCCGTCTGGCCGATTTCCTCAGGATTTCGGATGGCAGTTCGCCGAAGGCGAGCCGGAAGTCGCGGGCAAAATGACCGGGATTCTGGAATCCGCACCTGAGCGCGATCTGGGTCACCGACGCCTCTTCTCCGGATTGCTCGAGCATTGCGCGTGCATGGTCGAGCCGTATCCGCTTCGCAAAATCCGCCGGAGAGTAGCCGCGGTCCCTCTGGAACTGCCGGAACAGGCTTCTGGCGCTGACCTTGGCGACCGCGCTCATCGCCTGGATATCGATCGGCTTGTCCCAGTTGGCTTCGATGAACTCCTCCACCGCCCTGACCGTCGATGGTGCGGACGGCAGCGGTTCCCGCATCAGCAGATGCGTATAATTGTGCCGGTGACACATCAGGAATTTCATGATCACCATGCGCTGGACTTCGGCCGTCGCGAGGTCCGAGAAGAAAGCGCCGCGCTCGTTGAAATCGGTCGCGAACTGAAAAATCCTGCGGCGCAGGGCCTCCATCGCCGGCTGCCGATCGCTGGTGTTGTCGAATGCCAGCGTGTCGACATCCTGACCCAGCAGGGCGCTGAGATTGCGCAACAGCGCATCGAACTCGATTCGCAGCACGAGCTGTCGATAGCCGCGCTTGAGGTCCAGCTTGAGCGGCGCCTGCGCGGGCAAAATGGAACTCCACGATCCCGGCGTGATATCACCGGAATGACCGCCTGCCTCGTATTGCCCCGAACCGCTGATATTGAAGATCTGCCGGACAAAGGACGCTTCACCGAACTCCAGCGAGACGTCGGTGGCGTATTCGCAATAGGACAATCCAAGACCGCCGAGTTGCAGGTGATTGATGCGAGCGGCGAAACCGTCGCGATCCGCTCCAGGCTCGAGCCTGGTCGCGCCGAAATCCGCAGACAAACGATCTCGAACGAGCTCCGGGTCGCGTGATTGCAAAACCGGATAGTTACTCAGCGTTGATCGGGACGGCATGCGTGAGAGAATCTGTCCTTTGGTGCGCAGTGGTAGTATGATGCTTGAACTCTATCGGTTGGGATTGCAACCAATTGCGAATTGCAGCGACGTTCAATGACGCCTTCCGCAATAGTCGCTTAGTGACAGCGATGGTCGAGTTACGCCAAGGGCTGATGTCTACGCGGCCTCGGAGCTGTCGCTACTGTCTCCTGATACCGCAAATAGCTGATCTAAAAGCGCCATCCTTTATCAAGTCTTTTCGGTTGTGGCGGAAATCGGCTGGACTGTCACCGCCGGGTCTAATGCATCGCTAACTTGATTAAACTAGTTTGATTTCGAGGGCGCCTGATTCTGCGCTGCCGAGAGATCCACAGACCGCGTGATGCTGAACGTAATCGATTTTCGGGACAAATTGTCGCGGCCGCGTGAACCGGCGCGTCAGAGCGAGCCGGCGAGCGCGAACACGGGCATCGCAGAACTGGCTTCCCGCATCGTCGGCCTGCATTCGCAAGCGCGGGGAGAAATCGACAGCGCCGTTCTTATGCTCGACCTCGCCGCGCGGCATGCGCGCGAGATCGAGAAGCGGATGTGCGGCCAGTCCGCCAGGAAAGACTTCGACGAGCATGTCGCGACCATCGAACGATTGCTTCAAATCGCCCGGGATATGGCACTGAAGCTCTGAGCGGCGCTGAAAGCGCGGCAAGCATTCCATCGTCAGGGCATGGAATCACAAGTTTCACGAATACCAGCAGTGGCGGGGTCGGTTCCTCGACCTCCTCGCCGCTCTCGCCTCGCCAGCTTCAACCCGCTTCATCTGCAAGGACTGACACCATGTCGTTTCTCAATCTTCGAATTGGCGGCCGGCTCTATGCCGGTTTTGGCGCGCTGCTGCTGTTTTGCGCGGGCCTGGCGGGCTTCGCGGTGTGGCAGTTGGGAGAGATTCGCGCGCAAGTCGCCACCATGACGCTGCAATCCAGCAACTCGATCCGGGCCGGTGAAATCGATACACAACTTCAGGCCATTCGCCGCGCCATCCTCCGCTACACGTTTGATCACGACGAGAAGTCGTTCGTGGAAGCCGAGACGCGGCTAAAGAAATCGACCGAGCTGCTGGAAGCGGCCATGAAAACTACTGTCTCAGAGGAGCGCCGGGCATCCTACAGGGATATTGCCAAGGACGTAGAGGAACTGAAGGTCAAACGCGTCGCTCTCGGCGACGCCGTCAATCAGATGGTGGCCGGCCGCGCTTTGCTGTTCACGGACGGCGACAAGATGGCAGCCGACGTCCAGAAATTCGTCGACGCCGCGGAGAAGACGGATTTCGCTCGTGAGGCGGCCGCGCTCGAGGCCAAGGTGCTTCTGGTTCGCGTCGCCAACTGGCGGACGCTGGCGACCCGCGATGCCAAGGGTATCGCCACGTTCAAAACCAACACCGGAAAAGCCCAGCAGGAGATAGCGGAACTCGAAAAGGCCGCGCTGCCGGCGGACCTTGCGGCGCTGCTGGCGACGGTCAAGATGGGTGTCACCAAATATTCGGAGGCATTCGACAAGACCGCACCCAGCCTTCTGCTCGGGGACGAACTGTACTACAAGGCTGTCACCCCCCTGACCGTCAGCGCGGTCGGCAAGATCGACTCCATTAAGGAAACGATCGAGAAGAATTTCACAAAGACGACCGCGGATACCGAAGAGCGTATCAACGGCACCGTCACCATGCAGGAAATCGTGGCGGGCGCTGCCGTGCTGCTCGGGCTTTTGATCGCGTTCCTGATCGCACGCGGCATCATCGGCCCGCTGTCGGGACTGACCTCCGGCATGAAGGAACTCGCCGGCGGCAACTTCGGCGTGGTGCTTCCCGGGCTCGAACGCAAGGACGAAGTGGGCGACATGGCGCAGGCGGTCGAGACCTTCAAGGTCAAGGCCGAAGAGAGGGCGCGCGAGGAGGCCGAAGCCAAGGCCACGCAGGACCAGATCGCCGCCAAGCAGCGCAAGGCCGACATGATCAGGCTCGCCGACACCTTCGAAGGCGCGGTCGGCGAGATCGTCGAAACCGTGTCGTCGGCCTCGACGGAACTCGAAGCCTCCGCCGCCACGCTGACCTCGACCGCGGCTCGCGCGCAGGAATTGACCACCATGGTCGCTGCCGCCTCCGAGGAGGCCTCCACCAACGTGCAATCGGTGGCCTCGGCGACCGAAGAAATGGCGTCCTCCGTCAACGAGATCAGCCGGCAGGTGCAGGAATCGGCCAGGATGGCGGGCGAGGCCGTTGATCAGGCTCGCAAGACCAACGACCGCGTCAGCGAGTTGTCGAAGGCGGCAGCGCGGATCGGCGACGTCGTCGAACTGATCAATACGATCGCCGGTCAGACCAATCTGCTTGCCTTGAATGCCACGATCGAAGCGGCGCGTGCCGGCGACGCCGGCCGCGGCTTTGCGGTGGTGGCGTCCGAGGTGAAGGCTTTGGCTGAACAGACCGCGAAGGCGACCGGCGAGATCGGCCAGCAGATCTCGGGCATCCAGGCGGCAACGCAGGAGTCGGTCGGGGCGATCAAGGAAATCAGCGGCACCATCGAGAGATTGTCCGAGATTTCCTCGACCATCGCGGCTGCGGTCGAAGAGCAGGGCGCGGCGACGCAGGAAATTTCCCGCAACGTCCAGCAGGCGGCGCAAGGCACCCAGCAGGTCTCGACCCACATCACCGACGTGCAGCGCGGCGCCAGCGAGACCGGCTCGGCCTCCTCGCAGGTGCTGTCCTCGGCGCAATCGCTGTCGAGCGAAAGCAACCGCCTGAAGCTGGAAGTCGACAAGTTCCTCAACACCGTGCGGGCCGCCTGACAAGGATCGCTTCAGCGAGCCTGCTTATTCGGAATTCTCTTGGGAGATACGACAATGCGCACCAACCTTCCGGTCACCAATGTCGACTATCCGCTCGACGACGACGCCATGATCGTTTCGAAGACCGATTCCAAGGGCAAGCTGGCTTATTTCAACAAGCAGTTCGTGGATGCCTCCGGCTTCACGGAGGCGGAATTGATGGGACAGCCGCACAACATCGTTCGCCATCCCGACATGCCGCCGGAAGCGTTCGAGGATTTCTGGACCACGATCAAGGCAGGCATGCCGTGGGCCGGCGCCGTCAAGAACCGTCGCAAGAACGGAGATTTTTACTGGGTCCGGGCCAGCGCCACGCCAATCTGGGAAAACGGTCAGATAACCGGCTACATGTCGATCCGCACGAAGCTGCCCGCCGAGCAACGCGCGGAAGCCGAGCAGGTGTACGCGCTGATACGCGCCAAGAAGGCGCAAAAATACACCGTCACGGCGGGTCTCATTCGTCGTCGTTCGCTGGCGGATTCGTTGATGCGCCGGTTCAAGATGACCGTCGGCCGCAAGATCTATGCCCTGATCGGCCTCAGCTTCATCGGCGTCGTCGGAATTGCGCTTCTCGACTCGCGCGAACTGACGTCGGGCCTCGATCAGCAGAAGCAGATCGAACTGCGGCATCTGACCGAACTGGCGCTCGGCGTCGTCAAGGAAGAATATGCGGCGGTGCAGACAAGCGGCGTCGCGGTCGCCGACGCGCAGAAGCGGGCGCTGGCGCGGGTCGCGGCGCTGCGATACGGCAACGACGATTATTTCTGGGTCAACGACATGCAGCCGCGCATGGTGATGCATCCGATGAAGCCGGAGATGAACGGCAACGATATCTCGACCTTCAAGGATCCGAACGGAAAGCCCCTGTTCGTTGACATGGTCAACGTCGTAAAAAAGGACGGGGCGGGCTTCATTCCCTACGAGTGGCCAAAGCCGGGCTTCGACAAGCCGCAGCCGAAGCTGTCCTATGTGACCGGCTTTGCTCCATGGGGTTGGGTCATCGGCACAGGGGTCTACATCGACGACCTCAGGGCGCAGAGCTGGGCTTCGACTCAGCGCGCGCTGATCGCGGCCGGGCTGGTCCTGCTGCTGACGCTTGCGGTGTCGATCATCGTCGCCCGCCGCATTACCGGGCCGCTGCGGCAAATGACGACCACGATGAATGCTCTCGCGCGCGGCAGGCTCGACGTCAAGGTGGCCGGCCTCGACCGCCATGACGAAGTCGGCGAGATGGCGAAGGCCGTCGAGGTCTTCAAGAGCAATGCGGTTGCCCGTCAGGCGCTGGAGGCCGAAGGGAGGGAGGCGGAGACGCGTGCCATCGTCCGGCGCAAGGCGGACATGCACAAGATAGCTGACGACTTCGAAGGCGCGGTCGGCGCCATCATCGAGACGGTGTCGGTGGCCTCATCGCAGCTCGAGGTTTCGGCCGGTGCGCTCAGTTCGACCGCGGAACGCGCGGAAGAACTCGCGACGACGGTTGCTGCGGCGTCCGAAGAAGCCTCGACCAACGTGCAATCGGTAGCCTCGGCGACGGAGGAGATGGCGTCGTCGGTCAACGAAATAAGCCGCCAGGTACAGGAATCCGCGCGGATGGCCGGCGAGGCCGTCGATCAGGCCCGCAGGACCAACGACCGCGTCAGCGAATTGTCAAAGGCGGCCGCGCGTATCGGCGATGTCGTCGAACTCATCAACACCATCGCCGGGCAGACCAACCTGCTCGCACTCAATGCCACCATCGAAGCGGCACGTGCCGGCGAGGCCGGCCGCGGTTTTGCCGTCGTGGCGTCCGAAGTGAAGGCACTGGCGGAGCAGACCGCGAAGGCCACCGGCGAAATCGGCCAGCAGGTCACGGGCATCCAGGCGGCGACGCAGGAGTCGGTCGGCGCTATCAAGGAGATCAGCGGCACCATCGAAAAACTGTCCGAGATCTCCTCGGCTATTGCGGCGGCGGTGGAAGAGCAGGGCGCGGCGACCCAGGAGATTTCCCGCAACGTGCAGCAGGCCGCGCACGGCACCCAGCAGGTCTCATCCAATGTCACCGATGTGCAGCGTGGCGCCGCCGAGACCGAGTTGTCCTCGTCGCAGGTGCTTTCGGCCGCGCGGTCGCTGTCGGGCGACAGCAACCGCCTCAAGCTCGAAGTTGACAAGTTTCTCGCCACGGTGCGGGCGGCTTAGCGCGGAAGTCCCTTCGACAAGCAAGAGTGGGTAGCGGCTGGCGTCTCGGTTTTCACCGGCGCCAGCGATTCTCGTTACACCTTACGTGCGGCTATACTTAATCACCTCTTGCGAGTTGTGGCGGTAATCAGGTGTACCGTCGTTGATTGGTCTAATTTTTCCATAACTTGATTCAACTATTCTACGTCGACCGCTCGTGATCGAGCAGCACAATTTGTCGGCGGAGCAACGATGCTGAACGTTCTGGAGTTTCGGAAGAGAGAGTCACGCTGCTCTGAATCGACGGCGCAGCCGCCGGCGGCAAACACCAATACCGATATTGCCGCGCTCGCCTCCCGCATCGTTGGCCTGCAATCGAAAGCCAAGGGGGAAATCGGCAACGCCGTGCTGATGCTTGATCTCGCCGCGCAGCACGCGCGCGAAGTCGCGGCAAGGCTGCCGGACCCCACGGCAAGAAAAAACTTCGACGAACATATCGCGATGATCGAGCGACTGCTTCAGCTCGCTCGCGAGATGACATTCAAGCTCTGAGCGGCGCCGAAAGCGCGGCAGGCATTTCCATCGTCAGGCACGAAATTTCACGTTCACAGGAGTCAGGACCATGCGCACCAATCTTCCGGTCACCAATGTCGAGTACCCGATCACCGACGAAACCCTGATCGTCTCAAAGACGGACATCAAGGGCAAGCTGACCTATTTCAACGACCAGTTTGTCGATGCGTCGGGCTTCACCGAGCAGGAATTGATGGGGCAGCCGCATAACATCATCCGCCATCCCGACATGCCGCCGGAAGCTTTCGGCAATCTCTGGGAGACGCTCAAGGCCGGCAAGCCTTGGGCCGGCGCGGTAAAGAACCGCCGCAAGAATGGCGATTTCTACTGGGTGCTGGCGAGCGCAACCCCGATCTGGGAAGGCGGCCAGGTCACTGGGTACATGTCGATCCGCTCCAAACTTCCGTCCGATCAGCGCGAAGAGGCCGAGCGCGTCTATGCGCTGTTCCGCGCCAACAAGGCGCAGGCCTATACACTGACGGCCGGCGTGATCCGCCGCCGCTCGCTGGCGGACCGGCTGGCGCTGTTCACCGGCACATTGAAAGCACGCATGGTCACACTGATGGCGGTTCAGGCTGTTTTCATGATGGTCGTCGGCGTGGCCGGCATCCTGGCGACGCGGGACAGCAATACGCAGATGAAGTCGGTCTATGAGGATCGTGCGGTGCCGCTGGCGCAGCTGTTCGACATCAACGACCGCATGAAGGGCAATACGATCGCGCTGTATGACGCGCTCGCCAAGTCGCGGGCCGGCAAGCCGCCGGGGGATGTCGCCGGCATCGTTGCCGGCAATGTCGAGGCCATTTCCAAGACATGGGCCGAATATATGGCGACCTCACTGACGCCCGAAGAGAAGATGGTGGCCGATGACTTCGCGCCGAAGCGCAAGAACTACGTGGAGAAGGCGATCAAGTCCGGACTCGCGCTGCTTGCCGACCGCAAATATGACGAACTGGACGCGCTGCTTGCCGGCACGGCCAACCAACTGTTCGCTCTGGCCAAGGAGGACATGGACAGACTGGTTGCCATTCAGGTGAAGGAAGCCAAGACGCTATATGAGGGAGCCGAGCGCCAATATGTCGTGGTCCTGGGCCTCTCAATCGCCCTCCTGGTGATTGGCCTGCTGTTGGGCGGATGGATCGGCATCCAGACCATACGTGCCATTGGTCGGCCGCTCGAGCAGCTGAACGGCGTGATGGCGAAAATCGCGCAGGGCTTGTTCAACAGCCGCGTCGTCATCGGACAAGACGACGAGATCGGGGTCGCCTTGCGCAACCTGCAGGCGATGCAGGCCAAGCTCGGCTTTGACCGGGAATCCCAGAAGGACATGGAAAAGCGCGTCGCCATCCAGCGCAAGGCCGACATGCACAAGCTCGCCGGCGATTTCGAGACGGCGGTCGGTGACATCATCGAGACCGTCGCTTCCGCCGCGACCGAACTCGAGGCCGCCGCGGGAACGCTGACGCATACAGCCGACTCGGCCCAACAGCTTTCGGTCGCGGTCGCTTCGGCTTCCGAGGAAGCGTCCACCAACGTGCAATCGGTAGCTTCCGCCACCGAGGAAATGGCGTCCTCGGTCAACGAGATCAGCCGCCAGGTGCAGGAATCGGCCCGAATGGCCGGCGAGGCCGTCGAGCAGGCCCGCCAGACCAACGATCGCGTCAGCGAATTGTCGGCGGCCGCCGCGCGGATCGGCGACGTGGTCGAGCTGATCAACACCATCGCGGGGCAGACCAATCTGCTGGCGCTGAATGCCACCATCGAGGCGGCGCGCGCCGGCGACGCCGGCCGCGGCTTCGCCGTCGTGGCGTCGGAAGTGAAGGCGCTGGCCCAGCAGACGGCGAAGGCTACCGGCGAAATCGGCCAGCAGATCGCCGGCATCCAGGCGGCGACCCAGGACTCGGTGGGGGCGATCCAGGGAATTAGCGCGACCATCGAGAAACTGTCGGAGATCTCCTCGACCATCGCGGCCGCGGTGGAAGAGCAAGGCGCGGCGACGCAGGAAATTTCCCGCAACGTCCAGCAGGCGGCGATAGGAACGCAGGAGGTCTCCTCCAACATCACCAATGTGCAGCGCGGGGCCAGCGAAACCGGATCGGCCTCCTCGCAGGTGCTGTCGTCGGCGCAATCCCTGTCGAGCGACAGCAACCGCCTCAAGCTGGAAGTTGACAAGTTCCTCGCCACCGTGCGGGCGGCCTGATGCTAATGCGAACGGATGTCGCCCGGGCAGGTCACGCAAAACCTGATAGCGTGCCAGCGGTGGCGAGCAGCGCGACCACGATCCAGGGCGGCATCTTCCAAACGGTGAGCAGCAGAAAGCCGCCGAGAGCGAGTGCAAAATCGCGCGGCGTCAGGACCGCGCTGGTCCAGACCGGGTTATAGAGGGCCGCACCGAGAATACCGACCACGGCTGCGTTGGTACCGCGCATGGCGGCCTGAGCGGCGGGGCGCGTGCGCAGCGCATCCCAGAAGGGCAACATGCCATAGACGAGCAGCATGCCCGGAAGCAGCAGCGCGACGAGGGCAACGGCGGCACCGGCCAGGCCGTTCGGCAGCGGGCCCATCGCGGCCCCAAGATAGGCCGCAAAGGTGAAGAGCGGTCCCGGCATCGCCTGTGCCAGTCCATAACCCGCAAGGAATGCCTCGTTGGTGACCCATCCTGGCGTTACGACTTGAGCCTGAAGTAAAGGCAGCACGACATGGCCGCCGCCAAAAACAAGGGCTCCCGACCGATAGAATGCGTTGAAAAGGGCGAGGCCCTGAGAGCCGGTCGCGGTGGCGACGGCAGGAGCTATCAAGAGAAGCGCCGCGAAGAGAGCGAGCGCGATGCCACCGCCCAGCCGGGTGACCGGAAAATCCAGCTGCCCGGAAGCCGGCGCGGCTTCTCCTTGGCAGAGCCAAAGCCCCGCGCACGCGCCAAGCGCGATCGCTGCGATCTGGCCGAAGGATCCGACGAACAACACAACGATCGCTACCGCGGCAAGTGCGATGCCGGCGCGTGCCCGATCGGGTGTAAGGGTTCGCGCCATTCCCCAGATGGCCTGTGCGACGACCGCGACGGCGACAAGTTTCAGGCCGTGCAGAAAACTCTCGGCAACCGGTCCGGTAAATGCCGCTGCGCCTTTCGCAAAGGCGAAAAGGATCAGGGCGGATGGCATCGTGAACGCGAACCAGGCCGCCAGTCCGCCGAGAAGCCCATTGCCGCGCAGGATACCCAGGGAAAAGCCGACCTGGCTGGAGGCCGGTCCGGGGAGGAACTGGCACAGTGCCACCAGATCGGCGTAGCCCGCCTCATCAATCCACCGCCGGCGCACGACCAACTCGTCGCGGAAGTAGCCGAGGTGCGCGATGGGGCCGCCAAACGAGGTGATGCCAAGTTTGAGAAAAACCCGAAAGACCTCGCCGGTCGAACCGCGGACCACGCTATTTTTCGCGACGGGCTCGCGATCGTTTGTCTCCGCGTCGGCGGCCGAAGAGCCATTCATAGACCAGACCTCTTGCCAGTTCGTTTTGACTGCCGCGGATCTGGAACGATTTCGCCAAACAACTCTTTTGCCTTCACGGTAGCCAGTTTGATGGCCTTGCGGCCGAGAGGGGTTGCTCGATAGTACTTTCGGGCTGTTCGCCCCTCGCGCTCCATGCGTGAGACCAAGTAGCCTTTCTTTTCCAGGCCGTGCAGCAATGGATAAAGCGTTCCCGGACTCAACCGATAACCATGACGCGCCAGCTCTTCGATCATCCACTGGCCATACAGCTCCCCTTCGGCGGCGTGATGGAGAATATGCAGGCGAATGAAGCCGCTGAGGAGGTCGCGATGATCCATTCCGGCATGATGCCTTGGTTGTGATTTGATCGAACTTGACTATCGCAGTTCGATAATGAAATTCAATAGCGAAAACGCCAACCGGGGAAATCAGCATGTCGATGGCCCGTCGGGAACTTTTGCAACGCGGAGGAATGGTGGCGCTTTCGGCCGCGCTCTCCAGATTCGCCCAGGCTCAGCCTGTCGGCAGTCCCCAGGGAGCAGCCCAAGGCGCCGCGGATCACACGATCCGGATTGGTAACGGGCTTGTTGAATTGGCGCCGGATCGCATCATCTCCACCACGACCTATAACGGACAGTTTCCCGGTCCGCTGCTGCGCTTCAAGGAAGGCCAGCAGGTCGTTGTCGATATCCATAACGACACCGATACGCCCGAACAGTTGCACTGGCATGGCCAGACCATACCGGTCGATGTCGATGGCGCATCGGAAGAAGGAACACCTTTCATCCCGGCGCATGGCATGCGCCGCATCGCCTTTACGCCCGGGCCGGCAGGGCTGCGATTCTATCACACGCACCTTACGCCCGGCGCCGATCTGTCCGGCGGACAATATGGCGGACAGGTAGGCACAGTTTACATCGATCCGAAAAACGACCCCGGCCGCCACGATCGCGAAGTGTTCCTGATGCTCAAGGAATTCCAGCCGGTACTCAGTCGCGGCGGAGATATGGACATGGATTTTCTTGCGCCCGCAACGCGGGTCAAGGCGCTCGAAGAGGCTGGCGAGGCCACGATGCGGGCGTCATTGGCTCAAGGAATGCCGCACGGTTTCGAGGTCGGTTACAGCCTGTTCTCGATCAATGGCCGCATGCTGGGACATGGCGACCCAATTCGCGTGAATGCGGGCGAGCGCGTCCTGTTTCATATCGTCAACGGCAGCGCGACCGAAATCCGCAGCCTTGCGCTACCGGGACACACGTTTGAAGTGATCGCATTGGACGGCAACCCCGTTCCAACGCCGATACGGGTCCCGATGCTGTGGCTGGGGACTGCAGAGCGAATCTCTGCTGTGGTCGAGATGAATCATCCCGGAGTATGGGTAATGGGCGATCTCGCCGACGATGACCGCGCAAGGGGTATGGGCGTCGTGATTGAATACGCCGGCAAGACGGGAAAGCCGAAATGGACCAAGCCGCCTTCATTCAAATGGGACTACAGCCGTTTCGGGCGGGCGGCGCCTAACGTCCAAGCTCCCGATGAAACGATCGACATGACGTTCACCAAAAACAATGCCGCCAATCAGGGCTTCAACGAGTGGCGTATCAACGACGTGGCGTTTTCCATGGAAAAAATGCAGCCGATGTTCCATCTGCGCCAAGGGAAACGCTATCGCCTCCGCATGCGCAATGCCAGCGACGACATCCATCCCGTGCATCTGCATCGCCATAGCTTCGAACTGACCCGCATAGCTGGCAAGACGACGGCCGGGATCATGAAGGATGTTGTGATGGTGGGGGGCTACCAGGAGGTGGAAGTCGACTTTGTGGCCGACAATCCTGGCCGAACCCTGTTCCACTGTCATCAACAGTTGCATATGGACTTCGGATTTATGGCGCTGTTCGACTACGCCTAGTTGCCTGGTTTCCTCGACGTGATCAGCTCTGCCATCCGGTAGGGGTGCGCGCCCGTTCCCTGCCTCCATTCCTAGTGGATTGCGCAACCCCGCAAACGCCGCCGATAATGGCCCGATGGGAGGCCGCAGCCGACAACGGATTTTTGGCGATCGCGTCCAGGGCGCGCGGATCAACGCGCAGAACGCGCGCGAACAGGCCAAAAAGGCCATCCGCGAGGCGGATGCTGCCGAGTGTCTGCTGTGGTCGGAGCAGATGGAAGGCTTTGGCGGCCCGGCGCAGCCGTCGCCCACGATCGCGCAATGCCTCAATGGCGGATATGGCTGGCTGGAGGTGATGTGCCACCGCTGCGAGACCCGCGCCAGCCTGCCGCTCGATACTATCCGCCGGGCGCGCGATACGCCGATCTGGAAGCTGGAAGCGGCGCTCAAATGCCGCTCCTGCGCCACCCCCCGATACGCGCCGCCGGTGCACCTGATCCGGCTGACAAGAGAGCGGAAGATCGCGCCCTATCCCTGGGTTCATCCCGACGATGATCGATGATCAGCCAGGACAGGCCAAACAACCCTGACGCCGATCGGGGGCCAATACTACACAGACGCCGCTGCGGAAGTGTGGTAACTGTCGGTCCAACCCGGAGGATCGCGAGATGACCGAACCGAAACTGGAAGTGCCGGCCGAATTGCGCGACATGGCCGAAAAGACCATCGACCAGGCGGAAAAGGCGTTCGGAATGTTTTTCGACGCAGCGAACAAGTCGATCGCGTCGATCCCGACGCCGGGAACGGAGATGTCCAAACAGGCGCTGTCGCTCACCGAACAGAATATCAAGGCCGCGTTCGAACACGCGCGAAAGCTGGTTCACGCGACCGATCTTCAGGAGGCCATGCGCATCCAGTCGGAGTTCTTGAAGAGCCAGTTCACCAATGCCGGTGAACATATGCGCCAGATCACCGGCGGCCTCATGTCCGCCGCAAAGGACGCGACCAAAGGCAAACTCTAAATCTGGGCGTGCGCGGTGCGCCGGCGCCACTCTTTGCCGCCCACAAATTAGTCTTGCATCGATTTGCGCGGTAGATTTTAATCATTGCGCAGGTCCTTGACGGGCCACCGGGTGATGCCACTCGCCGTCCGTCGACTTTTCTGCTGATCCCTGTCGGCTATCACCGGCAGGGATTTGCATTTGGCGCCTTGTTCCGAGAACGTCTTATTGGACGGGATACTTGCGCAGCGAGCCGATATAGGCAGCGAGATCGGCCGCCTCGTTCCGGCTCAGCGGAAAATTCGGCATTTTCGGGTGTGGGTCGAGCAGGAAGAAGGCCACCTTTTCAGGGGTGAAATCCGACTTGTGGGCGATAGCGTCGAACGGGGGAGCGTCCGTGCTTGTCTGGTTCTGCGTGCTGTCGACCAAGTGACAGGCGGCACACCAGCGCTTGGCGAGTTCGCCGCCGTGATTGGCGTCGGCGGCCAGCGCCACCGAGCCGCCGAGACCGGCGGCTGCAACAACCAAAACCTGGGCTAGTCTGAAATACGCGGGCATCCGGTGCTCTCCTTCGATCTGACACTAGCTACGCCATTCGAGGCGCCTGCGCTTGATTTTAGTCAAGGTACAGGATTGTTTTCCCGATAAAGGCTAAATCTCGCTTGTGGGCCCGACCGGGCGGTGTTCCCCATCGGCGCAGCCATTATTGAAGGTGTTGGCCCAGCATCGAAGGTGTTGGCCTGCGCGTCGGTTACTTTCCATGGTCGCTTAACATCTTGCCGGTGATCTTGTTGACCAGGTGTATCCGGCCGCAGGACGGGCATCTCACAGCCTCATAGCTGTCCGTTCGATCGGTCGGCGCCGCTTCGGGCAGCCACATCTGAACGTTCATTCCGGTCTGGACGCATCTAAAAATGAGCTTACCCATTTGTAAACGCTAACGCCGCCGCGGCAGCGTGCTTTGACCTGCCTCAACTGGAGGCCCCGCACATTTCAGGCCGGACGCGACCCCGCCTGCGTTCTAATCCGGGAACCTTTGATGCTCGGGGAGGTTGTCGTCACATATTTGGCAATGGAGAACTGAAATGAAATTGGGTTTGGCTGTTATCGCAGCTGTCGCGCTGATTGGAACCGCGTTGCCGGCATCTGCAGAGGAAATTGGCGTCGGCGTGGGGCCGGCCGGTGTGACCATCGGCGAAGGTCATCGTGACCGCGACGTCGTTCGTGAACGGGAAGTGGTTCGCGACCGCGACGATCGGCGCGACCGCGACACGGTTATCATCAGAAAGGGCGATCATGACCGGGATATCGATCACGACCGCCGCAGGGTCATCATCGAGCGCGATTGATCTTTGGACCGTCGGACGATGGGGCCGCCTTCGGGCGGCCCTTGTCGTATCGGGAGGTGCGGATCGTTCGCGGCGGGTTTCAGGCGTGAGGGAACGAAGGGCCTCGCGTGCCGTTGATGCCTCGAGTCAGGGAAGTGCCGCCATGCAACGCATCAAATATCCGCCTATCCGCAACAAGATCAACACGGCCGATCCGGCTCAGCTTCGCGCCTGGACCCGGCGGCTCCGTGTGCCGTCGGATGAACTGAAAGCCATCGTCGAGAAGGTGGGTAACTCCGTTGCCGCCGTCGCCAAGGAGGTGGAGCTGCAGCGGTTAAGTCG
The DNA here is from genome assembly GCF_017881085.1 of Bradyrhizobium sp. Classification (GTDB taxonomy): domain Bacteria; phylum Pseudomonadota; class Alphaproteobacteria; order Rhizobiales; family Xanthobacteraceae; genus Bradyrhizobium. Next base: position 42,265 of record NZ_JADGRI010000002.1, read on the forward strand.
CCAGCCATGTCCGGTGCCCCCAATCGCGAGCCCGATTCCGAGCGAGCGGGCTGAAGGCGAGCTGGCGACGCCGGCTTGACGGTGCTTCTGAGCGGCTCGTTTTCGAACGACGCCGCATGGATCGACGATTTTTCGCCGAGCTTGATCTGCCGCAAAGCCTCCGCCCGTGATGCCGCCAGATTGGAATGGCCGGACCAGACAGGGGCAGTGGGCATGTGGATCTCAAAAGACGATTTTCAAATCAGATCGGAGAATTTCGATCTGACGAACGGTCTGAATATTCTTCGCATTATTTGCGGGCTGTTCATGTTTCCCCACGTGATGGGAAAATTCGCGGCCGGCGCCGTTTCGGCAGGAACGGCGGCGTTCTTCGCCAAAGCGGGTTTTCACCCGCCGGAGGTCTGGGTCTACGTCGCGGCGATCGCCGAGACGGCGGCGGCCGTGGCGTTGATATTGGGCATCTGCACGCGTTTTGCAGCGGTGGGCGCTGCCGCGCTGCTGGGAGTCGCGGTCTACTCGCTGCAAGTCGTGAAGGGCTTCGGCTGGACCTGGAATACCGGCGGATACGAATATCCGGTGTTTTGGGCCATCACCTCGCTGGCCGTCGCCATCGAGGCATGGAAGGCCCACCTGCGGCTGGCTCGCCCGGCGCTTGCCACGAAAGCTCTGAAAGTTGCCGCGTAGCCTCGCGAACGCCGCGACGCTGCATGGCAAGGACCGCCCCGCCGCCGCTGGCGGGGCGGTTCGTTCGATCGACTTAGTTGTACTTGAACTGCGGCATCGCCTTCAGCTGATCCTTGGTCGCATTGAAGACCGCGTGATCGGGATACCACTTCTCATCCGTGGCACGCGCGGGCCGGTTGTTGGCGCCAACCGTCGACTTGTCAGCGGGCGCGGTCGTTGAAGAGGTGCGCACGGGTTCATTGACCCATTTCAGCTTCTCCATCGGCACCGCGACATAGTGCTCGCCCATGCCGAGAAAGCCGCCGACGCCGAGCACGACGTTCTCGACCTTGCCGGACTTGTCGACGATCAATTCCTGAATGTCGCCGATCTTGTCATTGTTGTCGTTGTAGACATTGACGCCGATCAGCTTGGAAGACCGCCACTGGCCTTCCTTGTGGACGGCGGTGTTGATGTTGGAACGATCGGTGGTGGCGGTTTCAGCGAGGGCCGCGCCGGTCAGAAGTGCGCTGCCGAGCAATGCCACGGCGAGATATTTCGATTTCATCTTCAGTCTCCAGTGTGGGTCGGGATAGGTGATTGTCATTCGTCGTCAAGGCTACTCAGTGAGTGGTGATGAGAATGTGGGAACGCGCGAAAAGTTCCAGCCAGGAACCCGATCCGGCAGGGGAACAGCTGTCAGGTTCTGACGTTCTCCGTTCCGCACATCGCAACTGACACACAGAGGACTGGAGGACATCATGAACACCAAACTGCTTGCAGGCATCACCCTCGCCGCTGCGCTTTCGTTTCCGCTCGCAGCGCAAGCGCAAGACGGCGCGGCGGCCGGCGCAACCACCGGAGCGGTTACCGGCGCAATCGTCGGCGGCCCGGTCGGAGCTGCGGTAGGGGCCGGCGTCGGCGCGGTGGCAGGCGGCATCGCGGACGATACGCGGCCGCGCTTCCGCAGCTATGTCGAGGAGCGCCATGTTCCGTCATACCGCTACGAGCACGAAGTTCGCGTCGGCGAGGATCTTCCATCGGCCGGTGTCACCTATTACGAAGTGCCGCGCGAATACGGCGTGACCAGATATCGCTATACGGTCGTTAACGATCGGACCGTGCTGGTCGATCCTTCGACGCACCGGATCGTCCAGGTGATCGACTAACCCCAAGCCTGTAACGGCCTCGCTTCGGCGAGGCCGTTAACCTTTGTTGCGGGGAAGCAATTCTCCGGTGGAGGCTCGCATGCCCGCCTTGTTCGCCTATCTGATTGCGGTCGCGCTTCTTCTCGGAGGCGGCTATGGCGCGCTGAATTGGCTCGCGACGCCGGAGCCGGTGAAGGCGGTGGCCAAGGCAACACCGAAGGCGCCAACGCCGCATTATGCCGAACACCCCGAACCGGCTGCCGCGGAGGCGAGCTCGGCCAAGCCTGAGGTCGCAAGCAGAACCGGGATCGACAATCGCGACCGCGGCGAAGCTGCCTCAGCCGACCAGGCTGTATCGATCGATCAACCGGCATCGCCTTCGCCGTCGCTTCAGCCGGAGCCGCCCGCAGCGGCGAGCCGGCAGGAGGCGAAAGCGCAAACAGCAGGGCCGGCGCAGGATCAACAGGACAGCTCGGCCCACGCCGAGATGCCTCAGACCGCAACCGACCAGGAAGCCAGGCAGCAGGTCGAACCGCCGCCGGCCGAAGCCCCGGCCAGGCACGAAGAAGAAAAGCAAGAAAAGCAACCGGCCCCAGCCGTGTCGCCGGGCAACGCCCAAACACCGACTTCGATCGCGTCGGCCGCGAGGATGGCGAAGCGGCCGCAAATTCGGCAAGCAAGCCGCCATTCCGAAAAGCGACCGCTGGAGATGATGACCTTGCGCACCATCGAACTTCCCGATGGGCGCCGCATGACCCAACTGATTCCGCATCGTAGCGGGGATCGCTATCGGAACGATGGTCCTGCTATGGTCTTCGACCCGGACGAATAGTCGGCCTGTCCCTGCGAAACCATGGCACTGCGCGCCCGCATGCCGATCGTGCCATCGACCCGGCCTCGGGTCCCGCCCGGCCGGAAGCAAGTTCCCGATCTTGGTCGCCGAAACGATTTAGTCGCGGAAACCGCGCTCAGGTTCAAAGCCGCGCCACAAGATTTTTCACTGAGTCATTGCTACCGGCAGTGCGGCGCCATTGCTTCGCGCAAGACCGAATGATTGGCGCTTCCGTCCAAGCGCTATTGCCACATCGCCCGTATGCGTGGTTGTCGGTCGCTGCATGATTCCGATGCGCCGGCCCGTTCTCCGGTTTCCACATCACGTCAGAGAGAATCGCAATGACCATATTGTCGGTGAGGTCTGGTTCGACTCGATTCCGTTTTCGAAGGCCGCTTTGGAGATTTTCCTGGCGATGGCTTCCAAGGCGCGCCGGACACGCCCTGCTGCGCGCCTTGCGCGAATCCCGGATGCGCGCAGCGGCAAAGGTGTTTCAGGAATATGCCCACTTGAACCGCGCCGACCAGAGCGCCGTCCAACGGAGATCGAAGTCGGGGCAGTGACAGCGGAGGCAGCTTGATGTTCATCATTCCATGGTCGGAAGGCATGACCGGAAACGGCACGAGCCGGCTTCATATCCGCACCGCCGCCGAGCGGGACGTCGACAGGCTGGCGGAATATTTCGCGGCGTTGTCGTTTTCGTCGCGACACAACCGCTTCATGGGGACGGTCAGCGATTTTTCCAGGATCGCCTTCGACTGCCTGGTGCGTAACCGGAAGCCGGATCGTTTCACGCTGATTGCCGAAATGCAGCACGATGCGCGGGAGGCTGTCATCGGCGAGGCCTGCTACGCCGTCGATAACCACACCGGGTTGGGCGAGTTTGCCATCTCGGTATGTGATGGCTGGCAAAACCGGGGGCTTGGCTCGGCGCTATTGTCGGCGTTGCAATCCCGCGCCGTCAGTCTCGGGTATTTCGGTCTGTTCGGCGAAACATTCAAGACAAACGATCAGATGAAGTCGCTGGCCCGAAAAGCCGGCTTCGCGGTCGCCCGGTCGGACGATTGGCGCGTCATAAGGTTCGACAAGCGGCTGCTCGACCCGCCGCGCGACGTGGCAGGAGCAAGGCGGCCGGCGCCGTCGCTGTGGGGGCCGCGAGCATAACAAACTTGCGGATGCGGGCGGGGTCCGCCTCGCCAGTTCGGGCCGGTTTCCCGCCCCGAGCCCTGTTGCCGGCTTGCTATTCAGCGACCATTTCGCCGGATCCCCCGAGTTCCTTCGGGAAGTCTTTCAGTTTGGGCAGGCCGTCCCGCATCGGCAGCACGGTGTCGGCATAGTTGACGTGAACCCCCGGTGCGAAGGCGAGGCCGGGAATGGTGGCGGCGAATACATCGACCAGGCCGAATGGCGGGTGATTGGTCATGAGATGCCCGCCGCATTTGGCGCAATATTGCCGCTGGCTCAATTTGGTCTTCTGGAACATCGCAACGTTTTCGGCGCCGGCCGTGATCCGCACCGCCTCGGGCTTCCAAAGACTGAAGGCGTTCACCGGACCGCCGGACCACGAACGGCAGGAGCTGCAATGGCAATAGCCCATCGCCTCCGGGGAGCCGGTCACTTCGAGTTCTACCGCGCCGCAAAAGCATTTTCCTGTCAGGCTCATACGTGTTTCCTTGCTTGATGGCGATGCGCCGACCCCGGGGCGCACATTGCGCTGGGTCGCAGCTGGGTTTCTGGCCGCGCACAGCAATCATCCGGATGGCCGCGCGTCTTGGACTTCCGCGACCAATCCTTGGCGCTCAGCGACAGGCCCTCGCGGCCGCTGGTTACGCGGCCGCCGGAGCGCGGATGACGCAATAGTGACCGCCCGGCAGCGCCCCTTCAGGCGAGCGCCCCCGAACCCTCATCTGAACGGATGACGCCGAACGGCACTCGCGGCGCTACTGGTAACCATTAACGAAAGCGCCAGGCGCGAGCCGGCGGCGCCTTTTCAATCATCAGAGTAATTTTCATGACAGAAACTTGCGCCCGCATTGTTGAATTTTCGACCGATTTCCTCCCCGAAGAGGATCGGATCGCCTACTGGCGTGAACATTATGGGCACGTCATGCTCCGCGTCGATCTGGAGCCGGCCAAAGACCTTGCATTCCAGGCCTGTATGACATCGCTGTCGCTCCCCGGACTGCAGTTGGTCGAAGGCTCGTCATCGCCGGCAAGAATTTCGCGCACCGGAATATATCTTGCGGACGGCAACGACGATGCCGTGCTCGCCATCAACCGGAGGGGGGTCGCGTCCGTCCGGTCGGGCGGCCGCGAGCAAATTCTGCAGGAGCAGGAAGCCATCCTGATGATGGGCAACGAGCCCACATCGTTCCACCGGACCAGTCCGGGGCACTCCTACACCCTGCGGGTGCCACGGGCGATGCTCCGCTCGATCGTCGCGGACGCCGACGATGCCGCCATGCGTTTGATACCTCGCAACCGCAGCGCACTCGGGCTGCTGTCGCGCTACGCCGGCTGGCTGCTCCAGGTTGGCGCATCGCTGGACCCCGAGCTCTCAAGTCTTTCGGTACGGCATATCCAGGATTTGCTGGCGCTGACGCTCGGCGCGGCGAACGATTTCAAGGAAGTCGCGCGGACGCGTGGCCTGCGCGCGGCCCGATTGAAGCTGGCGAAGGCCTATATCGTCGAACACAGCGAACGGCGCGATATTTCCGTCGGCAGCGTTGCCGCGCATCTGTGCGTGACTCCGCGGTACCTGCAGCGTCTGTTCGAGGAGGACGGCACCACCTTCTCGGAGTTCCTGGTCATGCAGCGACTCGCGCAGGCTCACCGGCGGCTTTGCGAGCCCGATTCCACCCACGCCGCGATCAGCACGATCGCCTACGACGTCGGCTTTGGCGACCTGTCCTACTTCAATCGCCGCTTTCGCCGTCTGTACGGCCTGACGCCGCGTGAGGTGAGGGGCGACAGGGTCTGATCCAGGGTCAGCCACCTCACAGGCGCGGCTGTCTTTTTTGTCCAATGAGATGTCGTTTTGAGACAAGACACGCGGCCGTCGCGGAATTAGTTCCTGCGCCAAGCGCGGGACTCGCCCGCCACTGATTCCAGGAAAGCGCTGTTCATGAAGAATATCTGCTTGATGACGGCGGTGACGATGCTCGTCGCCGTCTTACACCAAATGCGGGCTGTTGAAGCGTTCGGCCCGGCAGGTCCAAACCTGCGGGAACGATTTCACGCCGGAGCGGGCAAATTGTCCCGCTACCTCCTGCGGATGATCAATGATTGGGTGGCCGCCGCGATCGCCTATCGCGAGCATCGCGTCACGCTGTTCGCACTCCGCAATCTCTCTGAAGCCGAACGCAAGGATTTCGGCGCTTATCGCGGAAGCCCGGAAAGCGCCATTCATCGTCATCGCAACGTCAAATTCACAACCATGCGATGAGGGCGGGCCCGAATGACCTCCAAGATGATGGTACTGAGCGGCCTGCATGCCGTCACGGTTGCGTTCCTGGCCGTTCTGGCGCTCTCGGCGACCGGCCTTCCGGTCGGTTGGCTGCTGCGGCTGTTTCACATGTCGTTCAGCGAATTCCGCGGCTTTTCGTTTTTCGTGGTCTTCGCCACGATGTGGCTGATGCACGCGATTGCGACGTCCGACTCAGCGCCATAGGGAGATGATGGCGACGCCCGGATCGGCGGGATGATAGGTGCGGAAAGATAATGGGGATAATCCGATCCTGCCGCGCGGGTTTTGCCGCTGGCGGCGGCCGTCGATTGAGTTTCTCAACGTTCTTGCGTACGAACTCGCACCAACAACAGAAACCGCTTCTCTCCAGACTGAGTACATGGCGCGAATGCCGAACCGAACCGGGAGAGCCCAGCCGTCCAGCGCGGGCGTCGGCGATCGATGAGCCTGTCCGCCCTAAGTGACGAGAGCCTCCTGCGCTTCTATGAGAGTGTGCGCAAGGAAGTCGAGGCCGACCGCGATTCGATGCGGCGCGGCCACACGCATTTCTTTGCCAATGGCGACCGCGTCAAGAAATATGCGGCGGGTCTGCGCCAGGAACTGGAAAGGCGGCGGTTGAGCTTTCCGCCGATCCTTTGGCTGTAGTTTCGGCGTCCTCCGGCGACCGACCGGGCCCGCGCGGCTTGTTTCAATGGCCTGACAGAAAAGACCGCGACACCCCAAAGGCATCGCGGCTATCGTTCGGGTTCGCGGAAGGCTACTTCGCGTCTTTTTTCATGTCGTCCTTCGGCGCGTCGCTCTTCATGCTGTCGCCGGACTTCGATTTTGTCGTCTTCTTGGAGCTCTTCTTCATCTTGGCGTTGGCGTTCATCGGGCTATCGGTCTTCATGAAATCCTGAGCGGCAGGCGCCGTGTTCTGGGCGGATGCAATCGAAACGCTTCCCACGAGGGCCGCGCAGCACGCCGCAATAAACAGATTTCTCATTTTGGTCTCCTGTTATAACAAACGCCTGGCAAGATTGACGACAGGCGCTCGAAAGAATGAAAACGGGCGTTCCCCGTTCCATGAGACGATGCTAAAAATATGGGCAAGCGTCGGATTGCTCCGCTGAGATTCTATTGCGACGAGCCGGTATCCACATCGCGTCACGTGCGGGACAGCATGGCATCGCGTGAAAACGCCCTAACAGTCGATGCCGTTTCGCTTGCCGACGGTGCAATAATCGCGAACGGTCCTGCGGATGATCTTGGTAAGGCCATCGGTGAAATCGTCATCGTCCAGCAGTTTGCTGGCATTGGATGCGCCGCGCGCGGCCGCCGGCGTCGCTATTTGCCCGGCCAAAATCGCCAGATTCAGCAGCGTCGTCGCCAGGCCGATCGCCAGAACCAGAACCGCCCATTTTCCAGACATCGCCTCTCCAGAATCCAGCTAGCTTGTCCACCCTCGAACTCCGACCAAAGCACGAGATCCGCGATCGTTCCGCTTCATGCCGGCAGACGCGTGTTTCAAGGGAGCGGCGCGCCGGCATTGGTAACGATCAAATTGTCGGTATCGGCCGGCGCCAGCTCGCTAGCACTGCCATTGCTCAGAAATTGGTCGAGCGTGGCCTGAATCCTCTCTTTGGCTGAATCCGGCCCGCGGTCGCTCATCCAGGTGTGCTGAAATTGGGTATCAATGATATCGACACCGTCCGTCTTGGCCTGTTGCGGGGTCGGCAGCACGCCGGGATCGGTTTGGAAGTTCGGATCCTTGGAGCGGAATGAGAGGATCTTCATCTTGTCGCTGAGCACGAAGGGCACGCGCAGATTGTCCAGCGTGACAACTTTCGACACCAACTCGGGGTGCTCCTTGGCGAAATACATGGCGGTGTCGCCGCCGTTGGAATGTCCGACCAGCGTCAGGTGGCCGTAGTCGGCATTCGGCTGCAATTTCTTCAATTCCTTGAGCACAAACAGGATGTTGGCTTCGCCTTTTTCGTACACCCCCTGCCGGCCGACATAGGGCATGCCGACCTTGGTCATCAAGGGCGGATCGGTCGGCAGATCCTGCTGGATACTGGCAACCAGATATCCGCGTGCGGCGAAGACGTTGGCCAGGAACGAATACTCGGTGTTCTTGACGGTGTTGCCGTTGCTGATGATGGCGACCGGCAACTTCCAGTAGCCGTCATCCGCCTTCATCTCGTAATCCCGCCGCACGGCGAGGTCGACGGAGACCGGCCGCTGCCGCGCTTCATCGAGCCAATTCACCGTGTCGTGCCGGATGCCCCACTTGCTGACGCCAAAATAGACCGCGGCGCCCAAGGCACAGACGCACGCCAGAACCGTGATTCCGCGCTTCATCGTTTCATTCCCAATCACTTTGTTTCAATAGATGGTGTACAAACGCGCGGGCGGCGAGGCTGGCGCAACCACGGCCAAATTAAATTTAGGAAATCTTGCTGCTCCGCAGCAAAGCAATGCGGCGGGCAACCCGTCGCAGCCGCGATGCTGGCGCCGGGCGCCGACGTAATACCCCGCCTTCGCCGCGAGGTCCGGGCAATGCCGACCGCAACCAGCAGACTCTTACAGTGAAAGCGGAAGGCCGGGTTGAACGACAACGGCCGGTAAACCCGTCCCGCTACCAAAGAGTTGCCGGCAAGACCTACAGCGACAACGAAGCCACTATCGTCTCGGCACCCCCAAAATAGAATTCGTGTTCATGTTGAACGTCAGGAGCGACAGCGGCCGCAAGCCTTATCGCACGCTTCGCTGCGGAAGCGCCTGCCAGTTTCGAAATTTCGTTCACGGGCCAGTCTTGGGACTTCAAGTTGAAGAGTCCGTCCATCCGGCACGATCGACGCCGGGCGTTTTCCGGTGAGCGACGTCAACGCGGAGAAACGTCCGCGAATGTGGATCTTGCGCTCGACGTCCCAAGGCCGCAGCAGCTTCAGGTATCCGGCGCCAGGAAGAAGGGCGTGAGCCGCCGCGCCGCGGCTAGCGTTTGCCTCGCGTCTTCGCGCGGGTAACGGCACGCACGAAGTAATCCCTCGCGACCGCATCCAGCGCGGCCGAGATCAATTCATCGGACTCGTCCAGGCGGCCCTTGCGCTCGGCCTCGAGCCGCTCGGCTTCCTCAATATAATCGACGGCGAGTCCGCGCAGACGATGGAACTCGGCATCGT
>NZ_JADGRI010000047.1 GCF_017881085.1 Bradyrhizobium sp.
CTGGATCATCGACGGCGTGCTGCCGACCTTCCTCGCGACCTCGGAGCTCGGCGTCTACAATCTGGTGCTGACCATCATCGGCTTCACGGCGGTCTATGGCGTGCTCGCCGTCATCGAATGCAGGCTGATGCTGCAGGCCATCAAGAAGGGCCCTGACGCAGTGGGCGACATGGGCTCGTTCGGTCAGTTCGCAGCAACAACCGGTGCCGGCGCCATCGCGCCGGCCGAGTGATCCTCTCAAGGCCTGGTCAGGAAATACCATCATGATCCAACTTATTTTCGATTACACCACGCTGCGCCTGATCTGGTGGGTGTTGCTGGGCGTCCTGCTCATCGGCTTTGCCGTCATGGACGGCTTCGACATGGGGGTCGGCGCGCTGTTGCCCTTCGTTGCCAAAACCGACACCGAGCGGCGCGTCGCCATCAACACCGTCGGTCCGGTCTGGGAAGGCAATCAGGTCTGGTTCATCCTGGGCGGCGGGGCGATCTTCGCGGCGTGGCCCGCGCTGTACGCGCTGAGCTTTTCCGGCTTCTACCTCGCGATGTTCCTGGTGCTGTTCGCGCTGATCCTGCGTCCGGTCGGCTTCAAATACCGGTCCAAGCGCGAGGGTATTGCCTGGCGCCGAAACTGGGATTGGGCGCTGTTCGTCGGGGGGGCCGTTCCGGCGTTGATCTTCGGGGTCGCTGTCGGCAACGCGCTCAAGGGCGTGCCATTCCATTTCACCGACGATCTGCGGCCGATCTACGAAGGCAATCTGTTCGGCCTGCTCAACCCGCTGGCGCTTTATTGCGGGCTGGTGTCGCTTTCGATGCTGGTGATGCACGGCGCGGCATGGCTCTGCTTCAAGGCTGAAGGCCCGGTGGCCGAGCGCGCCGCGGCGTTCGGATCAAAAGCGGCGCTGATCACCGCGACCCTGTTCGCAGGCGGCGGCATCCTGATCTGGCTCGGCGCGTTCGGCGGCTATCAGGTGACGAGCCCGATCGTGTGGGATGGCCCGTCCAATCCGCTCGGCAAGACTGTCGCGGTCAATTCGGCGGCATGGCTGCAAAATTTCCGCGCCACGCCCTGGCTTGCGATCGTGCCGCTGCTCGGCATCGTCGCGCCGCTGCTGGCCGCGGCAGGCTTTGGCGCCCGCCGGTCCGGCCTGACCTTCCTCGCCTCCAAGCTCGGGATCGCCTGCATCATCGCCACCGTGGGGCTGTCGATGTTTCCGATCATCCTGCCGTCGAGCACCAATCCGAACGATTCGCTCGCCGTGTTCGACGCCTCGTCGAGCCATGCGACGCTTCGCAACATGCTGATCGCAACCGTGATCTTCCTGCCGATCGTGCTCGCCTATACCGCCTGGGTCTACAAGGTGCTGTGGGGCAAGGTCAGCGCGACGACGATCTCGCAAGCCGGATCTTCGGCCTACTGAGCGGAGACAGAACGATGTGGTATTTTTCCTGGATCCTCGGCCTCGGACTTGCGGCCACCGTCGGCGTTCTCAACGCGCTCTGGTACGAACTGCGCACGGTTCGCGAAAAAGACGAGACCAGCGCGCCGCCGTTGCGGACGCCCTGATCGCCTATATCTTTTTTGACGTGTTTTCGTCACGCGAACCGGTATCCACTTCGCTCGAAAACGCAAGGGCGTGTCGCCGCCTTTCCGGCTAGCCCCGCCGCACGCTGGCGCCGCCGTCGACCGGCAGCGTCACGCCGGTGATGAAGTTGGCTTCGTCGGAAGCCAGGAACAGCGCGGCGTTGGCGACGTCCCAGCCGGTGCCCATCTTCCGGCGCAGCGGCACCTTGGCGTCGCGCTCGGCCTCGACCTCGGCGCGGCTCTTCCTGAATTCGCGGGCGCGGGTGTCGACCGCCATCGGCGTGTTCATCAGGCCGGGCAGGATGACGTTGGCGCGGATACCGTATTCGGCGTTCTGGTAGGCGAGCTGCTCGGTGAAAGCGATCATCGCCGCTTTGGTCGCCTTGTAGGCGACGTACGGGTAGGTGGTGATGGCCGCCATCGACGAGATGTTGATGATGGCGCCGCTTTGCTGCTGGCGCATGATCGGGATCACGTGCTTGGCGGCGAAGATGCAGCTCTTGAGGTTGATCGCCACGCAGCGCTCGAGCGCTTCCTCGGTGAAGTCGAGCAGCTCGGCGTCGCCGCCCGAAAGGCTGACGCCGACATTGTTGTGCAGGATGTCGATGCGGCCCCAGCGGGCCTTTGCATCGTCCACCATGGCCTTGAGCTCGGCATTTTGGGTGACGTCGGCCTTGAAGGCCGCCGCGGCGCGGCCCTTGCCGCCGATCATGTCGACGGTTTCCTGGGCCGAATCGAGATGATGATCCACGCACAGTACGCGAGCGCCCTCCCGCGCGAAGGTCAGCGCGGTGGCGCGGCCGTTGCCGATGCCCTCGCCAGGACTCTGGCCGGCGCCGACGACGATGGCGACGCGATCTTTCAAGCGCATGTCAGTTCACTCCCGGAATCGGGTACTGTTGCAGTACCTCTTTGTAATAGGGCTCGTTGTCTATCTTCATGGTGGCGAGCACGCGGACCACCGCGCAATAGAAGGCGATGGTGAGCACGAGGTCGGTCATGTGCTCGTCGGAGAGCTCCTTTTTGATGTCGGCGAAGGTGGCCTCCGACATCGCGAGTTCGCGCACCATCTCGCGAGCGCCTTTCAGAATCGCTTTCGCCAGCGGCTCGAGCTGAGACGGCTTGCCCTCGGTCTCCGCCATCAGCGCCGCGATATCGGCGTCGGTGACACCGAACTCCTTGCCGATCTTCACATGATGGGTGAATTCATATTCCGACTTCTCCATCCAGCCGACCTGCAGGATCGCGAGCTCCCGCAAGCGGGGGTCGAGCTTGCTCTTGAAGCGGATGTAGCCGCCGACGCCGTTGAAGGCGCGCGCCATGTCGGGCGAGTTGACCAAGAGCTTGTGCAGATTGGTGTTGCGCTTGAGCATGTCGCGATATTCGGGCGCGACCTGGTCGGCCTCGAGATAGGGCAGGCGGGCCATCTGGTTGGTTCTCCCCTGGCGTCGTTATTGCTTGCCGCAGCAGGCTGCGACAGTACAGGAACGAAATGGGGCGCGGAAGCTCGCCGGCGCGGGTCGGGAAACCGGCCCGCGCATGAGGCGAAAGCGAGGCAGGCTCGCTGGGCTCGGCGCTTTGCCCAAAGCTCTGCATCATTTGCGGCGACTTGCCGAGCCCGGTGAGGGTGTCCTTGATGACCGGATACAACCGAAGGAAAATGTCCGCAAAAGTACGGAATGGCGGGCGCAAATCGTGCAAGCGAGTCGCCACTTGTATCTGAGCGCCGGAGTCTTACGTGCTGCAAAATTAACCGGCCGGAATTGCCTGATCCTTCATGCTTGAGCCGCTCATGGGGGTGATCGCAATGAACGGAAAGTCCAGTGGCTGCGGACCGGTTGTGCGCAAGCCAGCACGAATAGAGTTGCTCGAGAGCCGTAGCAGCACCGGTTGCATGGTTCGGAACCTATCGGATGCCGAAGCAGTGCTCGAAGTTGCGCAGCCGGACAAGCTTCCGATTGAGTTTGATCTCTTGATCGAGCCGGATCGGGCTCGGCGCTGCGGCGTCATTCGGCGCAAGGCAAGAAGCGTCGCCGTCGCCTTTATCTAGTGGTCATGCGTGAATGAGGCGCCAGACGATGGCGCCCAGCGCGCCGAGCCAGAGAATAATGGCGGCCATCGCCTGAATGCCAAAACCCCGCCCGCGTTTGTCGGCGGCCTGCGAATAGCCGGTCATATAGAGGATGCGACCGGCGATCCAGACGACGCCGATGATGGCGGCAATGGGATCGCTGATGTAGATCGCAAACAGCCAGAGCGAAGGCAGGAAAATCGGCATCCATTCCAGCGTGTTCATCTGCACGCGAAACACCCGTTCGAAGTCAGGATTACCGGTGATCGCGGGCGCCTTGATGCCGAACGCCTGCCGCGCCTTAGACACCTGAATCGACGTGAAGAAATACAGCGCGATGGCGAGACAGGTGACGAGTGCGGTGAAATGAAGCATTTTTTGGAATTCCCTTTTGATAGCAGCCATCATTCCTGGGCGGTCGCGAAGCGAGCGAACCCGGAATCTCGAGATTCCGGGTCTGCGCTTGCGCGCATCCCGGAATGACGTCCTCGTCTTTCAATAGCCTGTCAGTTCCAGATATCCAACGCCAGTGTGGCTGCCGCCAAAACTGATCGGCCCCTCCCAATAGGCAAAGCTCGTTCCCATCCAGCTTTTCGGATTCAGCGGGACGCAGGAGATCCTCAGCGCCAGCGGGGCAATCACGATGTCCCATGTGGTCGGGATTTTGCGCTCACCGATCTCGGTGAACCCTTTCGGCGTCATCGTGATGTCGGCCGATGCGATCTGCCGGCCCTTGCCATCAGGCAATATCCAGTTGGCGGAAGCATAATTGTTGCCGTCCGTCTGGCGCATCCGGTACAGCATCAGTTTCTCGCCTGAATTGAAATGCAGCGACAGCCAGTCCCAGCCGGTTTGATCCGACGCCAGCGGCTGGCTGCTCCATTCCCTGTCCATCCAGGCGAGGCCGGTGACCTCGACGGGCTTGCCGTCGATGGCGATGCGGCCCGCCGCCCTGAAGAACGGCTGGCTGTAATAGTAGGAGGCCTGCTCGCGCTCCGATTTCCGGCTGTAGCCGGCGTCCCCCTGCAGCACCAGCGGCCCGTCGGCATCGAGCCGCAGCGTGTAGGAAAAATCCGCAGCCTCCGCGGCAAGTTCGAGCGGCGCGATGGCGTCGTCGCGCAGGCCATCAAGGCCCCGCATTTGCCAGGCATCGATCCAGGCTTGAAACGGCTTTGCCTCAACGCCGGCTTGTCCAACCCCGCCGCGGGCGAATTTTTCGCTCGTTCGGTGGGTGTCGGCGCGGGTGACGGCGGCATGACCCATCCATAGCTGCTGATTGGCCCAGCCTTCGCCCTGCGTACCCGGCCGCGCCGCCTGCCGAAACAACGTCCACTGCACGCCGAAGGCGGCGCCGGTCGAGCTCCTAAGATTCGCTGTCAGGTACCACCACTCGATGCGATAGTCCGGATGCGGACCGTGATCGGCCGGAAACGAAAAAACCTTGCCGGGAACGACGGGTGCGAATCCCAGGGCGTCCGTGCCGAGCCCGGCAAAGCCCTGCGCGCGCGCGCCGTTGCGGCCGAGCCCGAGAACAACGGCGCCGCCGAGCAGGGCGCGGCGTGTTATCGAGAAACTATCGCTCATCGGCGAAAATCTTGATCAGGCGCGCCGGCTGCATGCGCGCCAGCTTTATCACTGGAAGCAGGGCGGCCAGCAGCGAAGCCGCCATCGCCACGCCCAGCAACTGCAGCAATTGCAGCGGGAAGACATGGAACGGCAGCCGCCATCCGAACGCCTTCACGTTCACCACCGCGATCAGGCACCACGCCACCAATAATCCCAGCGGCAGCGCCAGCAGGGTGGTAATCAGCGCCACCGACAGCGTCTTGAGCAGCTCGATCGCCGCCAGCCGTTTCCGTGTGATGCCGATGGCCCATAAGGGCGCGAGCTGCGGCAGGCGGGAATTGCTCAGGGTCAGCAGGCTCGTCAGCAGCGCGATGCCGGCGACCCCGAGCGTGAAAGCGTTCAACGCCGCCGTCACCGCAAAGGTCTTGTTGAAGATCCGCGTCGACTCGGCTTTCAGCGTGACCTGATCCATCAGGTTGCGGCCGTCGAGACCGAATTTCTCCTGCAGCGCCGAGATCAGGGCCGGCACTGCCGCGGGCCAGACACGCAGGCCCATCCGCGTCAGCGGCACATCGGGGAAGCGGCGGGTGAACGCCGCGATATTGACGGCGATCTGGCCCTTCGGATTGCCGTAATCGGCGTAGATGCCGACGATTTCGAGCGCCCAGTTTCCGCCTGCCGCGGTGACCTCGACGCTGTCGCCGATCCCGAGCTTCAAGCGCCGGGCCAGTTGCTCGCTGATCAGGCCGGCGTCGCCGGGGCGCAGTCTTTTCCAGGCGTTGGCGGTCGATTCGAGCAGCGGCCAGTGATCGCGATAGGTGGCGTGATCCGCCATGCCCAGGATCTCGATCGGGGCTCCCGCGATCTGCACCTCGGCCCGGCCGCCGGGCAGGACTGCGGCGACTTCGGGCCGCTCGCGGAGCCACGCCTTGATTTCCGTGGCCTGCGCGGCGTCGGAGGCGTTGACATAGACGTCCGCCGCCAGCCGCCCGTCCAGCCAGGTGACAAACGTCCGGCTGAAGGTTTCCACCATGGTGCCGACGCCGACATTGACCGCGAGCGCGAGCAATAGCGCCATCAAGGCCAGCGACAATCCCGACAGCTGCTGACGGCTGTCGGCCCAGAACCAGCCCGCGAGCGCGCCATCGGCCTGCCGCTGGCCGAACGAAAGCACGCGCTCGAGGATCGCGGGCAGGATCAGGGCCGCGCCAAGCAGCAAGGCGGCCAGCACGGCAAATCCCGAAACGAGCGACTCGCCGTACCACAGGATCAGCCCGGCGGCGGCGAGCACGGCGAGCGCCAGCGCGCTCTGCAGGATCAGCCAGCGGTGCTGCGCCTGTTGCCAGGCATAGGGTTGCGCCGCCGCCAGGATCGGAAGGCGGATTGCTTTCGCAAGGCTCGTGGTCGCTGCCGCCAGCGCGCCGGCGATGGAGATGACGATGCCGGCGAGCCACCACTCCGGCTTCAGCGTCAGCTGGCCGGGAATCTGCGCGCCGTAGAGGCCGCGCAACGAGGCCGCGACATCCGGCAACAACGCCGCCGCGATCAAATAGCCGCAGACCAGGCCGACGAGGCCCGCGACCAGCGCCAGCGACACCAGTTCCACCACCAGCACCGCGTTCAGCATGCGCGCGGACACGCCGCAGGCGCGCAAGGTCCGCAGCATCGGCAGCCGCTGCTCGAACGCCAGCCCAATCGCCGAGTTGACGATGAATAGCCCGACGACGAATGATAGCAGCCCGAACGCGGTGAGGTTCAGGTGAAAGCTGTCGGTGAGGCGTTCGAGATCGCTCTCCGCATCCGGCTGCACCAGGCGGAGCTGGTCGCCCGCGACGCCTTCCAGCGGCGCGCGCTTGCCGGTTGTCTTGCCGATCAGGAGCCGGGAAATCTGGTCCGGCCGGTTGAGCAGCCGCTGCGCCATGCCGATATCGACCACCAGCACGCCCGGTACCAGTTGCGCCTGCGCGCGCAACGGCGGCAGCGATGTGCCGTCGCTCGTCGGAGGTGTCGCGCCTTCCGGCAGATTGAGATCGGTCAGCGCGTCCGGCGCGACCAGCGTCTCGCCCGGCGGCGTCAGGAAAGCTTGCAGTCCGGCCCGGCCGATCGCCGGCGCATTGCCGACTTCCACCGGGATGGTGATGGGTTCGATGCCCAACAACCGGAACGAGCGTCCGTCGATCTGAACGCGGCCTTCGAGCACGGGAGATACCGGCCAGCCGGCGCGGCGCAGTTCGGCGAAGAGCTTTTGCGGGAAGGTTCCGCCGTTGCGCGCAACCAGGACAGCGGTTCGCGCGCCGCCGAAGGTGGCGGCGGCGCGGTCGTAACTGTCGCGGGCCTGCGCGTTCAGCGCCTGCACGCCGCTCCACAAGGCGGTCGCGGAAATCAGCCCGATCAGCAGGGTCGCAAGCTGCATGGGATGCCGCCGCCAGTGACTCAACAGCACCGCGAGAATCCAGAGGATGCGGCTCATGCGATCAGGCCCGCATGGAGATGGATCTGGCGGTCCAGCGTGGCGGCGAGTCTCGCCGAGTGCGTCACCATCAGGAAGCCGCAGCCGGTTCGGGTCACGAGGTCGCGCGTCAGCGCCAGAACGTCGTCCGCGGTCGCCTCGTCGAGGTTTCCGGTGGGCTCGTCGGCGAGCAGCAGCAGCGGCTTTACCGCGAGCGCGCGGCCGATCGCGACCCGCTGCTGCTGGCCGCCGGATAATTGTTCGGGATAGCGTTTTAGCAGGGCGCCGAGCCCGAGGCGTTCCACCAACTCGGCATGCCAGGCGGCATCGTGACGGCCGGCGATGCGCGACTGGAATTTCAGATTGTCCCCGACGCTCAGGCTCGGGATCAGGTTGAATTGCTGGAACACCAGTCCCAGGCGGTCCCGGCGCAGCTCCGCCCGCCCGGCGTCGCTGAGATCGGAAACGGCGATGTTGGCCAGCCTGATCTCGCCGCCGTCGGGGCGATCGAGGCCGGCGATCAGGTGCAACAGCGTGCTCTTGCCGCTGCCGGATTCTCCGGTCAGCGCCACGCGCTCGCCCGCCGTGATATCGAGGTTGACGCCACGCAGCACCACGACGTCTTCGCCGGCGGAGCGATAGGTTTTTGCGAGGCTGCGGACGCTCAGCACGATGGGTTTGCCGGTTGAAATGCGAAGCGGGCGCGAAATCTCACAGCGGCTTTTGATATTTCAGCACGAATTCGTCGACCGGCACCTGCGGCTTGAACACCGCCGCGTCGCGCGGATCCTCGGGGTAACGCAGGAAATCGGCTTCGGCCGCGAGCTTGAACCCGGCGGCCTCGATCTCCTTGCGCAGCGTGCTCTCCTCGATGCGGTGCAGCGTCTTCGCCACGCCCGTGCCATCGCCCGCCCGCGCGGAGTGGTCGGCAATGACGAGGAAGCCGCCGGGCCTCAAGCCTGCAAACATCTTCCTGTTCATCTCGGCGCGATCGGCCGGCATATAGGTCACGTCGTGATAGGCGAAGAAGAAAGTGATCAGGTCGAGCCCGCTGACCTCGGGCGGCAAGGGATCGTCGTAGTTCCGGATCAGGTGCACGACGTTCTTCATGGCCGGATTCTGGGCGCGAATATCGAACTTGTCCTTTACCCGTTCCATGACCGCGGCCGATTCCTGCGCGTAGACCTTACCATCAGGGCCGACGGCGCGCGCCAAAAGCTCCGTGCTGTAGCCGGCGCCGGCCCCCATATCCAGCACCTTCATTCCGCTTCGCGCGCCGGTGAAGGCGAGCATTTTGGCGGGTTGACGGCGCAGATCGGTTTGCCGATCGGCGTCGCTACGATCAGGTGCCGCCACGATGGCCGCATAGTCCGGTGCCTTGGTGTCCTCGGCCGCCGCCGGGCCCCATCCCGCGAGCATCGAAAGCGAAACGAGCAAGCCGATCGCGCTCGCACGGCATTGGATCGTTCTCTGCATGAAAATCCCCTGGCAATTTGTCCCGCAACATAGCAAGGCCGGACCGAGAGATCACGGTCTCAATCGCGTTGCGACACGATCGTGATCCGGTTGCAGGAGGCCGGCCGAAGAGCCCCGGGGCGCCATCTGGACAGGTGGCCCTGCTGCGGCGCACCGGGAGCCGCCTGAAAATGTTCGGTTGCATTGCCCGACACCCCACGGGTAGCATTGGCCGCGGCCGATCAACAGGCCGACGACGATAAATCGGGGAGAGATCATGGCCGCGCAACCGACGCCCAAGGGCGCCTGGAAAATCACGTTTCTGCTGTTTCTGTTCATGCTGGTCAATTTCGCGGACAAGATCGTGGTGGGCCTCGCCGGCGTGCCGATCATGACCGAGCTGAAACTGGAACCGGAACAGTTCGGTCTGCTCGGCTCCTCTTTCTTCTTCCTGTTTTCGGTCTCGGCCGTCGTGGTCGGCTTCATCGTCAACCGCATCGCCACCCGCTGGGTGCTGCTGGCACTCGCGGCGATCTGGGCGCTGGCGCAGTTTCCAATGGTGGGCACGGTCAGCTTCACCACGCTTCTGATCTGCCGCGTGATACTCGGCGCCGGCGAAGGCCCGGCGTTCTCGGTGGCGGTCCATGCGATCTACAAATGGTTCCCCGACGAGAAGCGGACGTTGCCCACCGCGATCCTGTCGCAGGGCTCCGCCTTCGGCGTGATCATCGCGGTGCCGGCGCTGAACTGGGTGATCGTCAATCACAGCTGGCACTATGCCTTCGGCGCGCTCGGTGTCGTCGGCCTGATGTGGGTGGCGGCGTGGCTGGTCGTGGGCAGGGAAGGGCCGCTGGTTCAGACCGCCGCGATGGCCAAGGCCGAACTTCGTATTCCCTATTTGCAGCTGCTGACCTCGCGCACCTTCATCGGTTGCTGCGCGGCGACCTTCGGCGCCTACTGGGCGCTGTCGCTCGGCCTGACCTGGTTCACGCCCTTCATCGTCAAGGGCCTCGGCTTCTCGCAACAGCAAGCTGGCTTCATTTCGGTCCTGCCCTGGGTGTTCGGCGCCACCATCGTGCTGCTGACCGGGTGGATTTCGCAGGTGATGATGGCGCGCGGTTTCTCCACCCGCGGCGCGCGCGGCGTGCTCGGTTCGGTGCCCTTGGTCGTCGGCGGCCTGTTCCTCGCGGCCATGCCGCATGTCGATGGCGCCGGAGTGCAGATCGCGCTTCTGGTGGTCGGATCGGGGCTTTGCGGATCGATCTATGTGGTCTGTCCGCCGATGCTGAGCGAATTCACGCCGGTGTCGCAGCGCGGCGCCGTGATCTCGATCTACGGCGCGATCTACACGCTGGCCGGCATTCTGGCGCCCTCGGTGATGGGCAGCGTGATCCAGCACGCGGGCGGGCTGCTCGAGGGCTACATGACCGGCTTCACCATCAACGCCGTCATCATGGCCGCATCCGGCCTGCTCGGCCTGCTGCTGCTGTGGCCCAACACCGAGCGCGCGCGCCTGATGGCGCAAGAGCAGCCGCAGCCGAAGTTCGCGTGACGAGTGAATATCGCAGGTTTGTCGTTGCCGGCGACAACAACAGATCGTCGGTGAGGCTATGAAGCCGCGGCTTCGATGCTTCGCAGGCCGTCCCGCGCGCCGCGCACCAGCCGGCCCGGGCGCGCGCCGGTGGCCGACCCGCCGCGCTGCGTCACCACGCCGGAGACGATGGTGGCGTCGTAGCCGTCCACCTGCTGCAGCAGACGGCGGCCGCCGACCGGCAAGTCGTAATGCACCTTCGGCGGATGCAGGTGCAGCCGATCGTAGTCGATGACGTTGACGTCGGCCTTGTAGCCGGGCGCGATCACGCCGCGATCGGAGAGGCCGACCGACAGAGCGGTCTTGCGCGACTGCGCCGCCACCACGAAGGGGATCGAGAGTTTCTCGCCGCGCTTGCGGTCGCGCGTCCAGTGCGTCAGCAGATAGGTCGGGAAGCTCGCATCGCAGATGATGCCGCAATGCGCGCCGCCGTCGCTCAATCCAGGCACCGAATGCGGATCGGTCAGCATTTCCCGCGTGGCATCGAGATTGCCGTCGGCGTAGTTGAGAAACGGCACATACAGCATGCCGCGGCCCTCGTCCGAGAGCATCGCGTCATAGGCCAGTTCTTCCGGCTGCCGCCCCTGGCGGCGGGCCTGCGCGCCCAGCGCGTTTTCCGGCGGCTGTTCGTAGTCCGGGGGATCGCCGAGCAGATACATCTTGTCGTAGTTCGGCCGAAAGAACAGCGGATCGTCGGTCGCGGTCGGCGTCTCGCTCAGGATCGCCGCGCGCACTTCAGGCTGGTGCAGCCGCTTCAGCCGCTCGGCCAGCGGCAGGTTCGCGATCGCCCGGTAGCTGGGATGGGTCTGGAACGGATTCCGCGACAGTTCCAGTCCGAGCAGCAGCCCGACCGGGCGCGCGGCGATTTGCGCGGTGATCGACAGGCCGCGGGCGGAAGCCTCGCCGATACTGTCCAGTGTCTGACGCCAGCGCCGCGGCGCCTTGTCGTTCTGCGTGATCGAGAACGAGATCGGGCATCTGGTGTTTTCCGCTACCCGCAGCATCATCGGCAGGTCTTCATGCAGGGTCGAGAGATCGAGCACGAATTGCAGCACGCTGCGGCCGACGCCGTGCATCGCGCCGGCGATCGCGGTCAACTCATCCTCGCCGGCCTTCAAGGTCGGCGTAAAATCGCCGGTCGAGGTGCGATGGTTCAGGGTGCGCGAGGTGGAAAACCCCAGCGCGCCGGCGCGGACCGCTTCGCCCGCCAGCGCCGCCATGGCCTTGTTGTCCTCGGCGGTGGAGGGATCGCGTCGCGCGCCGCGCTCGCCCATCACATAGACCCGCAGCGCCGCATGCGGCAGCTGCGCGCCGATATCGACGTCGAAACTGCGCTGTGACAGCCAGTCCATGTAGTCCGGAAAGCTTTCCCAGGCCCAGGGAATGCCGGCGCTCAGCACCGGCTCGGGAATATCCTCGACGCCTTCCATCAACTGGATCAGCCGCTGATGATCCGATGGACGGCAGGGCGCGAAGCCGACCCCGCAATTGCCCATGATCGCCGTCGTGACGCCGTTCTGCGACGAGGGCGTGATCTCGTGGCTCCAGGTGACCTGGCCGTCATAATGGGTGTGAACGTCGACGAAGCCCGGCGTGACCAGCTTGCCCTTGGCGTCGATCTCTTCCTTGCCCTTGCCAGCGACCTTGCCGACTTCGGTGATGCGGCCGCCCGTGATCGCCACGTCCGCCTCGAACAGTTCGCCGCCAAAACCGTCGGCGACGGTGCCGCCGCGGATCACAAGGTCTGGATTGGAGGTCATGGCGTTCATCCCCGGGTTTTGCTTTGTTGCCGCATCATGAGTTGTCACACGATGCTGTCAACCGCCGTGGGTGAGGCTCAGGGCTGCAAAACCCTCGCCTCCGGGGCTTCGGAACCGCCTTGCGGGCTGCGGTCGGTAACCAGCGCGAGCAGCACCGTGAGCACCATGAACACGACCGAGGCGCCGAACACCCAATGCGGCGCGCCCTGGTCCATGATCCAGCCGAACAACAACGGGCTGACGATGCCGCCGAGATTGAACCCGGTGGAGACGATGCCGAAGGCCCGCCCCGCCGCGCCCGGTGGCGCTGCATCGCGGACCAGCATATCGCGCGAGGGCGCGATCACGCCGCCGAGGAACCCGGCCATCGCCATCGCCGCGGTCAACAGCGGCGACGGCAGATTGAGGCCGGCAATCGCCAACACGATGACCGCATTGATCGCAAAGCAGGCGGCGGCGACCTGGCCGTGGCGCCGGGTGCGGTCGGCGAGAAAGCCGCCCGCCAGCACGCCCACGGCGCTAAAGCCGAGAAAAGCCGTCAGCGCGATATTGGCCGACGAGAACGACGCGCCATAGCCGCTCATCAGCGCCACCACGCCGAAATTGCCGATGCCGGCGTTGGACAGGCTGAGCAGCGTGAAGAAGACCGTCAGCACGATCAGGGCTGGCGTGATGATGTTCTGCTTCGGCGGATGCTCGCCGTCGACCCTGCGATCGGCCGCACTGGCGTCGGGCACGTCGGCGACGATCAGCAGCAGCGCCACCAGCGGCCCGATGGCGCCGGCCACGATCAGCGCGCCGACGCCGCCGCTCACGGTGACCAGCGCGGCGACGACGGCGGGCGCGACCGCGCCGCCGAGGAATCCGGCAAAGGTGTGGATCGAAAAGGCGCGGCCCATCCGCGCTTCATCCATGTGGGCCGCCAGGATCGCGTAATCGGCCGGATGATAGACGCTGTTGGCAAGCCCGAGCAGCACCGCGCTGGCGATCAGCCATGAATAGCTCAGGTGCATGCCGAGCATGATCAGCGCGAAGCCGCCGACCGCGAGGCCGATCAAGAGGATCTTGCGGGCGCCGATATGATCGGCGAGATAGCCCATCGGCGCCTGGGTCAGGCCGGAGACCACGGCGAAGACGGTCAGCGCGAAGCCGAGCTCGATATAGCCGACGCCGAGCTGGGCCTTCAAAAACGGAAACAGCATCGGCACTACCAGCATATGGAAATGGCTGACCCAGTGCGCGATCGAAATCAGCACCAGCGTGCGCAGCGCGGTGTCCGATTTTGCTTGTTGCGGTGCGGCTAAGACGTCGACCATCTCTTGGATAAGACCCCGTTCATTCCAACGGCCCGGCAGGGCCCGCCGAAATTACCGGCTGGCGGTTATTTGTCCATGAATACCGCTGCATGGCAGCCCCTGCGAAGGGTGCCGGAGCGGGATTTGAGCCGTTAAAAATTGAGAGACTTTTGGCTGCGGAGGCGGGAATGATCCGGCATGGCCGATTCCGCGCAATCTGCAAGACCGCTCCGGGTGCTGGTTTCCGAAGGAAACAGCACGTCGGCGCGGGAGGCGGTCACGATCCTGGGTCTGTCGGGGCATCTCGTCGAGGTCTGCGATCCCTCGCGCTATTGCTTCGCGCGATTCTCGCGCTTCGTCCGGAAATTTCATCGCTGCCCGGGACTGCGGGACGACCCCGCCGGGTTTCTCGCCTTTGCGGAGAAATTGCTGGCCGCGCGGCATTTCGACGTGCTGCTGCCGATCCACGAGCAGGGATTCCTGTTTGCGCGCGTGCAGCAGCGGTTGGCGGATCGCGTCGGCCTTGCGCTGCCGGGTTTCGAAAGTTACCGCAGCGTGCACAGCAAGACTGGATTCAGCCGGCTGCTGAACGAATTGGGTTTGCCGCAGCCGGCGACGCGAATCCTGAAATCGGAAAGTGAGCTGCGCGCCGCCATAACATTTCCTTCTGTCGTCAAAGCCTCCGTCGGCACCGCCAGCCGCGGCATCTGGTTCGTGCGCAACGAAGGCGATCTGGAAGCTGCGCTGCGCGAGTTGAACGCGAGCGGCGCGTTCGCTGACGAGGTGCTGGTGCAGGAATTTGTCACGGGCGCGACCGAGAAGGCGCAGGCCGTGTTTTGCCGCGGCAAGCTCGTTGGATTTCACGCCTATCGGCAAATCGCCGCCGGCGTCGGCGGTGGGGAGGCGATCAAGCGCAGCGTCAGCCGGCCGCAAGTGCGTGGGCTGTTCGCCACGATCGGCGAGAAACTCGCCTGGCACGGCGCGCTGTCGGTCGATTATATCCTGCCCGGCGACGACGCCACGCCGCTTCTCATCGATTGCAATCCGCGCCTGGTCGAGCCGATGAGCGCCTGGCTTGCCGGCCTCGATCTGGTCGGCCTGCTGCTTCAGGTGTCATTGGGCGAAACGCCGGCGGCGGCGGGCGAAAGCCGCGTTGATATCCGCACCCATCTCGCCATGCAGGCGCTGCTCGGATGTGCATCGCGGGGCGGAACGCGTCGCGAAATCTTGCGCGAGTGCTGGCGTTTGCTTGCCGGTACCGGTCCATATTCCGGCAGCACCGAGGAATTGACCCCGGTGCGGCAGGACTGGATCAGCGCCGTACCGCTGGCGATGCTCGCGCTCGCACTGCTGGCTGCGCCGAAATCGGCGCTCGGCCTGGCGCGCGGCGGCTGGGGTGCGCATCTGCTCGATCCCGCAAGCATCCGGCTGATCGAGAGCGAGGATTTCCGCTAGAAAATCCTATAACGGTTCGTCGTCTTCACCGGAGCGATCGCGCTTCGGCGTAGCGATGTCGCCATCTTCATAGTCGTCATCCTCGGCCGGCTTTGGCGACGGTTTTCTCGGCTTGTCGTTGTCCTTGCCGGGAGGTTTACTCTGCTTGCGGACTCCACCCATGGTTTTCCCCTGATCCGATAGATCGAAGTCTTGCGCGGCGACGCACCGTCGCATAATGCAACGACCTCAATCTCACCGCCTTTGACGGACATATTACCCGCAGCCGGAAAATCTTTCCTGCCTTTTTCGCACATTCGGTGTAAAGGGAGGCGTAACCCGAGCATGATTTGGAAAAGTGGAAACCGGTCTTCCGAGGATCATGCGTAAACAAGGAGAAGAGATCGTGACCCGATTCAATCGGTCATGATCTGGGAACCAATATGAAGAAGCCGAAGATCGAATTGGAAGAACAGACGCCGCGCAAGGTCATTCGCGCCGACAAGGCGCCGACCACAGGTTATTCGCTGGTGGTGGATGGCCACTTCAAGTCGCACCACGACACGGTCGAAGCTGCCGAAGAAGCGGGCATGGCCCTGAAAAACAAATTTCCGATGCTTCAGGTGCAGGTTTACGACGCCGCGACCAAGACGCGGTCGATGGTGCAATGGCCGGTGCCGGCATAGAGCTGACCCGGACCCGGAGGTTTTCCGAAGGGGTCATGCCCAAATAATAAAGAGCCTTAAGTCCGGCGGCCGCCGCTTTGCTGGCCCGCCAACCAATCCGACAGCGCCGGAGCCTTTTCGCCCGACTTCTTCGGCGATTTGGCGCGCGCCTTTTTCACGGCAGGAGGGAGCGGAGGCTCGGCGGCTTCGCGCGCGAGCCGCAAGGCCTTCAGCCTTGCCATGTTGTCGAGCACGGCTTTTGCGGCGACCTCCTGCTCGGACTTGCCGGCCTTCGCCAGGTTCGTCTTGTTGAAGCGCGCATCGGCTCGGTTGCGGTCCTGTTTGGTCATTTAAGTCGTCTTCTTCTGCGTCGTTTTCTTCTTGGGCTTGGCTTTGGCCTTGACTTTGGGCTCCGGCGGTTTGTCGCGGTCGGCGGCTTCTCTCGCCAGGCGCTGCGCGCGCAGGTCGGCCGTCCGTTTACGGATCGCGATATCGGCTGCCGCGATATCCGCCATCGCCTTGATGCCTTCGGCCTCCTGGGCGATTTTTCGGTTCAGCCTGATCTCTTTCAGTTCGGCCGGGCTTTTCGGTTCGTCATTCATCGATTGCCTCAATACTTACGGGCGCGCATCCATGGGCGGCGACCGGTCAATGATTCATCATACCACGCCCCGGAGCGATAAAGCCGCATCTTTCGGCCGGAATCGGATGGAAAAGGGTCCTTTTCAGTCCGAATTTGCCATTGTGGTGAAGAGCGGAAAGTGCTGCATCACCAGAGCTTTAGGCCTCATCGATAGCAAGGGGGATCGGCGGGAACTGTTCCCGCCCACCCGCGAAAGCGAACGCGGCGAGGTCTGGTTTCCGAAGGCTCGCCAGGGCGATGCCAAGAGAAAAATCGGTCGCGCCGACCGTGGCTGGTGGCCCGCCCAACCTTTTCGGCCCAAACTTCCGGGAGGGTCGATTATTTCTTGTTCTCGAAATGTCAAAGTTACCCGTCACGCTACGATGACAGGTTTGGCGCTACGTTACCTTGAGCGGAAGGAATCAATGCTACGCTTCATCACGATCCTGGCGTTTTTGATTTCCGCGCAGGCGGCCGGGGCACAAAATCAGCCGCCGCCCTTTGTCCCGCCGGCAATACCGCCGACCGATCTGCCGTCCGGGATCGGCAACTACTGCATATATGAAAGCCTCATCTACTCCATTGGTTCGCCTCTTTGCATTGGCAAGACAAGCTACATATGCGCTCCGACGACAGCCAATGCGGGCTTCAATCAACGGGGGTACTGGACGGCGAGACCGGCTGATCCGAACCTTCTCGTCGCGCCTGCCTGCCAGTAATTCGGCTATTAGAAAACGCGGGGGGCGGTGAGACAGCCGTTGGCTGCCGTGTAGATCCCAGAGTACATTGTAGCCTCCGTCATGATGTTATTTGGGCTGCGATTTGCCGGTCTAAAGAAACAGATGGGGACAAAAATGCTTCAAACCGCCTCTGATGGTTCTTCCAGTCAGATGGCCGCGGCCGAGACCCGGCGCATCGTCTCGTTCCTTCCCTCGGCCACCGAAATGGTATGCGCGCTTGGTCTGGGCGACCGGCTGATGGGCGTGACCCATGAATGCGACTACCCGCCGGAGATCGCAAGCAAGCCCGTCGTTGTCCGCAACGTGCTTCCGATCGAAAGCATGAGTCAGTCGGAAATAGACGTGGCCGTGACGCAAAGATTGCGCGATGGCTTGAGTCTCTATCGGGTGGACGAGACCTTGATGCGCCAAATCGGGCCCGATCTCATTGTCACGCAAGACCTCTGCCAGGTCTGTGCACCCTCGGGAAACGAAGTCTCGCAGCTGTTGAAGGTGCTTCCCTCCAATCCTCAGATCCTGTGGCTCACGCCGAAATGCCTCGAACAGATCTTCGACAATCTGCGCGAGCTCGGCGCCGCGACGGGCCGCCTCGAGACGGCGGAAACATTGATCGCGGACGGCAGGGCCCGGCTCGAGAAGGTCGAGGCGACGGCGCGCACGGCGTCGTCGAGGCCGCGAGTCTTTTGCATGGAATGGATGGATCCCGTCTATTGCTGCGGCCATTGGGTTCCGGAAATGGTTCGCATCGCCGGCGGCAGCGACCAGCTTGGTCGCGAGGGGAGCGATTCCGTTCGAGTCCGCTGGGAAGACGTTCTGCAGTGGAAGCCTGAGGTCTTGATCGTCATGCCCTGCGGCTTTGGCCTGGAAAAGGCTGCCGATCAGGCGCGAATGCTGACCAGCTACCCCGGCTGGGCCGATCTGCCGGCGGTGCGCAACGGCCGCGTCTATGCGGTGGACGCGAACTCCTATTTCGCGCGTCCGGGACCGCGGGTCGTTGAGGGAACGGAGCTTCTGGCCCATCTGCTCCATCCCGACCGGTTCGAGTGGCAAGGGCCAGCCGGCGCGTTTCGGAAGCTGGACTGAGCAGCCGCGCCCAATTGCGCGGGTGTCGGCGCTGAATCATCGGCCGCTTGAACGCAGGCGGCCGGAAATCCAATAGCAAACGCCGGCGCTACTTCACGCCATAGCTGGCAACGCGGATGCCGCCATATACTCCGAGACCCGGCTGCAGAAAGCCGGTCGGATTCTGGTAGTGGACGTTGAACAGGTTATCGACGCGGCCGAAAACCTTGAACTGATCGGTCACGGCGTAGTCGGCCGCCACATTGACAACGGTGTAGCCCGGCGCCAGCAGACGCGGGATGCTGAAATCGCGATTGGCGTCGATGAAGCTGCCAGTGTGCAGCACGGTTGCCGACAATGTCAGCGGATCGATCGGATTCCAGATGACATTGGCGCTCCATTTCTCCTTGGGCCGGCGCAACAGTTCCAGCCCCGTCATCGCATCGACGCTGCGCGTAAAGGTGTAGTCCGCGCGAACCCGAATGCGGTCGGTGATGCCGGCGGCCACGAAGTTCTCGGTGCCTTCCGTCGTCGCCCTTCCGACGTTGACGTTGGTGCTGCTGAACGTCGCGGGATCGACCACGCTCTGGATCAGGTTGGTGATGTCGTTGTGGAAATAGGTCGACCCGAAACGGATCCGGTCGTTGAACAGGGGCTGCTCGAAGCCCGCGTCATAGCCGACGCTTTCCTCGGGCTTCAGGTTCGGGTTGGCGAAAAAGAAGAACGCCGGAAAGCTGACGAAAAGCTGGTTCAACGTCGGCGCCTTGAAGCCGGTGCCATAGCTTCCCTTGAGCTTGGTTTCCGTGAACGGAACGATCAGCGCCGGAGCGAGCCGGAAGGTCGGATGCTCGCCAAAGCGGTCGTTGTCGTCCTGTCTGACGTTCTCGACCAGGAACAGGCGGTTTGCGAACTGCGATTGCAATTCGACATAGGCTGCCTTGTTGACGTTTTGCGCCGACACCGTGGATGTCTGCAACGTCTCGGTCTCATGCTCCGCGCCGATGATGACGGTGTGGTATGGCGCGAGCCGGGTGACGGTATGCCAGTCGTATTTCAGCCGGTCGCCGGTCGTGATCGTCGGCGCCACGTCGCCCGGTGAGATGTTGTAGTTCCAGTTGTTGGTGTAGTTGACGCCGAAATAGTTCTTGATGCGGCCGTCGAGCACCGACCAGACGGCTTCTTCGCGCGTGAAGAGCTGATGCACGATTTGCGTGCTCTGCGCCGCGGCCGGAAAGCTCGCAAACGTCACCGGGTCGAATGTATCGCCGGTGAAGTGCAGGGTGGCGTCGGTGTAGCGTGCCACCGCGTTCAGGGTCAGATTTTCACTGACCTCGGCGCCGAGCTTGGTCGAATACGTCATGTTGTCGTAATTGTTGCCGATCGCTTTTTGACCGGGCGGCAGTAGTTCCAGCGGCGTCACCGGAACGTCGGTGGCGCGGAAGTGCGCGACGTTGAAGGCGTAGTTGATCCGGTCCTGCGCCCCGCTCAGACCTAAATTTTGGTTGAACGTGCCGAACGAGCCGCCTTCGATCGTTGCGGTCGCACGGGGAGGGCCTTCGCCCTTCTTGGTGATGATCGAGATCACGCCGCCGAGCGCGTCGGCGCCATAGAGCCCGCTTTGCGGCCCCCGCAATACCTCGATCTGCTGGATGTCCGACGTCAACAGCTGGCCGAGGTCGAACGAGCGATTCGGATTGCTGGGGTCGCTGACATCGATGCCGTCGATCAGGATCTTGGTGTGATTCGAGTTGGTGCCGCGCATGAACACCGAGGTCAGGCCGCCCGGACCGCCGCTTTGAACGACATTGAGGCCCGGCACGGTGGCGAGCGCGTCGGGCGCGGTGCGCCGCTGGTCGCGTTCCATATCCTTGGCGGTGATCACCGTGACCGAACTCGCGATCTGATCGACCGGCGTCTCCGTCGCGGTCGGGCTGACCACGAGGGCCGTCTCCTTGCCCGGCGTAGCCTGTGGCTTTGCATCGGTGGAGGTTTGCTGCCCGGCAGGGACGGCGCGGCGAGATGCGGAAGGCTGCTCTGGTGCGGGCTCCGAACGGGTTCTGCTTTGATCGGCGGGCGCCTGGACCTCGATGGTCGGCAGCAGGTTCGGCGACGCCGATTGCTGCGCTTTGGCGGCGGCAATACTCAGAGAGAGGATGGGAACAAGAACAGTTGAAGCCAGCAGATAGGTGCGACGCCGCGCTGCGGCTTTGCGGATGGAAGACATGGTTGGACCTCGGTATGACGTCAGTGGCACGTCACAGCGAACGAAGTCTCACCATGGGCTTTCGCACCGCAGGTGAAGCTAATGTCTGTACTCCCCGACCGACATCTTCGCGTGTGACCACGGCTGACGGCAGGTCTCCTGGCTCGCGGGTCGTTACCCTTCGTCGCCTTCCCAGGACCGAGATTCCCAGTGGCATATGACGAAAGATTCGCCGCTTACAGTTGCGGGGGCAGCCGCGGCATTGGGGATATTTCCCCGCACCGCATTCCCTTTTGATCCCCAAGCTGGGGAACCGTCGCGAATATCTAGAAGTTTGCCGGGTGAAGAGTCAATGCCATCGTTTGGCCGCGAGGCTTCGAACGCCGCGGTACGCATTTTGTTCGCCAGGGCCGCTTGTGCCCGACCTCAATCATTGTATGAGCATTGGGCCCAAGGCGACGAGGTTGCCGCTCGAGGACGATTGATGAGCATTCAGAACGTCATGGCGACGGCTGACATCGCGGCGCGACGGCGCGCCGGCGTGACGGCGGCGCTCGTCGTCCTCGTGGTGCTGCTGGTGCTGCTCTCGCTCGGGGTCGGGCCGGTGCGGCTGTCGCCTTCGGCCGTGATCGATGCCCTGTTCGGCGGCGGCAGCGACGTGCAGCAGGTGATCGTGCAACAAATCCGGCTGCCGCGCACCATTCTCGGCTTTGCGATCGGCGCGATGCTCGGGCTGTCGGGCGCGGCCATGCAGGGCTTGCTGCGCAATCCCCTGGCGTCACCCGAATTGTTCGGCGCGCCGCAATCGGCCGCGTTCGGTGCGGTGCTGGTGATCGCGTTCGGCCTTGCCGATGTGCGCTCCTACGCGCTTCCGGTGATGGCGATCGCCGCCGCCTTCGCCTCGGTTTTCGCGCTGCTCGCGATCGCGGGCCGCAACGCCGGCCTTCTGATTCTGATTCTGGCCGGCCTTGCGATCTCGAGCCTTGCGGGGGCCGCGACTGCATTGGTGATGAATTTGTCCAGCAATCCCTTCGTCGTGCTAGAAATCGCGTTCTGGCTGCTCGGCTCGCTGGAGGACCGCAGCTTCCACCACGTCATGCTGGCGCTGCCGTTCATGGTCGCGGGCGCGGTCCTTCTTCTGAGCCAGCGCCACGCCTTTCGCGCGCTCAGTCTTGGCGAGGAAACCGCGCAAAGCCTCGGCGTCGATGTCGGCCGGCTGCGGCTGATGGTGATATCGGGCGTTGCGCTCGGCGTCGGCGGCGCGGTCGCCGTGTCCGGCAGCATCGGTTTTATCGGTTTGGTGGCCCCGCATCTGATGCGGCCCCTGATCGGCCACGATCCGGCGCGGCTGCTGATTCCCAGCGCGCTGACCGGCAGCGCGCTGCTGCTGGCGGCCGATATCGCGGTGCGCATGATCCCGTCGACCTCCGATATCAAGGTCGGCGTGCTGACCTCGATCATCGGCGTGCCGTTCTTCCTCTATCTGATCATGCGCGAACGCCGCGCGCTTTCGGGAGGCGTCGCATGACCGACGTTGCCCTCGTTACCGCACGCGACGTGAACGTGACATTGGCCGGCCGCCTCGTGCTGCACGATATCTCGCTGGCGCTGTCGGCTGGCCATCTGGTGGCGCTGGTGGGACCGAACGGCGCGGGCAAGACCACGCTGCTGCGCGCGCTGGCGGGACTGGTGCCCTCGGACGGCGTCATTCGTGTCCGCGGCGACGACTTGTCGTCGCTCTCGTTGCGCGAACGCGCCCGCCGCTTTGCCTATCTGCCGCAGGGCCACCTCGTGCACTGGCCGCTGCCGGCGCGCGATATTGTCGCGCTCGGCCGCTACCCGCATGGCGCGACCGACCCGGCGCGATTGACGGCGA
Organism: Bradyrhizobium sp.; assembly: GCF_017881085.1. Lineage (GTDB taxonomy): Bacteria > Pseudomonadota > Alphaproteobacteria > Rhizobiales > Xanthobacteraceae > Bradyrhizobium. Next base: position 22,372 of record NZ_JADGRI010000047.1, read on the forward strand.
AAGATGCGGAAGCCGTGCTGCGCGCGATGCGGGCGGCCGATGTCATGGAGTTCAGCGAGCGCCGCGTCACCGAATTGTCCGGCGGAGAGCG
>NZ_JADGRI010000272.1 GCF_017881085.1 Bradyrhizobium sp.
ATCGCCGGCTCGGCGGCTTCAAAAGTGTTCGCGCACCAGACCATGGAGCTCGGCGGCAAGACGCCGGTGATGGTGTTCGACGATTTCGATGTCGACCAGGCCGTCAACTATGCGGCATTCGGCGCCTTCATCGGCGCGGGGCAAACCTGCGTTTGCGCTTCCCGTCATATCGTGCAGGCCTCGATCTATGACGAGTTCGTCGAGAAGCTGAAGACAAAAACCCAAAACATCCGGATCGGCGATCCCTTCGATCCCCTAACGCAATTGGGGCCGGTGATCTCGGCAAGGCAGCGCGACCGCGTGCTGTCCTATTGCCAGTTCGGCCGCGACGACGGCGCGCGGCTGGTGGCCGGCGGCGCCGCCGCCAAAGTGCCCGGCCACGAGAACGGCTATTTCGTGCAGCCGACGGTGTTCGCGGATGTGAAGTCCGACATGCGCATCTTCCAGGAGGAAGTGTTCGGCCCCTTCACCTCGGTGACGCCGTTCAAGGACGAGGCGGAGGCGCTGCGGCTCGCCAATGATTCGCCGTTTGGCCTCGCGGCCGCGATCCGCACCCGCGACGTCGCCCGCGCCCATCGCGTCGCTGCGAGCGTCAAGGCCGGCATCGTCTGGATCAACGACCATCACCGCCTCGATCCGGCCTCGCCCTGGGGCGGCGTCGACGATTCCGGGGTGGGGCGCGAATTCGGCACCGAAAGCTTCGACGACCATTTCAACGTCAAGAGCGTGATGGTCGCGACCCACGATCAGCCGTTCGACTGGTACCGCGACACGGCGGCCCAGCGACGATTGAACTAACGCGAACAGCACGCGGCTGCATCAGAGCAAACAAACCGGCAGCCGCGCCAACAAACAGAGATCTAGGGGGAATTCCATGGTTACCGCAGTAAACGCCGGCGCACGTCTCGACCGGCTGCCGATCTCATCGTTTCACTACCGGATTTTCTGGCTGGTCGGGGCCGGCATGTTCTTCGACGGCTACGATCTCTACGTCGCCGGCGGCGTGCTGGCGTCGGCGCTCCAGACCAAGTTCTCGACCGTTCCGCAAAACCTGCAGTTCATTTCGCTGACCTTTGTCGGCATGACGCTGGGTGCGCTGATTACCGGATTTGTCGGCGACAAGTACGGGCGGCGGTTCACCTATCAGGTCAATCTCCTGATCTTCGGGCTGGCGTCGCTGGCGGCAGCGTTCGCGCAGGATATCAATCAGCTGATTGCCTGCCGCTTCGTGCAGGGGCTAGGCCTCGGCGCCGAAATCGTCGTCGGCTATTCGACGCTGTCGGAGTTCGTTCCGCCGAAGACGCGCGGGCGCTGGCTGTCGATGATGGTGTTCATCGTGGTGGCCGGATTCCCGGTGACCGCCCTGCTCGGCTATCTCATCATCCCGGCCTTTGGATGGCGGCCGATGTTCATCCTCGCCGGCGTCGGCTCGCTGATCGTCTGGTATCTGCGCAAGAATCTTCCGGAGTCGCCGCGCTGGCTCGAATCGCAAGGCCGCACCGAAGAAGCCGAAGCCCTGATGCAGGCAATCGAAAAGGAATCCGCCGCCGGTAAGCCGCTGCCGCCAGTGGTGGTGCCGGCGCCTGTGCCGCAGGTCACCGCATCCGACATGCTGAGACCGCCGCTCCTGCAACGCATGATCGTCGGCTCCTGGGTGCTGATCACGGTCAATACACTGATCTTCGGCTTCGTGCTGTTCCTGCCGCAGTTCTTCCTGCGCCAGGGGCTGACCATCGCCAACTCGCTTGCCTATACGCTGGTGCTGTCGATCGCGTCGCTGGTCGGCTGCGCGCTCGGTGCCTACCTGTCCGACGCGGTCGGGCGGCGCTGGAGCATCATCGGTGCGTCGATCGTCACCATCGTCTCCGGCTTCATCTATGCCCGCTTCGACGCCGCCTCCGATCCGGCGATCGTGCTCAGCGTCGGGTTCGTGCTGATCGCCGCGATCTATATCCAGACGGCGATCCTGTTCGGCGTCTATACGCCGGAACTGTTCCCGACCGAGATCCGCTTGCGCGCCAACGGCATCTGCAACACGCTCGGACGCGCCGCGACCGTGGTCTCGCCCTTTATCGTCGGGTCGCTGATGGCATCCTACAAGCTGCCGGGCGTGCTCTGGCTGATGATCGGCCTGGTGATCGTCCAGATCGTGGTGGTGTGGGCCTGGGGCGTGGAGCCGCGCAACCGCGGGCTGGAGGATGTCGCCACCGCCAAGGCGTGATCGGCGCGACAAACAAGATGGTGGGCACGGCGCGAAGAGCGCCTTTGCCCACCCTACGCACTCATTCTCACGCGTTCTTCAGCGCAACCCGGAATTCGGCTTCGGTCTTCGACTTCACCTCGTCGAGCGTGACGCCGTCGGCGAGTTCGATCAGCGCCATGCCGTCCTTGCCGTGCTTGTCGATGGTGAAGACGGCGAGATCCGTCACCACCATGTCGACCACCCGCTCGCCGGTCAGCGGCAGGTTACACTGCTTCAGGAGTTTCGGGCCGTCCTTGGCGGAATGCTCCATCACGACCACGACGCGCTTGACGCCGGCGACGAGGTCCATGGCGCCGCCCATGCCCTTGACCATCTTGCCGGGGATCATCCAGTTGGCGAGATCGCCGTTCTGCGCCACCTGCATCGCGCCGAGGATCGACAGGTCGATGTGCCCGCCGCGCACCATGCCGAAGGAATCGGAACTGGAAAAATAGCTGGTCGACGGCAGCTCGGTGACGGTCTGCTTGCCGGCGTTGATCAGATCGGGGTCTTCCTCGCCCTCATAGGGAAACGGACCCATCCCGAGCATGCCGTTCTCGCTCTGCAGCACGACGTCGACGCCGTCGGGGATGAAGTTCGAAACCAGCGTCGGGATGCCGATGCCGAGGTTGACGTAAAACCCGTCGCGCAATTCCTTCGCGGCGCGCGCTGCCATTTGATCGCGGGTCCAGGCCATCAGACTTCCTCCCCGGCGGCGGCGGCCGCCTCGCGTTTGCGCGTGGTGCGCTGCTCGATGCGTTTGTTGCCGGTTCCGACCTGAATGATGCGCTTGACGAAGATGCCGGGCGTGTGGATGTGGTCGGGATCGATCTGGCCGGCGGGCAAAAGGTGCTCGACCTCGGCCACGGTGATTTTTGCAGCCGTGGCCATCATAGGATTGAAGTTGCGCGCGGTCTTGCGGTAGACGAGGTTGCCGGCGGTGTCGCCCTTCCAGGCGTGGACGATGGCGAGGTCGCCGAACAGCCCGCGCTCCATCAGATATTTCTCGCCGTCGAATTCCTTCACTTCCTTGCCCTCGGCGATCAGGGTGCCGACGCCGGTCTTGGTGTAGAACGCCGGAATTCCGGCGCCGCCGGCCCGGATGCGTTCGGCCAGCGTGCCCTGCGGGGCGAATTCCAGTTCCAACTCGCCGGCGAGGAATTGCTGGGCGAACAGCTTGTTCTCCCCGACATAGGACGAGATCATCTTCTTGATCTGCCGCGTCTCCAGGAGTCGGCTCAGTCCGATCCCGTCGACCCCGGCATTGTTGGAGACCACGGTGAGGTTCTTGACGCCGGAGTCGCGGATCGCGTCCGACAGGGTCTCGGCGATGCCGCAGAGACCAAACCCGCCGGACATGATCATCATGCCGTCCTTCAAGAGCCCTTCGAGTGCCGATTTGGCGTCGGGATAGACCTTGTTCATGAAATGCGACCTGAATGGAGGATAAGGCGCTTACGGCGTGCGCGAATGGGGATTATTAGGCGAAATCTTCGCAGTGCGTCAATGACGGCTCCCCAGGGCCTTCGGACGGTTCGGAACGCCTGGGTAGGCCTTGAAGATGGCCTTGAAAGCGTCAAGAAAGCCCAGCAAGTTGCCGAAGTTGGCATGGCAATCCAAGTCGGCCTTTGCCGACTTGGATAGCGTGTTTTGCCGAACTCGGGTAAAGCCGAGTTCGGGGGCACCCAGTCCGTCCCCTTTTTCAACCGCTACCCGCCGAGCTCAACCCGGCTTCGGTTCAAGCAGACCCGGATATGTCATTGACGATGGCCCAAGGAATGAAGCGCCTGGGGACGCCGATCGCGGCGTTGCTCGGCGTGGCGCTTATCGGCCTGGTCGCGACGTCCTGGTTTCTCAACCGGGACGCCCTGCGCCAGGCGGTCGAGGCGCAAATCCGGGCCGTCACCGGCCTTGATCTGGTGATCCATGGCCCGATCGACGTCTCGGTCTTTCCGGCAAGCTACGTCTCCTTTCATGACGTCGGGCTGAAGGGCTCCGCCGCCACCGACCCCGCGCTCTCGGTCGATGTGCTGACCGCTAATCTGCGCTTGCTGCCGCTGCTGCTGCAGCGGTTCGAGATCGCCGACGTCATGATGCTGCGTCCGCATATTCGCGTGGTCCGCACCCCCGACGGGGAGAGCAACTGGACGCCGTTCATCGACACCATTGCCCGCACCATGAAGCCCGGCGCCGACAACCCGGTGTCGTTCTCGGAAATCCGGATCCAGGACGGCGTGCTCAGTTATGATGACGCCGCCAATCACCTGTCCGAAAAGCTCGACGATATCGACCTTTCGCTGGCCTGGCCGTCAATCTCGCGGTCGTTCGCCGCGACCGGGCAATTCGACTGGCGCGGCGAGCGTGTCGACGGCGCGATCTCGGCCAGCGACTTCCTTGCCGCTCTGTCGGGTGACCGTTCTGGCCTGAAGGCGCGGCTTTCCAGCGCGCCGCTGAAGGTGGCTTTCGACGGCAGCGTCGCCGACCGCACCAGCATGATGATGGAAGGCGTCCTGACCATCGACAGCCCGTCCTTGCGCAGCGCCTTGGGCTGGATGGGCGGAGCGCCGCCCGGCAGCGGCGGGTTCGGCCGCTTCGCGCTGAAGGCGCGCGCCAATCTGGTCGGACCGTCGATCGCGCTCACAAACGTCAACGTCGAACTCGACGGCAACGTCGCCGAGGGCGTCATGACCTACGCCAATAACGGCCGCCAGACGCTGCAGGCGACGCTGGCCGCAGGCAACCTGGACTTCACGCCCTACATCTCCACCTTCCGCCTACTCGCCAGCGGCGCGCGCGACTGGAACCGGCAGGCGTTCGATCTCAACGCGCTGTCCACCACCGACCTCGACATGCGGCTGTCGGCGGCACGGGTGACGATCGGCGCGACACGACTCGGCCGCACCGCGTTCGGCGCGAACCTACGCGGCGGCGCGCTGGCGCTCTCCGTCGGCGAGGCGCAGGTCTATGGCGGCATCGCCAGGGGCTCGTTCGGCATCGCGCGCTCCGACGCGATCGCCGACGTCAAGGCGCAGTTCCAGTTCACCGACGTCGATCTGCAGGCCTGCGCCAGCGAATTGTTCGGGGTGACAAAGCTGTCCGGCCGCGGCAACCTCAACGTCTCGCTGGTGGCCTCGGGCTCGAGCCCGTTCGGCCTCGCATCATCGCTCGACGGCACCGCGTCCCTGACGGGTCATGACGGCGCGATCTCGGGCTTCAATGTCGAGCAACTCCTGAAGCGGCTGGAGCGCCGGCCGTTGTCCGGCGGTGGCAATTTCCGCTCCGGCTCGACGCCTTACGACAAGCTGACGATCGCGGTGAAATTCGCCGACGGCGTCGCCACCGCCGAGGATATCCGCGTCGAAGGCCCCGCCGCCCGTCTCACGCTGACCGGCACCGCCTCCGTGCCTTCGCGCGAATACGACATGAAAGGCGTGGCCAGTCTGAATACGCCGGCGGGCGGCCCGCCCGGCTTCGATCTGCCGTTCGTGGTGCAGGGCCCGTGGGACGATCCCCTGATCTTTCCGGATCCGGAAAGCCTGATCCGCCGCTCGCCGGCGTCCGCTCCGCTGCTCGACGCGGTGAAGGACCGCAAGACGCGGGATGCGGTGAAGTCGGTGCTGGAGCGGCTGACGGGGGGTGGCGCAAAACCGGTGGCGCCGGATGCGGCCGCGCCGGCGGCGGCGGGCGGGAATTCGAACTGAGGCTCCCGTATGCAGTTAGCGTCGAAACATGTGTCGCCGCGGAAACTCTGGTTTCGCCTACTCGCCGTTGGCGCCATTTCGGCAACGATCGGCGGCGCGGCATACGCGCAGAATCTCGATCAGGGCAAATCGCCCGCCAAGCTGTTTGCGGATAGTTGCGCGACATGTCATCGCAGCCCGCGCGGTCTTGCCAAGGGCCGCTTTCGTCTGACGCTCTTCTTGTTCCTGAAAGATCACTACGCGAGCAATTCCAGCTCGGCCTGGGCGCTCAGCTCTTATCTGGAATCCGTCGCAAGCCCACAGCGCCGCCGATCGGGGGATGCCGCGGCGAAGCGGTCGCCTCCCGCATCCCGCTCGTCACGGTCCGCGATCCGCCCGCCTGAACCGGTGCCGGACCGTTAGCCCAGCGAGCCGCGCGACCGGAGCATCGCCTGATGCCGTCAAAGCACTCTTGCTCTTACGAACAGCGCACGCAGCGCGTTGGTCGCAGGCACGGTCAGCATCGCATCATCGGCGGCGCCCTGAAGCCAATTGACGGCGTCGGCATGCAACGCGCGGAATTCCAGCCACTCGATCGAACTGAGATTGGTCAGGAACTGATAGGCCTGGCCGACGGTGGCGATCGGTACCGCTTTCCCGTTCAGCCTGATCTTGAATGTCGTTCGCAACGGCGTTTCGGAAATGGATGCATCGCTCATGACGGCGTGTTCGAGTGCTGACCGGCCAGTGTCGTTCCGCTCAGGCTCGGGACGACGACGAGCCGATTGATCGCTCCGTCGTTGAAGGCCTTGAGGAATCGATCATAGTCCCTGATCGAGACGCAGCCGTTGGAATCGCCGTCGGGGCCGAGCATGTAGCTGTGCGTGAGCAGCCCGGAACGTCCGTTCGTGGTACTGCCCTCGGCTGGGATCATGCGCAGCGCCTGCACGCCGTGAAACAGCCGTTCGCGCGGCTTCAGTTCATAGACGGCCGGCGGGGTCGCGCCGGCGTTCGGCACACTGACGTGCTCGGGATCGTCCTTCAGGCTGCCCATTCCCGAGTGCGCCTCCAGGCTCATGCCGTTCGGCAGGTAAACCGCATGGGCCGAGATGTCGTAAACCGCGGTGAGATTGTCGTAGCCGAGCGACGCGAGATCAGGCCCCTGGCGAAACAGCCCGCCGTCCGGCTCGAGCGAGGCCAGCTTGATATGACCCGGCAGCAGGTCGGACAGTTTTTGCAGAAGCGTGCGGTCGTCCGGCCGGGCCGCGTTGTCAGCCAGGGCCGACCCGGCCCGCGATTCCAGGTCCGCTGTAGCGGGACGAGACCTTGGCAAGGGAATGCCGGTTGCAGCCGGCGGCTTGCTCTCGTCGGGCCTGCTTTCACCGGTCTTGTTTTCGTCGGCCTTGCTTTCGTCGCGCCTGCTCTGATCGACACTGCCCGCGTCGAGACGGGCCTGTTCGACAAAGCTGGCGCGCCAGTCCGGAGCTATCAACTGTCGGGCAAGCGTGTCCCTGGCGAGGCGGAACTTCAATTCGGTGGCCGGCGATCCGGACATCGAGAGCGACGAAAAACGTTCGTTGAAGGAGAGGGGATCCGGGCCGCGTGGCAAAGCCGCCGATGCGAGTGCTGTGGTTTGATCGGAATCGGAGATCCAGGCAGCCGCGCCCAACGCCAGAGCGAGC
>NZ_JADGRI010000273.1 GCF_017881085.1 Bradyrhizobium sp.
CCGGATCACGTCGATATCGGCTTCCGGCTTTTCCACCAGCAGCGCGAGATCCGCGCGAAGCATGTGAGGATTCTGCGTGCCGGACCAGACCCTGATGTTGCCTTCCTGATAGTCCGCAACGGCGCAGGACGGGCCGATCGAGGCGTGCATCTGGTATGGCCAGACATAAGTCCGCGGCATCGGCTTTGCCGCCGAAGCGACGGCGGCGTCGACGTTGCCTTTATCAATCAGGGTACGCGGCGTGGACGGATTGGCGCGCAGCGCCGTCTCGACGTCCCGCATATCGGGCAGCGTCGGGGTCGGCTTCCACGTCACCTTGAGCTGCGCCGCGGCCTTGACGGCGTTTTCCTCGCGCTCGGCGACAACGCCGACGAAATCGCCGATTCTGACGACGGCGACCAGCCCGGGAATATCGCGCACCGACGTTTCGTCGATCGCGATCAGGCTGGTGCCGACAAAAGGCCCGGCATCGACGCCGGCATAGGGCGGGCGCACGACGCGGCCGTGAAGCATGCCGGGTACGCGCACGTCGTGCACATAGACCAGTTCACCGGTCGCCTTCGCCGGCAGGTCGGTGCGCGGCACCGACTGCCCGACGATGGTGTAGGCGCCGACCGGTTTGACCTCAACCCGATCAGCCAGTTCGAGGCGGATGGTCTCGCCGGCAATCAATTCGCCGTAGCTGACGCTGCGGTTATCGCGCCCGCGAACCAGGCCATCCTCGATGGTGAGGTCTTCCACGGCTAATTCGAGTCGTTTCGCGGCGCGCGCGACCAGGAAATGCCGGGCCTGCGCGGCGGCGTTGCGCAGGGGTACGGCCGTGATCTGAATGGTTTCGCTGGCGATGGTCGCGCCCTGATTGGGGACGCGCGAGGTGTCGCCCAGCACGACGACGACACGCGCAAAGGATACGTCGAGTTCCTCGGCGACGATCTGTCCGAGCGCTGTGCGAATGCCTGTTCCGAGATCGACATGACCGTTGAAGGCCGTGACCAAACCGTCAGCCGTGATCTTGATAAAGGTCTCGAATGCGCCTTTCTCGCCTGCAACGGCCGGGCGAACGATGGACAACGATCCCGGTCGAAGTCCGCGATGGTCTGGAGCGTCGGGCGAGGCCATCAATCCTGCGCCTCGACGACACGGCCGGCGGCCCGCATCGCGGCGCGCATGATTTCAATATGCGCGCCGCACCGGCATAAATTATAGCGCAGCGCTTCCAGCACCTCGGCCTCGGAAGGATTGTGGCTCCGCAACAGCAGCGCCTTGGTCGCCATGATCATGCCGTTGAGGCAGTAGCCGCATTGCGCGGCCTGCTCGCCGATAAAGGCGGCCTGCACCGGATCGGGATGATCGCGCGAGCCGAGGCCTTCGAGCGTCAGGATATCGCGGTTCACGCAGCCCGAGATCGGGATCACGCAGGAACGCGCGGCAACGCCATCGATCAGCACGGTGCAGGCGCCGCATTCGCCGAGCCCGCAACCGAACTTCGGTCCGTTCAGTTCGAGATCGTTGCGCAGCACGTAAAGCAGCGCGGTGTCGGGCGCGGCATTGACGTCATGGATCCGGCCGTTGACCGTCAGGCGGATCGTGGGCTGCGTCATGGTGGTGGTTCCGGCCCCGGTGGTTGCGCTGCAAAACGTCACATCGAATGCAGTCGAGGATACCGTTTGCATACAAACGTGCAAGCACAGCATGCCGACGTGAATCTGGCTGCCCGGTTTATGGACAAACCGGCGAGGCAATTGAGCTATTATTCGGCAGCGGGATTTTCCGGGCGCAACGGCGCTTGACAGTGTTTGGCGGCGCGCGCAACATCATTCGTGTACGAACGAGATGCCCGGCGGCGGCAAGAGCTATGGTCGAGGCCGCCTGAACGACTTTTGCGACGCGTCGTTACCCATCTAGCCGTCCGACAGTTTGAAGCTGGCCCCGCGAGCTTGTTGATGCTGACTGAACCGACTGCTGCCGACGACAAGATCCGCTGCGATGCCTGCCCGGTGATGTGCTACATCAAGCCCGGCGCGGCAGGGGCCTGCGACCGTTACGCCAATCACGACGGCCAGCTGGTGCGCGTCGATCCGCACATTCTGCTGGAACGAACGGTGTCACATGGCGGACGGCTGGTGCCGTTCCAGAAAACCGGCGACTGGGACGGTAAGATCGTTCAGGAGCCGAATATCTTCGTAACCGCGATCGGCGCCGGCACCACCTATCCCGATTACAAGCCCGCGCCGTTCATCGTGTCTTCGGAGATCGACGGCGTCGACATGGTCACCGTGGTGACCGAAGGCATCTTCAGTTATTGCGGCGTCAAGGTGAAGATCGACACCGACCGCTACCTCGGACCGGAGACGGCGACGGTTCGCGCGCAGGGCGAGGCGATCGGCCACGTCACCACCAGCGAATACGGCTCGCAGATGCTGTCGCTGGGCGGCGTTCATCATCTCACCGGCGGCTCCAAGAAGGAGGGCCGCGTCACTTGCGACGCACTAATGGATTTGAGCAACTGCAAGCCGGTCGAGCTGACGATCGACGGCGGCGCTACCGTCGTCGTGCAGGCCGGACATGCTCCCGTCGTCAACGGCGTGCCCGAGGAACGGATGCGGGTCGGTTGCGGCTCGGCGACCATCGGCATGTTCGCCAAGCAATGGCACGGCAAGGTCGACGAAGTCGTTGTCGTCGACGACCACATCACCGGCGTTCTCTCGGAACATCAGGCCGGCAAGCTCTTGGATATTGCCGATACCGGAATCAAGCTGAAGGGCCGGCGTTCGACGCCCGGCCGCTATTTCCAGGTCGCGGAGCCAGGCACCGGCTGGGGCGGCACCAAGATATCCGACCCGCTCTCGGTACTGGGGCCGTTCGATGCGAAGAAGGCGCGTCCCGGCATGACCATGCTGATGGTCTCGACGACCGGCGAGCATGCGGCTTTTTATGAACTCGATGCGGCGCTCAAGCCGGTCGAAAAGCAGATGCCGGCCGATCTCGGACTTTCGGTCGAGCGGATTCAGGAAAACTGCGAGCCCGCTCTGTGCACCGTGCTGTTCATGGCGGGGGCCGGCGGATCGTTGCGCGCCGGGGTCACCGACAATCCGGTTCGACTGACGCGATCGGTGAAGGACGCGTTGACGCGCGTCACCAGCGGCGGCGCGCCGGTCTATGTCTGGCCCGGCGGCGGCATTACGTTCATGGTCGATGTCACCCGATTGCCGGCAGGCGCCTTCGGATACGTTCCGACGCCGGCGCTGGTGGCGCCGATCGAGTTTACCCTGCGGCTGTCGGATTATGCGGCGCTGGGCGGCCATATGGATCATGTGCGCCCGCTGGCCTCGCTGAAGGGCAACACCGAGACGCTTCAGATATCTTCGCCGCCGTCCGCGCCGGGATCGCGTCCATGACGAGAACGCCGCAAATCGGGTTTCTGGCAGACGGCAGGCGGCTTCATCTGCAGGATGGTCCGATCGACCTGATCGTGGAGGCGACCGGCAGCCAGGCAGATAAACGTGCTGCCTACGCCGCCGCGGTGAGGCGCTTTAGCGGTCTGCTCGACGAACTCTGCGGCGAGTTGCCGTTGTTGCGTCAGGCGGCGCACCCGGCGCGGTGCCTCCTGCAAGGCAAAGTCGCGCGCCGCATGCACGACGCGGTGGCGCCGTTCGCCGCCGATTGCTTCATCACGCCGATGGCAGCGGTCGCGGGCGCCGTCGCGGAGGAGATTCTCGGCGCCATGACGGCAAACGCGCAACTCGAACGCGCCTACGTGAATAATGGCGGCGACATCGCGCTCCATCTGGCCGATGGCGCGCAGTTTACCGTGGGCCTGGCCGACCGGCCGGACGCGCCGGGGGTGCTGCGCACCATGATCATTCATGCCGACGATCCGGCGCGCGGCGTGGCCACCAGCGGCCGCCACGGCCGCAGTTTCTCGCTCGGCATTGCCGACGCCGTCACGGTGCTGGCGCCGACGGCATCGCAAGCCGACGCGGCCGCCACCATCATCGCCAACGCGGTCGATCTGCCCGGACATCCGGCCATCGTCCGCTGTCCGGCGCATGATCTGCAGCCCGACAGCGATCTCGGTGCACGCCCGGTCACCCGCGCTGTCGGCGAGTTGTCAAACCGCGAGATTGAAGATGCCCTGGAGGCCGGGGCCCACAGCGCGCGAAAATGGCTCGCCGCGGGATTGATCGACGGCGCCGCATTGCGGCTGCACGACGAGATGATCGTCGTGGGGACGAGGGCCGTCGAGGTTCCCGGCTTGCGGGTGCCGCTCGGCCGTGCAGCGGAAGGCTCGCTACATGTGTGAGATCACCGGCATTCAACAACGGGACGGAAAACGATGAGCGCAGTCATTCGCAAGATCGTCACGGTCGTCGAGGAGACGTATCTTGAAATGGGGCAGACGGTATCGCCGCCGACCCGGCGAGCGGCAGCCATCGCCGTGATCGAAAATCCGTTCGCCGGCAGATATGTCGAGGATCTCTCGCCTCTGATCGCCATCGGCGAGGAACTCGGCGAGTTGTTGTCGAAGAAGGCGGTCGCAGCACTCGGGATCGATGGTGCCAAGGCACAGAGCTACGGCAAGGCGGCTGCGGTCGGCGAAAACGGCGAACTCGAACACGCGGCGGCGATCTTGCATCCCAAAATGGGTGCGCCGGTGCGGAAGGTTCTCGGCAAGGGCGCAGCATTGATTCCGTCGTCAAAGAAGCGGAGCGGGCCAGGTACGACGCTGGATATTCCGCTCGGCCACAAGGATGCGGCCTTCGTGCGCAGCCATTTCGACGGCATGGAAGTGCAGATCAACGATGCGCCGCGCGCCAACGAGATCATGGTCGCGGTCGCGATCACCGACAGCGGCCGGCCGCTGCCGCGGGTCGGCGGACTGACGGTCGCGGAAGTCAAAGGCGACGACGGCTTACGATAATTTCTTTCAACACTGGAGGGTTAGGGATGCAACGAAGCAAACGTTTCTTCGATCTTTTCTTGGGTGCCGGACTTGCGATTATTCTCGGCGGCATGGCGCATTCGGCCATGGCGCAGAACGAGATCAAGATCGGCGAAATCAACAGCTATTCGCTGCTGCCCGCCTTTACCGACCCCTATCGCAAGGGCTGGCAGCTCGCGGTCGAGGAAATCAATGCCGCGGGCGGCATCAACGGCAAGAAACTCGTTGTCGTCTCCAAGGATGACGGCGGCAAGCCCGCCGACGCGCAGACCGCCGCCAACGAACTGGTGTCGAGCGAGAATGTGGCGATGCTGGCCGGCACCTTCCTGTCCAATATCGGTCTGGCCGTCAGCGATTTCGCCAATCAGAAGAAAGTATTCTTCTTGGCGGCCGAACCCTTGACCGATGCGATCACCTGGGCCAAGGGCAATCGCTACACGTTCCGTCTGCGTCCCTCCAATTACATGCAGGCGGCGATGCTGGTGGAGGAAGCCGCCAAGCTGCCCGCCAAACGCTGGGCGACCATCGCGCCGAATTACGAATACGGCCAGTCAGCGGTCGCGGTGTTCAAGAAGCTGATGTCGGCCAAGCGGCCCGATATCGTGTGGGTCGACGAGCAGTGGCCGCCGCAGGGCAAGATCGACGCGGGCCCCGTCGTGCAGGCCGTCGCCGCCGCCAATCCGGAAGCCATCCTCAATGTCACCTTCGGCGCCGATCTCGTGAAACTCGTGCGTGAAGGCAACACCCGCGGCCTTTTCAAGGACCGCGCGGTGGTTTCCTTCCTCACCGGCGAGCCGGAATATCTCGATCCGCTGAAGGAAGAAACGCCGGAGGGCTGGATCGTCACCGGCTATCCCTGGTACAGCATCAAGACGCCGGAGCACGACGCGTTCCTGAAAGCCTATCAGGCCAAGTACAACGACTATCCAAGGCTGGGTTCGATCGTCGGTTATCAGACCATCAAATCGGCCGCCGCCATTCTTGCCAAAGCCAACTCCACCGATCCGGAGAAGCTGATCGCCGCGGCGGAAGGGTTGTCGGTGCCGTCGCCGTTCGGCGAGATCACCTTCCGCAAGATCGACCACCAGTCGACCCTCGGCGCGTTCGTCGGCAAGACCGCGCTGAAGGACGGCAAGGGCATCATGGTCGATACGGCCTATCGCAAGGGCGCCGACTATCTGCCGAGCGATGACGAAGTCGCAAAGCTCCGTCCGAAGGAATGAGGTTCGCTGCCACGAAGCGAGGACTTTCTTCTTCTCCCCTCCCTCCGCGCGCGCAGCGCGTGGTGGGGAGGGGTAGGGGGTGGGGGGTGTTTCAGCCTGCTCAACATCAACATGGGTACCCGCGGAGCCACCCCCCACCCCCGACCCCTCCCCGCCGCTGCGCGGGGGGAGGGGAAAGAACGCGCTGGGCCTGCGGAGGGAAAGCGGCATCGAAACAGACGGCTCCATCATCTGCGATAACCCTGCCGCGAGCGGGGAGAGGTGAACCTAACGCTAGCGCGGACCGCAAATGGCCTTCTACGTCGTTCAGTTCCTGACCGGTCTTGCGAGCGCGGCTTCGCTGTTCCTCGTGGCGTCGGGCCTGTCGATCATCTTCGGCGTGACCCGCATCGTCAATTTCGCCCATGGCGCGTTCTACATGCTCGGCGCCTATGTGGCGTTCACGCTGACCGAGCGGTTTTCCGGCGCGATCGGCTTTTGGGGCGGCGTCGTCGCCGCGGCGCTGATCGTCGCCGCGGTCGGCGTGCTCGTTGAAATGGTGCTGCTGCGCCGAATCTATCACGCGCCCGAACTGTTTCAGCTGCTGGCGACGTTCGGCCTGACCCTGATGGTCGAGGATCTCGTGGTCCTGATCTGGGGACCGAGCGATCTGTTGGGCAGTCGCGCGCCGGGATTTCGGGGTGCGGTTGATTTCCTCGGCCAGAATGTTCCGACCTACGATTTGTTCCTGATCGGGCTCGGTCCGGCCGTGCTGGCGGCCTTGTGGCTGATGTTCCAGCGGACGCGCTGGGGCGTGCTGGTTCGCGCCGCGACGCAGGATCGCGACATGGTGGCGGCACTCGGTGTCAATCAGAAATGGCTGTTCACCAGCGTGTTCGCGCTCGGGGTTTTCCTCGCCGCGCTCGGCGGCGCGCTGCAGATCCCCCGCGACGCCGTGCATCACGCCATGGATCTGCGCATCATCGTCGATGTGTTCGTGGTGGTGGTGATCGGCGGCCTCGGCAGCATCATCGGCGCTTTTGTCGCGGCGGTGCTGGTGTCCGAGCTCAACGCGTTCGGCATTCTGATTTTTCCGAAGATTTCCATCATCCTGGTGTTTCTGGTGATGGCCGTGGTGCTGATCGTGCGGCCATGGGGCCTGTTCGGAAAGCCGGAAGCGATTGCACGCCGCACGCCGGGTCTGTCCGTCAATGTCTGGCGGCCGTTGACGTCGAACGAGCGTCTTGCGGCCGTTGCGGCGTTGGCCTTGGCGGCCGCGCTGCCGTTGTTCGGCGGCAATTATGCGCTGACGGTCGGCTCCGAAATCGCGATCTTCGTGATCTTTGCCGCAAGCCTGCATTTCCTGATGGCGGTCGGCGGGCTCGCCTCGTTCGGCCATGCCGCCTATTTCGGACTCGGCGCCTATGGCGTAGCACTTCTCGCCAAGATG
>NZ_JADGRI010000483.1 GCF_017881085.1 Bradyrhizobium sp.
CGCGAAGGACGACGAGGAGGCGATCGCCGAGATGGATGCGCTCGACCAGATCGGCGAGACCGTGATCGCCAGCATCAAGGCCTATTTCGGCGAGAGCCATAATCGCGGCATCGTCGAGCGGTTGACAAAAGAAGTCACCATCGTCGATGCCGAGAAGCCGAAGAGCAATTCGGCGGTCGCCGGCAAGACTGTCGTCTTCACCGGCGCGCTGGAAAAGATGACGCGCGACGAAGCCAAGGCGATGGCCGAACGGCTGGGGGCCAAGGCGGCGGGTTCGGTCTCGAAGAAGACCGATTACGTGGTCGCCGGCCCCGGCGCCGGCTCGAAGCTCGCCGAGGCCAAGAAGCACGGCGTCGAGGTGCTGACCGAGGACGAGTGGCTTAAGATGATCGGGCAGTAGAGGGCTAGGGCGGGGCAGTGCCCGCCACACTCCACCCTACATCATCCCGCTTTCTTCCTCCTCCGCCTGCTCGATCAATTCCTCGCTGATCACCACGTCGCGGCGGGGCACCAGGAAAAACATGGTCGAGGCGCAGGCGATCGACAGAAGGACGATGGCGGCGTTGAGCGCCACCGGCGTGGCAAAATGGCCGCCGAGCCAGGCGCCGAACTGCGAGAACAGCGAGCCGATCCCCATCTGCAAAAATCCCATCGCGCCCGAGGCGGTGCCGGCGGCTTCGGGGCGGATGCTGATGGCTCCGGCCGCCGAGTTCGACATCACGAAGGCGTTGGCCAACATCACCAGCATCTGGGTGCCGAACAGCCAGGACGGCATCAGGTTGAGCCCGGTGACACCCCAGACCAGGTTCAACAGGCTGCCGGTGAGTTGCAGCGCCAGACCGAACCAGATCAGCTTTTCCAGCGAATGCCGTGGCGCGAAGCGCACGCAGAAGAGATTGCCGATCAGATAGGCGAAGCCGGTGGCGGCAAACCAGGCGCCATATTCGGCGCTGGAGCGGCCCATCTGCATGACCACGATATAGGGACCGCCGCCCGCGAAGGTGAAGATGATCTGCGAGGCCAGCACCTGGCACAGCATGTAGCCGACGAAGGCGCGGCTGGTGATGAGATAGCCGACATCGCCGCGGAAATTGCTGCCCTCGGCCCGGACGCGGCGCGTTTCCGGCAGCGCCAGCGCGATCGCGACGGCAATGACCAGCGACGCCGCGGTGATGACATAGAAGATCGCGCGCCAGCCGAACGCGGTTTCCAGCAGGCCGCCGGTCAAGGGGCTCAGCATCTGCGCGATCATCATGACCGCGATGACGAGCGAGATCATCGAACTGATGCGCTCGCGGCTGTAGAGGTCGCGGATGATGGCGCGGCTCACCACCATGCCGGTGGCGCCGCCGAGCGCCTGCAGGAACCGCGCCGCGATCAGTTGCGGCAGGGTTTCGGCGAAGATGCAGGCCGCGCTCGCCATCACCATCAGGCCGAGACCCGCCAGCAGCACCGGCCGGCGTCCGAACCGATCCGACAGCGGCCCCATGATGATCTGCGAACAGGCGATGCCGACCATGTAGAGCGACACCGTCATCTGCGCGATCGAGATATCGCGGCCGAAAACGGTGGCCAGCACCGGCAGCGCCGGCACCAGCATATAGAGCGAGATCGGCGCCACGCCGGTCATCGCGACCAGCAATAGCAGCATGATCCGGGAGGTCGCGCCGTCGCTCTTGTCGGTTGTCGCGCCGGGCGGTTGGCCCCTCACTCCGTGCATGCAGGTCCGATCCAGTCCACTGAATCAGACAGTAGCGTTATCCGCCACCGCGAATACGGACGTTTCGGAATGCGGCTATTCCGTTTTCGGGAGGCGCGTCATGGACGTTGTCATTCCGGGATGGTCCGAAGGACCAGACCCGGAATCTCGAGATTCCGGGTTCGCGTCTTCGACGCGCCCCGGAATGACGCTCATTACAGCGACAGCGGCTCCGTGGCGGCGTCGAGCCACACTTTGACGGCCTCGTCGACATGCGGGCGGACCGCGTGGCGGACGCGTTCGTGATAGTCGTTGAGCCAGCTCAGTTCGTCCCCGCTCAGCATGTTGAGGTCGATCAAGCGGCGGTCGATCGGCGCCAGGGTCAGGGTCTCGAAGGCGTTGACCGGCTTTTCCGCGCCCGCGATGTCGGTTCCGACCACCAGTTCCAGGTTCTCGATCCGGATCCCGAACGCATCGGTCTTGTAGTAGCCGGGTTCGTTGGACAGGATCATGCCGCGCTTCAGCGGCGTGGTGCCGAGTTTCGAGATTCGCGCCGGACCTTCGTGCACCGAAAGATAGCTGCCGACGCCGTGGCCGGTGCCGTGCTCGAAATCGATGCCGGCCTGCCAGAGATATTGCCGCGCCAGGGTGTCGATCTGCGCGCCCGTGGTGCCGTCGGGAAACACCGCGCGCGCGATCGCGATATGGCCGCGCAGGACGCGGGTGAAGCGGTCCTGCATTTCCAGCGTGGGCGTGCCGATCGCGATGGTGCGGGTGACGTCGGTGGTGCCGTCCTCATATTGCGCGCCGGAATCGATCAGCAGGAGGTCGCCGGACGAGATCCGCCGGTTGCTCTTGCGGGTGACGCGGTAGTGCACGATGGCGCCGTTCGGTCCGGTGCCGGCGATGGTCGGGAACGAGACGTCCTTCAGCGCGCCGGTGTCGCGGCGGAAGGTTTCCAGCGCCTCGACGGTGTCGATTTCGGTCAGCGCGCCCGTTGGGGCTTCGCGGTCGATCCAGGCCAGGAATCGCGCCAGCGCCACCGCGTC
>NZ_JADGRI010000048.1 GCF_017881085.1 Bradyrhizobium sp.
GCCTCTTCGTCAGCCAGGAGCTTCTGAATCGTCTGGCGCTTCCGTTCGTCAACGGTTTCAGTCAGCAGCTTCCGATAGAGCTTGAGGTTTTCCCTGTGGACGAAGTTTTCCATTTCCGCATCTCGCCCAAGGCGGCCGCAGCCGCCGGTTTGAGTCTCACGAGAATCTGCGCCCGGTTACGGCGCGATGACAGAGAGCTGGCGGCAAACAGCTTGCTCGATCTGGCGGCTTTGCCTGTGATCAAGATTGCTCGTGCGGGCAGATTTAGGGCATCCGTCCGTCGGCAATCAATCCGGGTGATTACGGAAACGGCCGGGCAAGAAGTTGCCGGGCATGCAAATCTTCCGCGACTATTCCGGTTCGAAGGATTCCGCCATGAGGCGGATACGAAAGACGGGTTTCCTGGATTCGTCCAGGAGTTCCATTTGCCACTCCGCGTTTTCCGCAAGATGGCGTGCGATCGAGCCGATCATGCCGGCGCAAACGGCGGTCAGCTCTTCCCAGGCGGCATCCTGATCGGTTAGTTCGGTGCCATGGCTCGACATCCCGCTGTAGCGGCCGGTCCGGATCCGGAAATAATACAGCGGCATGGCTGGAACCGATCGCGACCGTCGGCATCTCTGTCGTGGCGCCGGCACGATGCTTGATCAGGGGATGCGGCTATTGATCCAGGTCAAATTGATCCCGCGGGAACAGCCCTGCTCAATCTAAAGGCAGCGGATCTGTATCTTCTGCGGACAGAGTTTGAAGGCGTTGGACAAGGAAAACAGCAGGCGCGCGCTGCGGCTCGAATTGTCCGGCGCGCGATAGCTCAGCGGAAAAGCCACCGCGATATCGGCCTGCAGGTCACCGCCCAGGAAGAACCGCACGCCGGCGCCTGCAGAGGTCAGTGCAAGGCCGTCATTGTAGCTGAATCCATGGTTCCAGGCCGCGCCGGCGTCGGCGAAACTGTAGAGCTGATAACCGGTCAGGTAACTGAAATTCAGTCTCTGATCGAAGCGCAGTTCAAACGAGCCGGCAATGCCGTTGTCGCCGCTGATCTCGGCGCTGCCATAGCCGCGCCCGAAGGCCGCACCCCCGAGATAGAATTGCTGAGAGGTGAACAGCGGGCCGGAGGCGATCTGTCCGGCGGCGGCGATTTTCACCGACCACGCATCGGTCAGCGTCTGATAGCGGCTGAACCAGGCATCCATCACCGAGAAATTGCCCGATGCGCCGTCGCGCGAAACAAGATCGTCGCCGGAATGCGACGCGCCGAAGATATCGAGACCCTGACGGTAGGTCAGTGTGAAGTAATTATTGCCGCCGAGATTGTCCTGCAGCCGGTAGTCGGACGTGAGGCTGACGGTGCGGATGTGATCATTGTAGATCGGGCCGAACACATCGCTCTCGGAGACATTGCTGAAGCCGGCCGCCGCCGTGAGCGTCAGTGCCGATCTGATGGACTGCAGGGGGACAATGCTGGCGCGCAATTCGAAGGTATCGGTCCTGGTGACATCGTTGTCCAGCCGCCGCTCGTCGCCCGGCCGGACCTCGCTGTGCAGGACCGATGCGCCGATCCGCATGCCGTCGATGCCGATCGGCGCATCGTAGGACAGCCGGCCGAATGCAAGCTCGCGCGGATCGCCGGGTGTGGTCGAAAGATTGAGCGCCAGCGTGTCGCCGGGTGCGAGATAGGAATTGAATGCGCCGGTTGCGTAGGTCTGCCAGGGGCCGACCGACGACGATCCCAGATTGTCGACCCCGAACGAGGTGTAGATGTGCCAGGTGTTGACGTCGACGATGAGACGGAAACGCCCGGTCGCATTGCCTATCTCTTCCAGCGCGGTATCCGCGATGCGCACGCCCGGCCGGCCGTTGATCAGCAGGAGCTGGCGTTCCAGCGTCGGCAGCCGCGAGGGACTTTCGGCGAGCACGGGGTCGAGCAGCGGCCTTATCCCGAACTGCTCCGCGCCATCGCCCTTCAGCGCCACTTCCGTGATGCCGCCTTCGATAACCTGAAGACGTACCCGGCCGTCCCGGATGTCCTGCGGCGGAACGATCGCCCGGCTGAGGTGAAATCCGGCCGCGCGGTAAAGGTTGCTGACATCAGCCGCGACCGCCGCAAGATCGGCTTGCGAGACCTTTTTCCCAAGATAGGGTTGATACGCGCTTACGATCTGATCGCGCGGAATCGCATGGGCGCCGTTCAGCGAAACGCCGCGCAGCACGAACATCGGTTTGGTATCGGCCGTGCCTTCCGGCCGGGACACCCGTGGCATCCGTACCGCGGGTCGAGCGGAAGGCGTCTGCCCGGACTGCGGTACATCGAAACGCCGTTCCGTCTGCCTGGGGTCGAAGCCCGGCTGAGTTGCCTGCTGGGCTTTCGCCGGCATGGAGGCGATCGCGGACAAAATCAGCGCCAGGCTCGCCAAAGCGCACCTGCCCAGACCGCAACGCGGTCGCGGGCCCGCACCGGATACCACTCTTCCGTAGTTCTCCGGATGCCATTCGAGGAATCTTTGAAAGATCATTAGCCCCATGATTTTTAATAGATTTTTATGGTCAATGAATCGTTAATCACGCCCGTCGGCGCGGTGGTTTCCGCTCACGCAATCTTGAAACTTTTCCGGTACGCCTGCAGGTCAGACGCGGGCAGACGGAGTTTTTCATGGCTTGGACCGGTGGAGTTTCACGCATTTTGACGGCGGCCTTCGTTCTGGCTGCGGCTTCCAGTGCGCTCGCCGCCGAGGACGGTGGATGGCGGGTCAGCAAATCGTCCGGCGAAGTCTGGATGATGACGTCGGGCGCCCAGCAGGCTTCGCTGACGCAGGAAGAGATCCTGAAGCCGGGCGACACCATCCGGACCGGGCATAACGGCCGCGTCCTGTTGGTACGCGGCGAGGAAACCATTCTGGTCTCGCCGAATTCGGTGATCGGCCTGCCCACCGAGCAGAAGGACGGGCTGTCGACGACGATCCTGCAGCAGGCCGGTTCGGTCCTGCTGGAAGTAGAGAAGCGCAACGTCAAGCATTTCGAGGTCGAGACTCCCTACCTTGCCGCCGTGGTCAAGGGAACGCAGTTTCGCGTCTCGGTGAACGCCGCCTCTACCAGCGTCGACGTGCTGAGGGGGCAGGTCGAGGTCGCGGACTTCAAATCGGGCCAGATCGCGCAAGTGATGCCCGGGCAGCACGCCACCGCTTTCGCGCAGGGCAAGCCAGGTCTTTCGCTGAGCGGGTCGGGCACGCTCAATCCGATCGAGCAAGGCAAGCCGCGCCCGTCATCCTTCGAACGGATTATGGTGCCGAAGATGGGACTCTCCGCGCCGCGCCACGCCGCCAACGGGCAGCTCATCCACGCGCTCGGCCACCTCGCCGCCGGCAATACTGCCGCGACGCACAACGCGACACGGATATCGGCTTCGCTCGGCGAAGTCAGGCTCAATTTCCAGAAGGTCACCCACGGTCTTGCGCATGGATCGGCGTCGACGCCGGGATCCGCGAAGCGCACGGCGGAAAAGGATACGATCTGGAGCTCGCGCGAAGCCAAGGCGGCGAGCATGGGCATCGGAAACGGCAATTCCAGTGACGCCAGCGGCAGCACTGCGGCTATGGCGACCAATTCCGGAGTGGCGGCGCAGGTAGCCGCGACCACCGCAGCAGCGGTCAATTCCGGCAACGGCAACGGTAACGGCGGCGGAGCCGGAAACGGCAATGGCAATGGCAACGGTAACGCCAATGCCAACGGCGATGGAAACGGCAACGGAAACGGAAACGGAAACGGCAACAGCAACGGAAACGCTAACGCTAACGGAAACGGTCATGCTTACGCTTACGGCCACGGTCATGTGCGTTAGAGAGTGAGAGACGCTTGAGCCGAACGAGTTAGCTGATGGGCTGACGGACATGGGGAGTGCGCCTCGCTCCTTTGCGAGGTGCGCGGGGATGGGACACTGTGAAACATTACCGGCCGCATATCTTTGTGGTGGTTGCACTGGCGATCGTTCTGTCGTCCGGCCTGCACACCGCGTTACGCAACGCGCTGACCGACCTGCGGTTTGCCTGGCAGCAGCGTCAGGCCAGCGGCGACATCGTGATTGTTGCGATCGATGCCTCCTCGATCGAGCAGATTGGCGTCTGGCCCTGGCCGCGCCGGCTCCACGCCGACTTGCTGCGGCGACTGGACAGCGCCGGCGTGCGGGACGTCGTATTCGATGTCGATTTCTCGTCGCCCTCCGACCCGGCGTCGGACCGCGCGTTTGTCGAGGCACTGGAGCGCGCGGGCGGAAGCGTGGTGTTGCCGACCTTCAAGCAGCCGGGCGCGGTCGGCGGCAATGGAACGCCCATCCACATCAATCGTCCGCTGAAAGCATTCGCCGATCATTCATGGTCGGCGGTCGTGAATGTCACGGTTGAATCGGACGGCCTGGTCCGGCGCTACCCGTTCGGCGAGACATTCGACGGGCAGTTTCTTCCCGCGATGGGCGCGGTGCTGGCCGAGCACTATGCCGAAAGGCGCGCGCCCTTCCTGATCGATTTCACCATCCGCGCCGCCTCGATCCCGAAAGTTTCCTATGTCGACGTCTTGCGCGGCGACGAGGCAACGCTGGGCAAGCTCAGGAACAAGAAGGTCGTCATCGGCGGCACCGCGCTGGAACTCGGCGACCGCTTCAGCATCCCCAATAGCGGCGTTGTTTCCGGGCCGATGCTGCAGACGCTCGCCGCCGAATCGATCCTGCAGAACCGGACCCTTCACTTCACCTCCGAAGCCGTCACGCTGGCCGGGCTATGCATCATTGCGATGATCATGATGCTGTCATGGCGCCGTCTCGGCGCCGGCGTGCGGGTCATCCTCCTCGTCGGCCTGGCCGCCGCCATCGAAATCACCGCAGCTCTGCTGCAGGCAAAATTTCCTCTGATTGTCGATACGTCGCTGTTCCATACCGCGATCGTCGTCTACATGGCCGCGATCGCGCTCGATGAAATCGATTTCCGGGATCTGCTGGGCAGCATTGCCGAGAGCCGGTTTCAGCGCATCGCGATGTCGCTTGGTGATGGCCTGGTATGCACCGATCAGGACCGCCGGGTCACCGTGTGGAACCCGGGGGCGGTGGCGATATTCGGCTACGATCCTGCCGAGATGATCGGCCGGCGACTCGACACGATTTGCGCCGGCAGCGACGACGTCGCGACTCTCTCGAACGCGGTCGGCGCGGCGGCGCGCGCGCGGTCGCAATCGCCGGGCGGCCTCGTGGTGGAGTTCGACGGCCGCCGCAAGAACGGCGAGATATTTTCGGTCGAGGCCTGTTTCTCAGGCTGGCAAGGCACCGACGGCTTTCAGCATGGCGCGATCCTGCGCGACATATCGGTGCGCAAGCGGGAAGCGGAAAGAATTCGCTATTTGGCCGAACATGATTCCCTCACCGGGCTCGCCAACCGCAACAGCCTTCACACGGGCCTTGCTGCGATGATTTCCGCAGCACAGACGCAGGGCTGCGAAGTCGCGCTGCTGGTGGTCGGCCTCGACGCCTTCCAGCAAATCAACGACATGCTCGGCCATGCCTGCGGCGACCTCGTGCTGCGCGCCGTGACCGAACGATTGAATGCGGAAGCCGGAGGTGCCGCCCTGGTCGCGCGGCTGAGCGGCGATGAATTCGCCATCGCTGTCCCTCGGACCGCGACGACCGAGACGGTCGCGGCATTGTCCGAACGCATTGCGCGCGCGTTCGACGCGCCGCTTCTGGCCGGAACCCGGCAGCACCGCGTCAAGGTCAGTATCGGGGCGGCGGTCTATCCGGAGGGCGGCCGAACCGGCGATGAACTCTTGGCCAACAGCCATCTCGCATTCTGTCGCGCCAAGGCGACCAGGCGCGGCAGCTACGTGATCTTCGAGAACGCGATCCGGCTGGAGCTGGAATCCCGCCTGACGCTCGAGGCCGAACTGGTGCTTGCCAGCGAGCGCGATGAATTCGAATTGTTCTACCAGCCGCAGGTCAGGCTGGCGGATGGCGGCGTGTTCGGTGCGGAAGCCCTCATTCGCTGGCGTCATCCCGTGCGCGGCCTGGTTTCGCCCGCGGAGTTCATGCCGGTCGTCCACACCTCTTCGATCTCGAACCGCATTGCGGCCTGGGTGCTCGATACCGCCTGCCGCAGGGCGCGAATGTGGGAGGCCGGCGGCCACCCTATTCGTGTCGGCGTCAATCTTTCGCCCTCGCAATTCCAGTCGACCGACCTCGCAGCGGCGGTTGCGGAGACACTGGAGACCACCGGGCTGACGCCGTCGCTGCTCGAACTCGAGGTGACCGAGGATATTCTGCTGCTGGACGAGGAGAGGGTGCTCGACACCTTCCGGAGAATAAGGGCGCTCGGCGTCCGCATCGTGTTCGACGATTTCGGCACCGGCTATGCGAGCCTGAGCTACCTCAAGAAATTTCCGCTCGACGGACTCAAGATCGACCGCACATTCGTGCTCGAACTGCTCGCCGATTCCGGCGATGCGGCGATCGTCGGCTCCACCGTCGGCCTGAGCAGGCAACTCGGCCTCTCGGTGATCGCCGAAGGCATCGAGAACCGCGCGACCGCCGATCTCCTGATCAGCATGGGATGCGAAGAAGGGCAGGGCTATTTCTTCGGCCGGCCGGTGCCGGCGCAGGCATTCGAGAGCCAATTCCTGGCCGTGACCGAAGCCGCCGCCGGCGGGTCCGGCGCGGGAAGAGCAGCTTGAGGCGATTTTGCCTTCTCGTCGTCAAGTCAGTGAATTTGGCGTGCCCGGACGAAGCGCAGCATCATCTGCGGGGCGATGTGCCATGACAGCGGTGCTGACAGAACGAAACTGCTCACGATGACCGAGGGAACCCAAAAGAAGGAGTGCTGAGCCAGCGCCGGCGTAACCAGTACCATTATCAAGCCAACTCCGAAGACGACGGCATTCACCATCGAATAAATGATCGCCGCAACACCCAGTCTGGCGCGATTGTCGCTGTTCATGATCGACTCCTGTTTTATGGTTGACGCGCGGTGGCTGTCGGGTTCCGACCGCGCTAACGCGGGCGACGCCGGCTAAAGAGAACGTGCAGGCTCAATGCGCGGCGGCACTGATGCGGCCTAGATGCGATTGTCCCGAGGCGTCGGAGGCGCCTTCTGATCGGCTTTCTCGGCGTCGCGCTTGTTGGCCTCGTGATGGCCGATGATGCATCCGGCAACGACGCCAACCTTGCCGTGCCCTGCCATATGGCCCGCGATGCCGCCGACGATGGCGCCTTTGATGCACCCCTTCGCCTCGGCGGTCGCGGGAGCCAATGCCATGGCCAAGATGATAGTCCCAAGCAGCAGCGATTTCATGGCGGTCCTCCGAAAAAAGCAGTCGCCGCAACAATCCGGGGCGTGGCGATTGGTTCCGCAGCGGCACGTGACTAGGCCCGGAGCGGCCGGCAATAAAGACAATCACGCCCGAATCTGTAACATGGCGGTCACACGGGGTGCGTGAGACGAGGCGGATTGAGGTCGTGACCGATCATTTGCCGGCGACGGCGGCTGCCGTAGATATCGATGGCGATCGCCGCGACCTGCGGCTGGACGCCTGCCGCGGGCTGGCGCTGTGGTTCATCTTCATCGATCACATCCCCGATAACGCGATCGCCTGGCTGACGCTTCGCAATTACGGTTTCAGCGACACCACCGAGGTGTTTGTGTTCGTGTCCGGCTATACCTGCATGCTCGCCTATGGCGGAGCGTTGCGCGAGCAGGGCTGGGCAACAATCGTGGCGCGCGGGTTGCGGCGCGTCTGGGAGATCTACGCCGCTTTCCTGCTGCTGCTGATCGCCTATTTTGTCCTGATCTGGCTAGCCGGCGGCGGCAGCCGCTATCTCGACGAGACCAACACCAAGTTCTTTTTCGAAAATCCGGGGGCGGCGCTCATCCACGCCGCGATCCTGCAATATACGCCTGTCAACACCGACATACTGCCCACCTTCGTGCTGCTGCATCTGGCCTTTCCGGCTTTGCTGTGGCTCATGATCGGCAGCTCAGCGGTCGCGCTGGCGATGTCGTTCGTGCTCTATCTGATGGTGCAGATCTTCAGCTGGCACGTGCCGGCGTGGCCGAGCGGCGAGCTCTACTTCAACCCGCTGGCCTGGCAGGTGCTGTTCGTGTTCGGCGCCTGGTACGCCTATGAAGGGCCCGGACGGCTCAAGACGATGCTGCAGTCGCGTGCCGTGCTGGCGCTGGCGGTGCTCTATCTCGCCTTCAGCCTCGTCATCACCCTGAGCTGGCAGATCGAGGCGCTCAAGGCTTTCATCCCCGACGTGGTGTCAAAGGCGATCTACCCGATCTACAAGAGCCACCTCGCGCCGGTACGACTGCTGCATTTTCTGGCGCTGGCCGCATTGGTCTCGCGGCTGACGCCGCTGGACTGGCACTGGCTGATGAGGCCCTGGATGACCGCGATGATCCGCTGCGGCGAAAACTCGTTGTCGATTTATTGCCTGAGCGTCCTGCTGTCGTTCGTCGGTTTCGTGATCCTGACCGACCTTTCGAATACCCTGGCCATGCAGGCCGCCGTCAGCATGGTCGGGATCGTGCTGATGATCGCGGCGGCCACGGTGGCGACATGGGAAGCCAAGCAGGACCGCCGCGGGCCGAAGCTGTTTTGAAGCAACGCGATCTTTCGACGCGGCAGCCGGGTGGTCGACCCCGGCTGTGGACATCGTTCAGCCTTCGCGCTTTCGTCAATTGCGTGTCAACTGGATGTCATGGGTGGCGCTCTAGGTTGCGCGCGTACTGACGGCTTCGCAACATTTGACGGATTGAGGAGAAGGCCATGCGTCATCAACGCATTTTCGGCGCTACGACTCCATTGCTGCTCGGCGCCGCGCTGCTGTTCGGAGGATCCGCGACCGCGCAGGCGGCATGTGGACTGAAGTCCGCAGACAACAAGATCAAGCATGTCGTGCACATCCAGTTCGACAACGTGCATCTGCGGCGGGACAATCCCAATGTGCCATCTGACCTCGAGCAGATGCCCAACCTGCTCAACTTCATGCAGAACAACGGCACCGTGAGCGGCAACCACCACACGCCGCTGATCTCGCACACCGCGACCGATATCCTTACGGTGCTCACCGGCGCCTATGGCGACCGCATGGGCGTGCCGGTGTCGAACAGCTATGGCTTCTTCCGCAACGACGGCTCCGTCGGCTTCTCCAGCTCGTTTCTGTACTGGACCGCGCTCGGCGGCGACGGCAAGCCGGAGCTGATCAACGAAAACGGCAAGATCTTCCCGGCGCCGTGGGTACCATTCACCCGCGCCGGCTGCGACGTCGGCGCCTTCTCGATCGCCAATATGGAATTCGAGAGCTTGCCGGCCGATGTGCGCACGGTGTTCGGCACCGGCTCGCCGGAAGACATATCGGTCTCGGCGGCGCTCAATTTGCCGCGCACGCCCGCCAACGCGTCCGCCCGCCAGGCCCCCAACACCGATTATCTCGGCATCGCGGTGCATTGTGCGCTGGGCAGCCCGCTCTGCAACAACACCCACGCCCGCACCGATGCGCTGCCGGACGAGCCGGGCGGCTATGCCGGCTTCAGCGCTTTGTTCGGCAATGTGAACGTCGCACCGGTGATTTGCGCGGCGGCGCCCGCCGGCTGCAACGGCAGCGGCGCGGTCAAGGATACCGACGGCGGCGTCATAGCCGACGCCTACGGCCGTCCCGGTTTTCCCAACACCTTCAGCCCGCTGGCCAAGCAGTCGCTCGGCTATGCGGCGACGATGCTGGAAGCGGGCGTGCCCGTCGTCTACGTGTATGTGGCGGATGCGCATGACCGCAATCCGCTGCCGCTCGATCCCGCCACGAATCTGCCGGGTGCCGCCCATGCCTTCGGCGCGGGCGAGGCGGAATACGTCGCCCAGCTCAAGGCCTATGACGTGGCGTTCGGCAAGTTCTTCGCGCGTCTTGCCGCCGACGGCATCAACAAGGACAACACCTTGTTTATCGTGACCGCGGACGAAAACGACCACTTCGTCGGCGGCCCGGCGAGTCCGGCCAATTGCGACGGCATCCATGTGCCCTGCACCTACGCCAAGATCGGCGAGATCGACACCTTCCTCGACCGGCTGCTGCTCACCCAGCGCAACAACACGACGCCGTTCGATATCCACTTCGACGACGCGCCGACATTCTATATCCACGGCAATCCGGGGCCGCAGGACCCGCTGACGCGCACGATGGAACACGACGTCGATGCGCTGCGGGTGACGAACCCGATCACCGGCAATGTCGAAAAGCTCAATGCGTTCCTCGCCGACCGCGCGGAGATGGGGGTCCTGCACATGATCACGTCGAACCCGGCGCGCTCGCCGAGCTTCACGATGTTCGGCAATCCCGACTATTTCAACGAGACGTCGAGTTCGTCGACCGGGCAGGGCCATGATTGCTCGCAGACACCTGCCTGCGTCTTCGAGGCCCCCGGCTTTGCCTGGAACCACGGTGACGTCCAGAAGCAGATCACGCGTACCTGGATGGGGATGGCAGGGCCCGGCGTGATTCACGCCGGCCGCAACGATCAGGTGTTTTCGGACCACACCGACCTTCGTCCGACCATGATCGCGTTGTCCGGCCTGAAGGACGACTATACTCACGACGGTCGGGTCCTGGTCGAGTTCCTCGACGATCACGCGCTGCCAAAATCACTGCGGCGGAGCGAAGACTTCCTCGAACTCGCCCAGGTCTACAAGCAGCTCAACGCGCCCCTCGGCTCGGTGGGACTTGACAGCCTGCGCCTTGCGAACCGCTCGATCCTCGGCGACGATGCGGGCTACGCCAGGTTCCTCGCCACCATCGGCGACATCACGACCCAGCGTAATGCCTTGGCCGCCGAGATCAAGCCGCTGCTGGACGCGGCCGCCTTCGACAATCAGCCGATCAAGGAGCACCAGGTGGATCAGCTGGTGCGCCGCGCCCGGGCGATCATCGACCGTGTCGCGGATCTTGCTCACGACGTGCATGATCACGACCATGATCATCGCTGAGCGCGATGCGGCCCTGGTCTGATTGCGATCGCAACAAACCCGCTGGCGAGGCCAGCGGGTTTTTGCAAGAGCATACGGAGTTTGATCTTATGCGGTCCCGATCGCCGGCGTTGT
Source organism: Bradyrhizobium sp. (assembly GCF_017881085.1). Lineage (GTDB taxonomy): Bacteria > Pseudomonadota > Alphaproteobacteria > Rhizobiales > Xanthobacteraceae > Bradyrhizobium. The sequence goes on from NZ_JADGRI010000048.1 coordinate 11,119, forward strand.
TGCGTCGGTTCCTTGTATTTGCGGTCATCCCGGCAGCGCTGCTTGCCGGACCCGGTAATCCGGCTCAGGCCCAGGTACAGGTCGACGGACGGCCGGATGCGGTCCATATAGAGGCGCGCGACGCGACGGTCCGGGAAGTGTTCGACGCGCTGCAGACGAGATTCAATCTGCATTACCGCACCGACGACGCGCTGGAGACGCGCAAGAGCGGAATTTTCGACGGTCCGTTGCCCCGCGTTACCGCACGCATCCTCGAAGGCTACGATTTCGCGATGAAGGTCACGCCGCAGGGCATCGACGTGCTGGTGCTGCGGCAGAACCAGATCGACGGCAAGCTCGTCGCTTCTGCGACGCCTGTTCCCGGAATGTCGAAGGGAACGCCTGCGCCGGCCATGACGGCCGCGCAGGCCAATCGCTACGAACGCGAGCATTTCCGCTAGAGGCTTCTGACCCCGGAATTTCTAGCGACGTCGCGCCACCGCAACGCCGAACAGGAATGCGACGAACAGGCTCGCCAGCGGCGCTTCCCGGGTAATCGCGCTGATGGTCGAAAGCGGCTTGCCCGGCTGCCGCGCGGTTGCGATGGCTTCGCTTAGCCGGTTGACCGCGGCCTGCAGGCCTGCGGAGATTTCCGTCAGCGTGCGCGACACGTCGGTTGCAGTATCGATGGCGCGCTCCGCCATGCCGGGCTGAAGCGTCGGTTCGGGTGTCTCGAAATTCACGATTCCATGCCCTCGAAGTTTCCATCACGGTGCGATGAGGCCGCCACCTTTGGCTATCCGCGCGTGCGCTCGTTTTGAACAGCGGGTCGCAAGGACCTTTGGCTATCCGCGACAGGCGCCGTTTTGAACGGCGGGTGGCGGCCTCACGGGAGCCAATGCACCGCCGGGAAATTTGTTCCGGGGGGCCGTGGATAGCCCCGCAAAATAGCCGCGAAAACGGGGGATAGGACCGGGCGGGGCTGAAGGTTAGCCCTGTCTTTTCCCCGCCATTCGTCGCAGATTTTTTGACGCGCGAGAGGATTCGCCGTGATCGACGTTTCGAGGCCGGACCTAATGAGGAAAATCGCGCTGCTCGGCGCTCCCATCGAGATCGGCGCGTCGCAGCGGGGCACCCTGATGGGGCCCGCGGCGCTGAGAACGGCCGGCCTTCTGAACTTGTTCGAGGCGCTTGGTTTTGCGGTGGAAGATCACGGCGATCTTGCGATCGGCGAGATGGCCGAACTCGCCGACGCGCCGCCGGACAACGCCCGGCATTACCGGGAAATCCAGCGCTGGATTCGGGTATTGAGCAAACGCGCCTACGAGCTGGCGCGGTCCGGCGCGATCCCGATCTTTCTCGGCGGCGATCACTCGCTCTCGATGGGCTCGGTGAACGGGCTTGCCCGTTATTGGCGCGAAGCCGGCCGCGAGCTTTTCGTGGTCTGGCTCGACGCGCATGCGGATTACAATACTCCTGCCACCACGCTGTCGGGCAACATGCACGGCATGTCGGCGGCGTTTCTGTGCGGCGAACCCGGGCTCGACGGGCTGCTGGGCGACGAGCCGCGCGCATCGATCGATCCCGATCGGCTCGAACTGTTCGGGGTCCGCTCGATCGACAGGCTGGAACAGGATCTGCTGCGCGATCGCCGCGTCAGCGTCGCCGACATGCGCCAGATCGACGAGTTCGGCGTCGGGGTCCTGATGCGCCGCGTCATCGACAAGGTGAAGGCCCGCAATGGCGTGCTGCACGTCAGCTTCGATGTCGATTTTCTCGATCCGAGCCTCGCGCCCGGCGTCGGCACCACCGTGCCCGGCGGCGCGACCTATCGCGAGGCGCATCTGGTGATGGAATTGCTGCACGATTCCGGCCTGGTGCGATCGGCCGATATCGTCGAGCTCAACCCCTTCCTCGACGAGCGCGGCCGCACCGCGCGCACAGCGGTCGAGCTGATCGGCAGCCTGTTCGGCCAGCAGATCACCGACCGGCCGACCCCGACCAACGCGATCGAACCGGGCGAGTGAGTCAATCCGGCTGGCTTCGCGCGCGCGTCGCAGGCCGGATGCCGAGATCATGGAAGTAGCGGGCGAGGGCATCGGGCGTCGCGGCGCCGTCGGCCAGCGCCACATAGCTGTCGGGCCGCAGCAGATAGAGCGCGTCGCGGGCAAGCCCCGCCGCCTCATATTCGGATCGCCAGCCGAAGATATGCAGCGGGACGTCGTGATCCCTGCACCATGCCGTGAGCTCGATACCGGGCGAGCCGTAGACATGAACCTGCCAGTCCATGCTCGCGAGCGAAGCAAAATTGTCGGCGCCATCGATCCGAACCCAGGGCAGGCGATCGCCGCCCTGCACATGCCCGGCCGTGCCACGGCTCAGAGGGCCGCCGCGATAATTCAGCATGACCTGCGAGACGGTCCGGAACAGGTATTCGCGGACGGCGCCGAATGCGGCGACCCTCGGAATCAGCAGCGGCGCGATGCGGGTGCGCAGGATGTCGGCGATCCTGCCTTCGGCGGTGGCGAAGCTGAAGACGCGATCGGTGGTCGCGACCAGCCGCCGGGCGAAGCCGATCCGCTCGGCTTCATAGGAATCGAGCAGATTGTCGCCGGCGCGGCCGGCCACTACGGCGGCCAGTTTCCAGGCGAGATTGATGGCATCGCCAATGCCGGTGTTCATGCCCTGGCCGCCGGCCGGGCTATGGATGTGCGCGGCATCGCCGAGCAGGAAAGCGCGCCCTTCGCGGAAATGCCCGGTCACCCGGTGATGCACGTGGTAGGTCGAGAACCAGTTGACCTTCTTCACCTCGACCTTGAGATGGGTGATCGCCCGGTCGCTGACGTCGCCAAAGGTCAATTTGCCGGCGTCGGCGGCGCGCTCGTCGCGCACCGTGCCGATCAGCCGTGCCTTTCCCAAGCCGGCCAGCGGGAACACGCCGAGGAAATCGGCCTCGTCGAGATCGATGTGCAGTTCGCCATTCACGGCGGGGCCGGCGGCGTCGACATCGGCGACGTAGAAGACCTGCCGATAGGTGCCGCCGGGAAAGCCGCTGCCGATGGTCTCACGGACGATCGAGCGGGCGCCGTCACAGCCGGCGATGTAGACTGCGGCGTGTTCGAGCTCCCGACCATCAGGCACGCGCAGCCGGGCGATGACGCGATCATTCCCCTGCCTGAAACCGATCAGTTCTGTGCGCCGCTCGACCGCGACGCCGAGCACCCCGAGCCGCTCGATCAGGAGTCGCTCGTGCTCATCCTGCGGAAAGATGTGCAGGAAAGGATAGGGTGTCAGATCCGAGCCGACGCTGCCAAACGCCACGCGCGCCGCTGCTTCGCCCTTCACCCAAAGATTGACGGCGGGCACCTGACGGCCCTTCGCGATCACCTCCTCCGTAAGATCGACCTGGCGGTAGAGTTCGAGCGTGCGCGCCTGCACCGCCAAAGCGCGCGAGGTAGTGCCAGACTCAGCCGTCTTGTCGACGATGCGCACCTTGACGCCGAGTTTTGCCAGCCAAAGCGCCAGCACCAGCCCGGTCGGGCCGGCGCCGACGATCAAGACGTCGGTTTTAGTCATCTTTCTTTCCGTTCTGGGCTCGACGCGGGCAACGTTGAAATCTCAGCCTAAGATCCCGGCGGCGGGGAAAAAACTCTCGAGACGAGCCGCGTTCCAACCGGGGAACAAAAGTTCCCGTCACCGCTTATGCTCCGGCTAACCTCGAAACACATCTCAACGGCGAAATCGGCCACCTGGAACAGGGCATTTTCATTTGAAAAAAGTTACCTGGACGGGCCCTCGGGACCGTAACTCGGTTCTGACGGCTCGCCGCGGCGTCAAGATGGCGCGCTCCGTTCATGCCTATGTCCGGGGCAGCACCGTCAAATTCTATGAATGGCTCGACGCTCAAAAAAGAAACACCCTGCCCGAAGGGCCGCCGGTGTGGATCTGCGGCGACTGCCACGCAGGAAATCTTGGCCCGGTCGCCAACGCTGACGGCGAGGTCGACATTCAGATTCGCGATCTCGACCAAACGGTGATTGGCAATCCCGCGCACGATCTGATCCGGCTGGCGCTATCGCTTGCGACGGCGTCCCGCGGTTCAAACTTGCCGGGGATCACGATTGCCAAGATTCTCGAGAACATGATCGAGGGCTATGCTTCGGCCTTGACGGATGAGGATATCCGGCTCAAGCGCCCAGAGGCTGTCGGCGTGGCGATGAAGCAGGCCGTTGCGCGGTCGTGGAAGCATCTGGCAAAGGAGAGAATCAAGGACCTCAAACCGACGATTCCCCTGGGCTCAAAATTCTGGCCGCTGAAGAAATCCGAGCTGTCGGCAATCGGTCGCCTGTTCAAGACGGACGAAATAGCAGGCCTTCCAACGCTGCTGCGGTCGCGCGACGATGCAACCAGGTTCGATGTCGTCGATTCGGCGTATTGGATGAAGGGCTGCAGTTCGCTCGGCCTTCTCCGCTTTGCCGTCCTTCTTCAGTCGCAAGAGGACGCTGCCGATCTGTGCCTGATCGACATTAAAGAAGCCGTCGCCGCGGCGGCGCCTCGGTACAAGCGCGCCAAAATGCCTCGTGACAACGCGCAGCGGATCGTGGAGGGGGCGCGGCATCTGTCTCCTCATCTGGGCGAGCGCATGGCGGCCGGCAAGCTGATGGACCGTTCGGTATTCGTCCGCGAGCTTCTGCCGCAGGATTTGAAGCTGGAGATCGAGCGGGTGTCACAGGAAGAAGCCGCCATGGCGGCGCGCTACCTTGCGGCGGTCGTCGGAAGAGCCCATGGCCGGCAGATGGATGCGCAGACCCGAAAATCCTGGGCAAGCAATCTTCAAAGCAACCATTCGAAATCATTGGATGCACCCTCGTGGCTCTGGTCGAGCGTGGTTGCACTGTTGGCAAGCCACGAAAGTGCGTATCTTGAACATTGTCGAAAATACGCGCTGGAGAACTAGCAACAACCAAACGCCGGACTCTCACAGGCGCCGACGATTAGAACGTCGATCTGCGTCGGTGTTTCTTCATTTACCGGCTCCGCCGCTGCTGCGTCGGTCAGGAATGTCGGTCTCCCCTGATATTTGCGGCAAGGTGGCTTATGCGGGCCGCCTTCCTCGGCTAGGTTCAGGCCACGCCACCTGCTCACTCAGCCCTCCCGATCCAGCCCATGTCCGCCGTCGAGACATCCAGCGCCCGAAATCTTCCGTCTTTATGGCGCGAGCGAGTTGCGTGGCTCCTGCTGGCCGTTTATCTCGCGCTGGTCGTTCGCTACGCTTGGAACCCCACGCCTTTTGCCGAGCTGCTTGCGGCAATCGGAATTGCCAGCGCGCTGGCTCATTGCACGCTGACATATGGCTGGAAGAATACGTTGGCATTTGTCGCGATCTGCCTCGTCGTCACCTTCGCGCTGGAAAATGTCGGCAGCCTGACGGGCGCCCTGTTCGGCCGTTATCATTTCGAAATCGGCGCGCAGTTTCCCCATGTCGGTGTCATCCCGATCATTGTCGGCCCTCTATGGTTCGGCATGGGGTATTTCGCATGGACCGTCGCCGGCACCTTGCTCGGCGGCGCCGACCGGAATCTGAACCGGCAGCTCAACATCCTAGCTCAGCCGGTCGTGGCCGCCTTCGTGATGACGCAATGGGATTTCGTCATGGATGCGCCGACGTCAACGATTTCAAGGGCGTGGATCTGGCTTGATGGCGGCGCCGATTTTGGCGTTCCGCTTATGAACTATGTCGGCTGGCTTTTGACGTCGTGGACATTCTATCAGTTATTTGCGCTTTACCTCATCAGCACAGGCGAGGTACGCCCGATCAGGCGAAACCGCGGGTTGCGCCTTGCTGCGATCCTGTTTTACGCGTTTTCGGGGCTCACCCATTTGACGCCATGGCTGATGGGGCAGAGCGGCGAGGTTGCCGACGCGAGTGGTCATATCTGGCGCATCCAGGATTTGCGCGAAACAACGGTCGCGGTCATGCTGTTCACGATGTTTTTCACATCGATGCTCGCAGCACTCCGGCTTGCAAGAGATGAAGGGTCATGATGGAATCGCGCGCGGCTGTTTTTCGTGAGATAGGCGCTGCCGTCGCGATCGAGCGCGTCACGCTCGATCCGCCGGGTCCCACCGAGGTGCGGGTGCGCATTGCGGCGGTCGGCCTGTGCCGTACCGACTATCACGTCATGCGCGGCGAGCGGCGGGTGGCGATGCAGCCGATGGTGCTGGGCCACGAGGCCGCGGGCGTCGTCGAACACATCGGCGACGCGGTCAGTGGCATCAACGCCGGCGATCACGTCATTCTCACTTTCATTCCCGCTTGCGGAACGTGCCATTGGTGCCGGCAAGGCCTGCATCATCTCTGTGCCGAAGGTCCGCGCATCACGCAGGGCCCGCAACTCGACGGCACCTACCGCCGCCGCGACCGCGACGGCCATGCGGTCGGGGCTTTCTGCATGATCGGCGCCTTCGCCGAGCGCACCATCGTCGATCAGGCTTCTGCCATCGTCATCGACAAGGATATCCCGTTTGATCTCGCGAGCCTCGTTGCCTGCGGCGTGCCGGCCGGCGTCGGCGCGGCGCGCCACCGGGCGCGGGTGCAGCCGGGCGAAAGCGTGCTGGTGGTGGGCTGCGGCGGCGACGGCATGAACGTGGTGCAGGGCGCGCGTCTGTGCGGCGCTTCGCAAATCATTGCCGCCGATATTGCGCCGGCCAAGCTCGATTGGGCGCGGGAGTTCGGTGCGACGCATGGCGTCAACGCGCAAGGCGAAGCGCTGACCCGCGCCGTGCTGGAGCTGACCAGCGGCATCGGCGTCAACCATGCCTTTGTCTGCATCGATCCACCTGCGACCCTGCTGCCGGCATTCCGCGCCACCGCCAAGGGAGGCAATGTCGTGGTGACCGCCCTGACGCCGGACACCGTGACCGAAATCAAGATCCCGCCGCTTGAGCTGTTCGTCACGCAGAAGGCGATCATGGGGGCGGTCTACGGCTTTGCCAGTCCGCGCCTGCAGATTCCGGAACTGCTCGGGCTCTATCGCAAGGGCGCGATAAAACTGCGTGAGCTGATCACGCGCCGCTATCGCCTGGACGAAATCAACCAGGGCTATGCCGATCTCGACGCCGGAAAGAATCTGCGCGGGGTCGTCGTGTTCGATGATTGAAAGATCCGCCAACGCGCCCGGACCAAAATCGGTTCCCGCGCGTTAGTCCGGCCACTCCCTGAACCAGCCGGGGTAACGCCTCGGGCGTTGCGCTGGCCGTCTTGTGGCCGGATCCGTGAAACAGGCATCGAACGCTCCCCCGTCGAAAGGCCTATGGCCGCTGCTGTCGCTGAACTTCTTCATGGCGGACATGCAGGCCGGCATAGGCCCGTTCCTCGGCGTGTTCCTGCTGGCGCATCGCTGGGAGAGCGGACTGATCGGGACGGTGATGACCGTCGGCGGCGTCGCGGGCATGCTGATGACCACGCCCGCGGGGGCGCTGGTCGATGCCAGCCGGAACAAGAAGCTCTATGTCATCATCCCCGGCATCTGCACGGTGATCGCTTCCGGGATCGTCTTGCTGTCCCAGAACTTCTGGCTGGTCACGCTGTCCCAGGTCGCGACCGCCGTTGCCGGCGCCGCGATCGGACCCGCAGTCTCCGGCATGACGCTCGGCATCGTTCGCCAGGCCGGTTTTGCCAGGCAAAACGGACATAACCAGGCCTTCAACCATGCCGGCAACATGGTCGGGGCCGGGCTTTCGGGGCTGCTCGGATGGCAGTTCGGGTTCACCGCCGTGTTGTGGCTGGCGGCATTGTTCGGCATCCTTTCCATCGCCTCGGTCCTGATGATATCAGGCGCTTCGATCGACAACGACGAGGCACGCGGCCTCCACAGGGATAGCGAAGACGATGGAAAAATCGGCGGCATCACCGTGCTGCTTGAATGCAAGCCGCTGTTGATCCTGGCCGCGGCGCTGGCCTGCTTTCATCTCGGCAATGCTGCGATGCTCCCGCTCTACGGGATGGCGGTTGTGTCGGAAAAACTGGGTGATCCGGCCGGATTTGTCGCGATCACCATCGTCGTGGCGCAGGGTACGATGATTCTCGCATCCCTGATTGCGATGCGTCTTGCCGTCAAGGAGGGGTACTGGCTGGTGCTTTTGATTTCCTTCATCGCGCTGCCGATCCGGGGCGTCATGGCCGCCTATTTCATCAGCCGATGGGGCGTTTATCCCGTGCAGGTACTTGACGGGGTCGGCGCCGGCTTGCAGAGCGTTGCCGTACCGGGTCTTGTGGCGCGCATCCTCGACCGCACCGGCCGGATCAATGTCGGTCAGGGGGCGGTCATGACCGCGCAAGGTCTTGGTGCCTCGCTCAGTCCCGCGATCGGCGGGTGGATTGCCCAGGAGATCGGTTACAGCGCGATGTTTCTCATTCTCGGCAGCTTTGCATTCGGCTCGGTTGCGCTGTGGCTCGGTTTCGCCTCGGTTTTGAAACCCGCCTGCGCGCGGCACGATCATTCCCGCGAGCGACGGACGGAAACCGCACTGGCGGGGGCGCGGTGACGCCTGAGACCAACGCCGCGACCTGGGGAATTGCAGCTCTCGCAACGCTGGGCGTGATCGCACGGCCCTGGCATTTGCCGGAGTTCATCTGGGCGATCGCAGGCGCGGGGATGCTGGTGCTGTTCAACCTGCTGCCCTGGCCGGACGCCCTTGCCGCGGCAGGCAAAGGCACGGATGTCTATTTCTTTCTCGTCGGCATGATGCTGCTGGCCGAGGTCGCCCGTCAGGAAGGGTTGTTCGACTGGCTCGCCGCATGGGCGGTACGGCATTCGCAAGGCTCGGCGAAGCGGCTGTTCCTGATCGTCTACGTGGTCGGAACCATCGTCACCGTTCTCTTGTCGAACGATGCCACCGCCGTGGTTCTGACGCCGGCAGTCTATGCGGCGACCCGCGCCGCCAAGGTCGAGCCGTTGCCGTATCTGTTCATTTGCGCCTTCATCGCCAACGCGGCGAGCTTCGTGCTTCCGATCTCCAATCCGGCCAACCTCGTCGTGTTCGGCAAGCAGATGCCGCCGCTGGCGGACTGGCTGCGGATCTTCGCGCTGCCTTCCGTCGTCGCTGTCGTTGCGACCTATCTGGCGCTGCGGCTGACGCAGCGCCGCGCGCTCGATGCTGATGTCGCCGAGGTCGAGGACATATCCCCGCTGACGACAGGGGGAACGCTCGCGGCATTCGGAATCGTACTGACGGCGGTTGTGCTGCTGGTGGCTTCGGCCATGGGCCGGGATCTCGGGCTGCCGACCTTCGTCGCCGGTGCGGCCGTAACGGCGGTCATTCTTCTGATCGGACGGCAGTCGCCGCTCCCGGTTCTCAAGGACATTTCATGGTCCGTGCTGCCGCTGGTGGCGGGCCTGTTCATCCTGGTCGAAGGGCTGAACCGGACCGGTGTGCTGCCGGCGCTTGCGGGCATCCTGAAGGAGGAAACGGTGGCCTCGCCGCAGGCGACGTCCTGGATCGCCGGCATCGTGGTCGCTCTGGCGTCAAACCTCGCCAACAATCTCCCCATTGGCCTGATCGCTGCGACGACCAGCCAGGCCGCGCAAGTTCCCGCGCATGTCACAGGCGCCATCCTGATCGGCGTCGATCTCGGACCCAATCTGTCGGTGACGGGTTCGCTTGCCACCATCCTGTGGCTGATCGCGCTGCGGCGTGAAGGGGAAAGCGTCAGCGCGTTGCGGTTTCTCAAGCTCGGGCTCGTCATCATGCCGCCCGCGCTGCTGCTGTCCCTCGCGGCTCTGTCTGCGGTGTCACGATGAAGGCGGAACGGCATGCGCTCGTGCGCTTCCCTTGTTGGGAGAACGGAACTTGTCTCGGCCCGGCGAAATTCAGATATTTGATGGTCGAGGACCCCCGTTTTTGAAATAATTGCGAGCCTCATTGCGTTATTCTATGCGCGCCGCTTCGAACCGGAGGATCCGAGATGACCGAGCCCACCGACGTCGACAACGAACTTGCCGTGACATCGCGCCGGAAGTTCTTGCGCGAGAGTGGCGCATTGATGGGCGGGGCCGTCCTCGGCGGTCTTGCCGGCGGCGAAGCTCTCTCGGCCTCCGACAATGCCGGCAACCTTCCGCCCAATATTCCGGAGTGGATGAAGACGCCGGGCGCTCCCACGGGAGACCAGCTCTATGGCGCGCCATCGCCGTTCGAAAAGGGCGTGATCAAGAACATTCCGAAAAACCTGAAGCAATATATTTCCGCATCCGGGCGGACGCCGCTGCAGGATCTCGACGGCATCATCACGCCGAACGGGCTGTTCTACGAACGCCATCACGGCGGCGTTCCCACCATCGATCCGGCCCTGCACCGGCTGATGCTCCATGGCCTCGTCGACAAGCCGCTGATCTTCACCATGGATGACATCCGGCGCTTTCCGTCGCAATCGCGCATCTACTTCCTCGAATGCTCCGGCAATCCGGTCTACACAAAGCCGTATGGCAAGACGGCTTCCGATCTCGTCGGTTTGCTGAGCTGCGCCGAATGGACCGGGGTCAGCCTGAAACTGGTCCTGCAGGAGGCGGGCTTGCAGCCGGGCGCAAAATGGGTGGTCGCCGAGGGCGCCGACGCCGCGGCGCTGACCCGCAGCATTCCGATCGAGAAATGCCTCGACGATGCCCTGCTGGTGTACAGCCAGAACGGCGAGCGGTTGCGCCCGCAGCAGGGCTATCCGCTGCGGCTGTTGCTGCCCGGCTTCGAGGGCAACATGAATGTGAAATGGCTGCGCCGCCTGCGCGTCGCCGCCGAGCCGACCTATTCGCGCGAGGAGACCTCCAAATATACCGACCTGATGCCGGACGGCAGCGCGCGCGAGTTCACCTTCTACATGGAAGCCAAATCCATCATCACGCGGCCTTCGGGCGGGCAGAAATTGAGCGCGCCAGGCTTTCACGAGATCACCGGCATTGCTTGGAGTGGTCACGGAAGGATCAAGCGTGTCGATGTCTCGGTCGACGACGGCAAGAGCTGGCAGGAGGCGCAGTTGCAGGAGCCGGTGCTGACGCGGGCGCTGACGCGGTTTCGGCTGCCCTGGCACTGGAACGGACAGCCGGGCGTGATCCAAAGTCGCGCCGTCGATGAAACCGGTTATGTCCAGCCGACGTTGGCCGAGCTTCTCAGTGTGCGCGGCGAAAATCACTTCTATCACAACAACGCGATCTGGCCCTGGCGGATCGCTGCCGGCGGCGAGGTGACCAATGCGAACGCGTGAGCTCTACGCCGCAACGCTGGCCGTCGTTGCGCTGGCGGGCGCAACCTCGGCGCAGGCTCAAAGCCCCTATGGCATCGGCCGCGC
>NZ_JADGRI010000049.1 GCF_017881085.1 Bradyrhizobium sp.
GGCGGCTTTCTCCCGTCCTATGCGGCGCGTGGCGACCATGCCTGCTTCGTATCGCCGCAAAACTGCAATCCCGACATCACGCTGAAAAAGAAGCCCTCGGAATACCTCAACCAGCTCTATTTCGACGCCATGGTGTTCACGGCGGAAGGTTTGCGGCATCTGGTGGCGCAAGTCGGCGCGAGCCAGATCATGCTCGGGACCGATCATCCGATCCCCTGGGAAGAACATCCCGTTGACCACGTGCTCGCCACCTCCACCCTGTCGGATAAGCAGAAGGCGGCGATCCTGGGCGGCAATGCCGCGCATTTGTTCGGTATCAAGGAAGCCTGATCGCGCAGGCGCGCGCCACGCAACGGCCCGCCCGCGGGCGATAGCCGGTCCGGCGCGATATCTCGATCCTGTCGCCGGCTGGCGGTGGTGCCGGCAGGCCGCTTCAGAAGCTGCGGCGCTTGGGAGAGTTCGAATCGCCCTTCAGCCGGTCTGGCCGCGTTTGGAGGTCGCCCCACAGCAGCACCGCCGCAAACGCCAGGAACATAACAACCACGGCTACGCTGACCACCATTGCATCAAACGGCATAAAAACCTCCCCTGCCCTCTAATTTGGAGGCATTTATCCCGAGGGGAGAAATGGCGGTCTTTGATCTGAATCAAACCGACCAGTATCCGGGTCGGTCCGTGCTCAGGCCGCGGCCAGAGCCTCGACGCGCGCCGGATCCAAGAGGCTGATGCTTCCCGGCAGGATGTCGATCACGCGGTCGCGTTCCAGCTTGGTAAAGGTGCGGCTGACCGTTTCAATGGTCAGGCCGAGGTAGTCGGCGATGTCCTGGCGGCTCATCGGCAACGGCACCGTCTTGGCTGGACCGCTGAGTCGGCCCAACCGGTCGCGCCAGCCGATCAGGAAGGTCGCGACTTTTTCTTCCGCTGAACGGCGACCGAGCAGGACCATGTGGTCCTGGGCCTGGCTCAGCTCACGGACCGCCAATTCGTTGATTCGGCGCAGCAGATGCGCCTTGTCCTCGATAAACCGGGCGAACGCCGCCCGCGAGAACCGGCAAATGGTCACAGGCCCGATTGCGTCGGCGGAGAAGCTGTGCCGCGCCGAAGCGGTCATTCCCAGAAAATCGCCGGGCAATGCAAATCCAACGATCTGCCGGCGGCCGTCGGGCAGCAGCTTGTAAAGCCGCATGACGCCTTCGAGCAGATTGTAGAATGACGTCGTCATCTCCTCCTGGGCGAACACCGTCTCGCAGGTCGCGAAATGGACATGGCGGCCGAGATGCTCCAGCTCCCGCAATTCAGCCCGGTCGAGCGCCGCACACAGGCTGAATTGACGTACCGAACAATCAACGCAGGGCTGCTGTTCGTTTGGCTCGACCGCAACCAGGGAAATCTTCATGCGCCACTCCAGGATGGGCCAGGCAGCAACCATATCGTGCGCCGACTTGCCGACGGATTGCATCTTAACCGATCGCCGGAATGGCGGTTGATTCAGATCAAAGGCGGCCCACTTCGTCACCCTATCTTGCATTCATAGCCGCAATTGAACGAAAGACCGGTCCTTAAAATGCTGCGATTTACCCTGCGCCAAGCCCTCGTCACCCTGATGCTGATGACGCCGGCGCTCGCCGCCCCGTCCGACGTGCAACGCGGAAAGGCCTACGCATCCAGGCATTGCGGGGCGTGCCACTCGATCGACCTGGTTTCGAAAAGCCGGCTCAAGGCGGCGCCGCCGTTCCGCACCCTGCATACCCGCTACCCGATCGAAACCCTCGCCGAGTCGCTGGCCGAGGGCATCTCCACCGGCCATCCCGCGATGCCGGAGGCCGAACTCAGTCCCGACCAGATCCATGACCTGCTGACGTTCCTCAAGACCCTCGAATAGCGCCGCCGCGCAAGCTACAGCGCCTGCACGGTCCAGCTGATCATTTCCTTGGCGATCCGGCCGAATGCCTCGTTGAAGGCGGAGACGGCCGCCGGCGGCTCGACCTTGTCGAATTTCTCGCTGTCCTCGAACAGGCGCGAGGCGACAACCTTGCCGTTCTTGTCGACGATCCGCGCCGACAATCCGATCTCGGCCACAGGCCCCGAATCCGTCGCGATCCGATAGCGCCGGACGTCGATCAGAAGCTGGAAGTCGGTCTGTCCGAGATCAGCCACCCGCAGCGGCGCATGGGCAACATCGTAATTCTCGAAGCCTTCGATGAGCCTGGCCTGCAGCAATTTCGGAATGGCGTCGGCCCAGATCGCGTCTGCAAAGCCGGGATAGTCCTTGGCGGGCGAGAACAGGAACCGCTGCGTTTCCAGCATCGCGACCGCAGTCGGCTCCGGGACCGCCAATTGCCCCTTGAGGGTCTTGGCCGCCGGTCCGAGATTTTGCGGGGCGCGCAGATCGTAGGTGATCTTTTGCGCCGGCGTGCCGCCGCCGGTCATCTTTTCGACGCCGGCGAGGATGCTGTCGATCTTGCCGGTGTTGCGCGCCAGTCCTTCCGAAAATACCTTGAGGTTTGCGATGGTTTCCTTCAGCGGTTCCGAATTTTCGTTGAGCACCGAATCGACCTTGCGCAGCGCATCGCGGGCGGCCTGGGTCATGCTCTGCCCCGCCCCGGGATCGGCAATCAGGGTCGGCACCGGACCGGAATTCGCAAGCTGCATGCCGCCTTCCAGCGCGATCACGGGAACACCGGTCAGGCCCTGGAATTCCAGGCCGACCTTGGTGTCAGCCCGCACCGGCGTCGACGTGGCTACTGAGATCGTCGCATTGACGCGGCGGGGACTGTCGGGTGCGAGCCCAAGATCCGTCACTTCGCCGACGCGGATGCCGTTGAACAGCACGCCGGCACCGATCAATAGCCCGGGCACCGAGCCGTCGAACTGGACATGATAGCTCGTGCGCGGCCCGAGCCCGCCGGTGTTGTGAAGCCAGTAGACGAAGCCGAACACGGCGACGATGGTTGCCAGCACGAAGGCGCCGACGACGACGAAGGGAGCGCGGGTTTCCATCTCTTTTAGCTCGCTTTGGGTTGCAGCATCTGGGAGCGCTTGCCGTGGAAATATGCCCGCACCCAGGGATGCTCGGATTGAAGCAGTTCGCGCATCGGTCCGATGGCGACGATCTTGCCGTCCGCGAGCGCCGCCACGCGGTCGCACTCGGTATACAGGCTGGCGAGGTCATGGGTGACCATGAACACCGTCAGTCCCAGCGTTTTCTGCAAGGTCTTGATCAGCGCATCGAATTCGCCAGCGGCGATCGGGTCGAGCCCGGAGGTCGGCTCGTCGAGAAACACGATGGCAGGATCGAGCGCGAGCGCCCGGGCCAGCGCCACGCGCTTGGTCATGCCGCCCGATAATTCGGAAGGAAACTTGTCGCCATCCTCCGGCAATAGCCCGACCATTTCCAGCTTGGCGGTGGCGATCTCGTCCATCAGCGCCTGCGACAGCACCAGATTCTCGCGCAGCGGAAACTGGATATTCTGCCGCACGGTGAGCGACGAAAACAGCGCGCCCTGCTGAAACAGGATGCCCCATCGACCCGCCGCACTCTGGGTGCTGCGATCCTCGCTGCGCCCGATCGCCTTGCCCATGACCTCGATCTCCCCGCCTTGGCGCGGAATGAGCCCAATGATGGTTCGCATCAACACCGTCTTGCCGCCGCCGGAAGCGCCGACCAGGCCGAGGATCTCGCCCCGGCGGACATCGAGCGACAAATGGTCGATCACGATCTGGCGGCCGAAGCCGACCACAAGATCCTTGACGCGGATCGCGAACTGCTGAGTAGCTTCCTGCATCGCTACATTCCGATCGACGCGAAGAAGACCGCAAACAGCCCGTCGAGCACGATCACCAGGAAGATCGATTTCACCACGGAGGTCGTGGTCTGCTTGCCGAGCGACTCGGCGCTCCCCTTCACCCGCAAGCCCTCGCTGCAGGCGACGATGCCGATCGCCAGAGCCATGAACGGCGCCTTGATGATGCCGACCTTGAAGCTGGTCACGGACACGGCGTCATGCAGGCGCGCGATGTAGATCGCCGGGCCCATGTCGCCGTAGAACTGTGCCACCAGACCGCCGCCGTAGAGCGCGGCCATCGATCCGATGAAGCTCAGGATCGGCAGCGCGAAGATCAGCGCAATGATGCGGGGCAGGATCAGGACTTCGACGGGATCAAGGCCCATGGTCGACAGCGCGTCGATTTCCTCGCGCATTTTCATCGAACCAAGTTCGGCCGTGTAGGCGCTGCCCGACCGGCCGGCGACCATGATCGCGACGATCAATACACCCAATTCGCGCAGCACCAGGATGCCGACCATGTCGACGACGTAGGAGTCGGCGCCGAATTTGCGGAAATGGAAGAAGCCCTGCTGCGCGATGATGGCGCCGATCAGGAAGGTGATCAACGCTATGATCGGAATCGCCTGAAAGCCGACCTTGTACAACTGATAGACCAGCGATGTCACTCGCAGCGATCGCGGCCTGCGCAGCACGCCGACCAGCGCCAGGAAAAGCGAGCCGAGCATCCGCAGGAATATGCCGATGTCTTCCCTCGAACCGACCGCGAAGCGGCCGACGTCGTTCACCCTGGCCACGACCGGATTTAGTGTCGGCACCGGCACCGGATTGCGGCGATTGACCCGCCGAACCTCCTCGATGAGCCCGGCATAGTTGTCGGCGACACCGACCACCTCGGTCGGATGGCCGGTAGAAGCCGCGCGCCGCGACATTTTTTCAAGCAGCCAGGCCCCGAGCGTATCGAGCTCGCGCACCCCGGCCATGTCCAGCTTCACGCATTTCGACCCGTCAAGCTGACCCGTGACGGTATCGGAGAGCGCTTCCAGGGTGGTCACATTGGCCGAGGTCCAGGACCCGCCGGGGCGCAGCTCTAGCACATCGCCCGCCGGCGTGGCCGTTAACAGGGGTGGAGACGCCAATATCTGTATTCCTTAATCTCGAGGGAATGTCTTGTCCCAAGGCCTCTTACTAGGCCCTGGCGCGATGCCCGGATTGACCTGCCTCAAACCGGAAACGGCCCGGCCCTGCCCTGTTGAGGCAAATCAATAGCCCCTGGTTATGGCTTGCCTAGACTGGGTTTGCATGGAATTTCGGCTGGATTATGCGGCAGAGGCAACAACGATGTTCGACTCAAGCGAGCTGAGAGATGAGCTGGAAGCGCTCAAAGGCGACGTGTCGCGCCTGTTGAACACCACGGGCGAGGAGATCTTCGACACCACCAGGAATCGCGCCGAGGCTCTCGCCGATCAGATCAAGTCCGTGCTCAACGATCTCGGCGAAACCCTGAGCGAGCAGGAAGACAATCTCGAAAGCATCATATCCGAGCGGCCGATCACATCGCTTGCTTCCGCCTTTGCGCTCGGCGTCGTGGTCGGCTTCATGTTGAGGAGACACTAAGTTGAATCCCGAAAATGTCATCAAACATCTGCGCGCGCTTTGGCGCACCGACCGGATTATCGCCGATATCCGGATGCGGCATATGCTGATCGGCCTCGGCTTGAGGGCTTTTGCGGCGTTGATCGCCGCGTTCGGCCTCTTGATGCTGGAGTTGTCGGCGTATTTCGCGCTGGTCCAGATCTGGAGCGCGATATCGGCCGCGGCCATTCTCGGCGCCGTCAACTTCGCGATTGCCGCGATCCTGTTCCTGATCGCCGGGAGGCCGCCGAGCGGGCGCGAACTCGAACTCGCCAACGAAATCCATGGCTCGGCGGTGGACGCGTTGCAGCTTGAGGCGCGGGCGCTGCAGTCGCAGGTGTCCGGAGCGATCCACAACCCGCTGAACAGCATTCTGCCCATGCTGATCGTTCCGCTGATCACGATCATCATCAAGAGCCTGAAGAAGCCGGCCGTCAAACCGGCCGCCACGACGCCGACAGCCGCTGCGGAACAGAAATAGTCGCGAGCCACGGCCGCCAGCCCATCAACAAGGAGCCATCCGATATGCAAAGCGTCAATCCCAAACCGATCCTGAATACCTCCCTGCCGGCGCAGTTTCGGCAGATCCGCATCGAGCTTGCACGCGAACCCGGTCACCCCGAAGGCGACACCGGCTTTGCCTATATCATCGTTGCGCCGCTCGATGCCGACGACCGGATCGACCCGAAGCTGTGGCGAGACCATCGCGAGGCCTGCCGGATCACGCGAATGCGGCCGGGACAGGATGACCAGCACGGCCACCTCGTTCACCGTGGCAGCGGCTGGGCGTTCAGCTACCCCGATACGCCGGACGAGGTTGGACATCACTTTGCGGATGAACGTTTTATGTTTGGCGAATATGTCTCGATCAACGAGGGCGGCAAGATGCACACCTACCGCGTCGTATCGGTGACGCACCTGTAGCGCCGGTCATTCCAGGCGACGCGCGGCGTCGAGCCCGCAATCCAGAGGTTCCCCGATGTGCAATTGCACATCTGAGGTTCGCCTCTTCGAAGCACCCGAAATGACGCTACCGATATTTATTCAAAGCTTGAGCCTCACGTCGCAGATATCGTGTTCGACGGGATCGGCCTTAACTTCGAAACCAAGGTGCCGGCACATCTCCAGCATCACCGTGTTTTCCTTCAGCACATCCCCCGAGATGGCTTTCAGCCCCTCGGACTTCGCGTATTCGATGATCAGCTGCATCAAGGCCCAGCCCAGCCCCCTGCCCTTGAGATCGGACCTGAGCAGGATTGCATACTCACCGGTCTCGTAGATCGAGTCGGAGTGGATGCGCACCACGCCGACCATCTGATTGGTGGCTTCGTCGAACGCGACGAACGCCATCGCCCGGGCGTAGTCGAGCTGGGTCAGACGGGCGATGAATTCGTGGGTGAATTCCTTCATCGGCGCGAAGAAGCGCAGCCGCAGATCATGGGCGGTGACGTGCCGCAATAATTCGTGGATCAGCGGTTCGTCCTCGGGACGAATCGGGCGCACAAAGACCCGCAAGCCGTCCTTGAGCTCGATATGCCGCTGCCATTGCGACGGGTATGGCCGCACCGCGAAATTGGCCGGGCCCGTGCCCTGGAATTTCTGCTCCACCTGGCCGACCGAGATGCGCGCATCGACGGCCAGCACGCCGCTCTCGTCCGCCAGCAACGGATTGATATCCAGCTCGCGGATCTCGGGAAGATCCGCGGCCATCTGCGCGAGCTTGACCAGAACCATCGCGACGGCGTCCGGCTTGGCCGCGGGCACGTCCCGGTAGGCGCGCAGCAGGCGCGAGACACGGGTGCGCTCGATCAGGTCGCGGGCCAGCGGCAGATCGAGCGGCGGAAGCGCCAGCGCCTTGTCGTTGATGACCTCGACCGCCGTGCCGCCGCGGCCGAACACGATGACGGTGCCGAAGGTCGGATCGTCGGCGAGGCCGAGGATCAGCTCACGCGCCTTCGACCGCACCACCATCGCCTGCACGATCACGCCGGCGATCCGCGCCTCCGGGCGCAGCTTTTTCGTCCGCGCCAGGATATCGGCCGTCGCCGCGCGCACGGCATCGGGGCTGGTCAGATTGAGCACGACACCGCCGACGTCGGATTTGTGAATGATGTCGCGCGACATGATCTTGAGCACCACGGTGTCGCCTTGCGCGAAGATGGCCGAGGCGTGCGCAACGGCCTGCTCGGCGTCGGCGGCCGCGAACGTCGCCACCATCGGGATCTCATAGGCCTCGAGCAGCCGCTTGATTTCGACCGGATCAAGCCACTGGCGGCCGTCGGCGAGCGCCGCGGCAACAATTCCCCGGGCGGTATCGATGTCCGGCGCGAACTCCCTGGGCATCGCCGGCGGAACCTGCGCCAGCTCCGCGGCCAACTCGCGATGCTTCACCAGATACATGAAACCGCGCACCGCATCGTCTTCGGTGGGGTAGTTCGGAATTCCGGCGCCGCTCAGCAAATCGATGGTCTTCTGGTCCGCACCGACCCAGACCGCAAGCACCGGCTTGGCGGCGTGATGGTGTTGCCGGCGATACTTGCTGACCAGTTCGGTCACGGTGGCGGCGATCTCGTCAGCCCGGGCGATCGCCGTCTGTACATTCATCACCAGGATCGCGTCATTGCCGGGATCGGCCAGCAGCACCTCGAGCGCCGCCGCATAACGCGCGGGATCGGCGTCGCCGACGATATCGACGGGATTTGATCCGGACCAGTTCCGAGGCAAGACGGCGTCGAGCTTCGCGCGCGTGGCAGGCACGATCGCCGCGGGGATTCCGCCGAGCTCGACCAGGCGATCTATGGCGAGAACCCCGATGCCGCCGCCATTGGTCAGCATCGTCAGCCGCTTTCCCGGAGGCGATCCGACACGTCCGAGCGTCTCGGCGCAGTCGAACAATTCGCGCAGATCCGACACCCGAAGGATTCCGGCGCGGCGGAACGCGGCATCGTAGACCGCGTCCGAGCCGGCCAGCGCGCCGGTGTGGGTCGCGGCCGCTTTGGCTCCCTGCGCCATCCGTCCGGATTTGACGACGACGACGGGCTTGATCCTGGCGGCGGCGCGCGCCGCCGACATGAACTTGCGGGCATCCTTGATGGCTTCGACATAGAGCAGGATCGCGCGCGTCTTGCCATCCATCGCGAAGTAGTCGAGCAGATCGGCAATATCGACGTCGAGCTGGTCGCCGATCGATACGATGCCGGTGAAACCAACCCCGCGCTGCGCGGCCCAATCCACCATGCCTGTCGCAATCGCGCCCGACTGGGAGATCAGCGCCAGGTTTCCTGCACTGGCCATGTGCGCCGAGAAACTGGCATTGAGATTTACGCCGGGCATGATGATGCCGAGGCAATTCGGCCCGATCAGCCGCATGCCATATTTGCGCGCGGCGAGTTCGGTGGCCTCCGCCAGCGAGCCCGGGCCATGACCAAGCCCCGAGGTGATGATGAGAGCGCCCGCCGCCCCCCGCGCACCCGCCTCCTCGATGAGGCCCGGAATTGCAGTGCTCGGCGCGGTAATCACCACCAGTTCAGGCGCAAACGGCAATTCGCCGATGCTGCCGACCGTGGCCACGCCATCGATCTCGGGGTAATGCGTATTCACCAGCCCGAATTCGCCCTTGAATTTGGTCTTGCGAATGTTGCCGAGAATGGCACGTCCGACCGAAGTCTGGCGCGGACTTGCTCCGACCAGTGCGATCGAACGGGGTGAAAGCAGATTTTTCAGTTGATAGGTGGACATCAGCTCAATTGTCCGGCTGGCGCCGGCCTGGGTGTATGAATTCTAACGCGGTTGTTTGCGCGACGGGTCCGCCTAACGCGACATCATAACCCAGCACGGTGGCCGCCCTATGACGGTTTTTGTCGCACCACCCCAAACAATTTCGTTGAGCCGGGAGTGGCGATAGGCGCCCATGACCAGAAGGTCGATGGCTTTTGCCTTCACATAGGCCTCAAATACCTTTCCGACCGAACTGCCGTCGATCTTCACCATCTCGAACGTGGCCTTGATCCCATGTTCCAGGAGATGGTTCACGAGCGCCATGCCGGATTCCTGCTCGGCCGGCGTTTTCCTGTCGGTCGCGGTGACGACACGCACATTCGCGGCCGGTTGAAGCATGGGTATCGCGTCGGCAACGGCCCTTGCCGCCGGCGCGCTGTGATCCCACGCGATCACGACATTGTCGAACGCCACCGGCAGTTCGGCGGCGAGCTCCTCCGGGCATATCAGGATCGGCCGGCCCGATTCGAATATCAGGGTTTCGACGACCTTCTCCGATCGACTGTCGTGCGCCCTCACCGGGACCAGCGAGAGGTCCTTCAGCCGCGCCGATTGCGCAAAATGCGTAGGAATATCCGCCACCGCAAGCCGGCTAAGCCTTTGCTCGTTGCGCACGCCAAAGCGATTGGCCGCCGCGTCGAACGCCTGCAGCAGGCCGTGCGCATTCGATACGCTCCGCATGGCCTCGGCCGCCGCCGTATTCTCCAGATCGGAAGAGATCGTTACCTTCGGCCGGACCAGGACCTCATTTTCGACCGCGATGGCGGTCACCCGGGCACCGATATCGCCGGCCACCGCCGCGCATTTGTCAATCGCAGCTATTGCAGCTGCGTCTGCGTCGCCAACGAGCGGCAACAGAATATCCTTGATCGGCATGGGCGCTCTCCAATCCGGACAACAGGATAGGTGCTGGCCTCCGGGCGATGTTGATCTCCGTCAAGGTGGAAGTTCCTTCCAATTCACGGGGTACCGCCATGCATTTTGATGGAGGTCAAGGGCTCCCGGGCCTGTGGCCCTATGGATCATGCGGTGGTTGATCGGGTTCGCTTTCGGAGAGGCAGATGCGTGCGATGGTATTGCCGGCTCCGGGGGCGCCTCTCCGGATGCAAGAGCGACCGGACCCGCTCCCGGGCGATGGTGAAATTCGTGTTAAAGTGAGTGCCTGCGGGGTTTGCCGGACCGACCTCCACGTCGTCGATGCCGAGCTTCCCGGCATCAAATATCCCATCGTTCCCGGCCACGAAATCGTCGGCCGCGTCGACCTCGTTGGCCGCAACGTCACCAGCCACCGGATTGGCGAGCGGGTGGGAATCCCCTGGCTCGGATACACCTGCGGCGTCTGCCGCTTCTGCCTGGAGGGCATGGAAAATCTCTGCGACCGTCCGCTCTTCACCGGATACACGCGCGACGGCGGCTTCGCCACGCACAGCATTGCCGATGCGCGCTATGCTTTCCCGCTCGGCGAAGACAGCGACGACGTTGCGATCGCGCCGCTGTTGTGCGCGGGCCTGATTGGCTGGCGTTCGCTGGTGATGGCGGGCAACGCGAAACGGCTCGGCATCTATGGCTTCGGCGCCGCGGGCCACATCGTCGCCCAGGTCGCGCGCTGGCAGGGCCGCGCCGTTTATGCCTTCACCCGATCCAACGACGTCGTGGCGCAGGATTTTGCCCGCAGGCTGGGTGCGGCGTGGGCCGGCGCCTCGGGCGACCTGCCCGACGCGCCGCTCGATGCCGCCATCATCTACGCGCCCGCCGGCGAACTGGTGCCGGCGGCGCTGCGCGCGGTGCGCAAGGGCGGCCGGGTGGTGTGCGCGGGGATTCACATGAGCGATATCCCGAGTTTCCCCTACGATATCCTCTGGGAAGAGCGGCAACTGGTCTCGGTGGCCAATTTGACGCGGCAGGACGGGCTGGACTTCCTCAAGATTGTCCCGCAGGCCGGAATCCGGACCCACACCACGGCATTTCCACTTGCCGAGGCCAACGACGTCCTGACGAAACTGCGGACCGGACAAATCCTGGGCGCGGCGGTCCTCAAACCCTAAGGCTCGACGGCGAATGACAGATTCAACCGCAGCCGGCTCCCGCATGCAGGAGAGCGTTTTCGCATTCCTGACCGATCCGGCGACGCATCCGCTTGTTCATCGCATCGATACCCACGCGGCGTCGGTCTTCCTCGAAGGCAACCGCGCGCTGAAGATCAAGCGCGCCATCCGCTTTCCTTTCCTCGATTATTCGACGCTCGCAAAGCGGAAAGCCGCCTGCGACGAAGAGATCAGGATCAATCGCCAGTTCGCGCCGCAAGTCTACCATCGCGTGGTTCCGATCACGCAAGGCACCGCTGGATCGCTCGAGATCGACGGCAAGGGTGAAGTGGTCGAATATGCCGTTGAAATGAGCCGCTTCGACGAGAGTCAGACCATCGACCATCTGGCCGAGGCCGGCCCGCTCGACCCCGGCCTGGTCGATGCCATTGCGCAAGCGATCGCGGCCTCCCACGCGGTGGCGCCGCTAGCGCCGGCGGAACCATGGATCAATTCGATTCCGGGCATCATCGAGGGCAATACCACGGCGTTCCGGGGAGCGGCCTGCTTTGTCCCCGGCGACATCGACGATCTCAGGCGGGCGTCATTGTCCGCGTTTGCCCGAATTCGCGGACTGCTGGAGCAGCGCGGCAGGCAGGGATATTTGCGGCGTTGTCACGGCGATCTGCATCTGGCGAATATCGTGTTGATCGATCGCAAGCCGGTTCTGTTCGATGCGATCGAGTTCGATCCCGTCATCGCCTCGACCGATGTGCTCTACGACCTTGCCTTCCCGCTGATGGATTTCATCCGCTACGACCGGCAGGCCGAAGCGAACACCCTGCTCAACAGATATCTGGCGCTGACGGAAAATGAAAATCTCGACGCACTCGCCGTCCTTCCCCTGTTCATGTCGCTGCGTTCGGCGATCCGCGCCCATGTGCTGCTCGCGCGTCTCGACCGCAACTCCCGCAACAATAGCGACACCATGCAGTCGGTCTTGGCCTATTTCGAGCTTGCACGCCTGACGATCGCACCGAAAGCGCCGGTGCTGGTCGCGGTCGGCGGGCTGTCCGGGACGGGAAAATCCGTGCTGGCGCGCGCGCTCGCACCTTCCCTGCTGCCGCAACCGGGAGCCGTAGTGTTGCGCAGCGACGTGCTGCGCAAGCAGTTATTCAAGGTCAATGAAACCGATCGCCTGCCCGAAAACGCCTACCGGCCCGAGATTACCGACCAGATCTACGAAATCCTGGTGCAGCGCGCCGTCCGCGTTCTCTCGCAAGGCCATTCCGTCGTGGTCGATGCGGTGTTCGCCGATGAAACGGAGCGTAATGCAGTGCGTGACGCTGCCCACAGGCTAAATGTCCGTTTTGTCGGGCTTTTTCTCGTGACCGACCTTGCGACAAGGCTGAGCCGCGTCGACCGCCGCGAAAGGGACGCCTCCGATGCCACGCCCGACATTGCCGGGCTGCAGGAGACCTATAATATCGGTCCAATCGACTGGGCGGTCATCGATGCGTCGGGAACGCCGGAGCAGAGCCTGAAACAATGCAAGAGCCGGATCACGCATGGCGAGGCGGCCTAGCCATGCCGGCAGCAACAGCCATGTCGCGATCCCGGAAATCCGCAGGTAAGGCCGCCAAGCGCGCCAAGCCGGCGGCGATGCCGCGGCTGAATCCGATGATGGCCTGCGATACGGCCTTTCGGGTGCTTGGGCGCCGCTATCTCGGAGATCTCTCGGCAAATCAAGAAGCGACATGCAAAGGTGATCCGACGGCGCTGCATCAAATGCGCATCGCGCTGACCCGCTTGCGCACCGCCATCTGGTTTTTCGCGCCGATGGTTACCGATACTCAACTGACAAAGATAAGAGATGAATTGAAATGGCTGAACGCTCATCTTGGCGCCGCGCGCGATCTGGACGTTGCGACCGGGCGGTTGCAGGCAATCGACAAAAAGCAGCCGCAAGACGAATCCTATTATCGCGCCTGGAATGACAGGCGTGCGAACAGCCACCGCCTTCTGGTGCTGGCGCTTCGCTCAGCCAGGTATCGGCGCCTGATCAAGGCCACATCCAACTGGATCGAGAATGGTCCCTGGTCGATAAAAAGGGGAACGCAGGCCGCGAAAAAACGCGCCTCTCCGATCGCCGAATACGGTGCGGAGAAACTGACGCGACAGCTTGAGAGGCTTCTGAAGAAGAGCGGCAAGCTTCTGAGAATGGACGCGGAGAAGCGGCATCGGCTGCGCCTGTTGAACAAGAAGCTCAGCTATTCGATCGAAGCATTCGGAGACCTGTTTTCGGACAAAGGATTTTCAAGGCTGCGGGCCGGGTTGAAGCATTTGCGCAAAGCGCAGCGATCTCTCGGACAGTTGAACGACGACGAGAGAGGCCGAGCACTTGCGGCCACCTTGCGACGTGACGGCGCCCATGCGCCTTGGCACTTCCTCAGCCCCAAGCGCGCGAAGCGCCTGTTGCGGACCGCGACCGAAGCCTACCGGAAGCTCGCTGCGCTGAGTAAGTAAACGCTCGGCTAGTGACGAACGTAGTCGCCCGGCGCATCCGGCAGGCTCTGACCATCGGCCGTTCCAACGCCCATCTGCGGCGGCTCACATTGCTCGCCTGATCGTGCGTTCAGCCACCTCGTCCATTCCGGCCACCACGATCCTTCAGTCCGCGGCGCCGTTTTCAGCCATTCGTCGGGGCCGACATAGGGCGCGTCCTCCGCCTTGTCCTTGACCTGATAGAAATGGCCGTCCTCGCCGGGCGGCGCGACGACGCCGGCATTGTGGCCGCCGCTGGTCAAAAGGAAGGTGACGTCGGCATCCACCTGATAGTGGATCTTGTAGACGGACTTCCATGGCGCCACGTGGTCGCGAACCGTCCCGACCACGAACATTGGCGGATGAATATCCGACAGCGCGATCGGCTTGCCCTCGACGATGTGGCGGCCCTCCGCCAAGTCGTTGTTGAGGAACAGCTTGCGCAAATATTCGGAATGCATCCGGTACGGCAGGCGCGTGGCGTCGGCGTTCCAGGCCATCAGGTCGCTGGACGCGGCCCGTTCGCCCAGCAGGTAATCGCGGCTGACCCGTGACCAGATCAGATCGTTCGAGCGCAGCAACTGGAACGCGCCCGCCATCTGCGTGGTGTCGAGAACGCCGTGTTCCCACATCATGTCTTCGAGGAACGCGATCTGGCTCTCGTTGATGAACAACGTCAGTTCGCCGGCCTCGGTGAAATCCGTCTGCGCCGCCAGCAAGGTGATCGTCTTCAACCTGTTGTCGCCGTCCCGCCCCATCGTTGCGGCCGCAATCGACAACAGCGTGCCGCCCAGGCAATAGCCGAGCGCATGGATTTGCCGGCGCGGGACGATAACCCCGATGACGTCGACCGCGGCTTTCACGCCAAGCTTGCGATAATCGTCGAAGGCGATATCGCGATCGTCCGGTCCCGGATTCCGCCAGGAGATCATGAAGACGGTATAACCTTCGCCGGTCAGGAACTTCACCAGCGAATTATGCGGCGACAAATCGAGAATGTAATATTTCATGATCCAGGCCGGCACGATCAGGATCGGCTCCGGACGTACCTTCTCGGTGGTCGGAAAGTACTGGATCAGTTCGATCAGATCGTTGCGGTACACGACCTTGCCGCGTGAGGTCGCCACGGTCTTGCCGACGACGAACTCCCGGTCCTCGGCAGGCTTGCCGGCCGACAGCACGCGCATCAGGTCGTTGCACCAGTTCTGCCAGCCGAACACGAAGTTCTCGCCGCCGCTCTGGAACGCTTTGTGCAGGACCTCGGGATTGGTGGCGGCGAAATTGGACGGCGCCAGCATATCCAGCACCTGGCGCACCGAAAACTCGACGACCGCCTCGTTCGCCGGCGCCACGCCGCGCACGCCGGTGGTCGCGTCGTGCCACCACTGTTCCCTCAGGAGAAACGCCTGGGCGAGCAGATTGAACGGCGGGCTTTCCCACTCCGGCGCGGCAAAACGCCGGTCCTGCGGCTTCGGTTTGATCAGGGACCATGGCGTCTGGCCGGGCGAAAAATAATGCAACGCGGTTTCAAAGAATCCGGCCGCGTCTCGCATCCCCTCCTGGGCAATCTCCATCCGCCGCTGAGGCGCCGTCGCCAGGTGGGCCGCCCAATCGATATAGGCTAGCGACAGCGCCACCGGCGATATGCCGCTGGTCAGCCGCGCCGCCAGTGCGTGAAGCGCGCGGTCGCCCTCAAACGTTTCCGGCTGCTGCCGTTTGTGAGCTTCGGGTCCAGCGCGTGGCTCGACCGGAACGACGGCGCGATTGTCTTCACCATAGCCCGGGGCATGCGCGGGACATGGCAACCTCGGCGCTTCAGCCTTCGGCAAGGCCGATATCGATTGCTTGGAATCCATCTCTTCCACTTCTGGTCCTGCCATTAATCTTCAAATACATGACAGACTAACGACAGATCAGTCCTGCGGCCGGAACAGCTTCGATGCGGTCTCCAGCATCCGTTCGCCATGCTTGAAAAGCCGCTCATTGTCGCGGCGGACGAAGTCGATCTGGTGCTGGCCGCACTCCTGAACCATCGTCTTCAGGTCCTTGACCGAGTGCGATCCGGCCATTTTCGAGACGAATTCGGAGAGCAGGTGTGTTTCAGTTCGTGTCCGTTCGAGCATTTCGTTGCCGGCGAACACCATCTCCTCGAGCAATACCTTTTGCGCGCCCGTCAAGAAGTGCAGAGCCTGCTTGTTCGCCTTGGTTAATTGCGTGGCGGCATCGGCGGCCGATTGCTCAAGAATCTCGGCGCGCGGTCCGGAAAGCTCGGTCATGACAACCTCCACATTTTGCGTTCTTTTTGCAGGATATGCCCCTGGCCCGGGGGCACATTGAGCTGCATCAAGGGATGGCTGCCTGCCCCGCTTTTGACCTGCGTCAAATCGGAGCACGCCGGCTAGCTTAACTTGTTAGTATCGGTTTCAACCTGGAACTTGCGGAGGCCCCCCATGCGCGCCCATCAGATCATGACCCGGCCGGTCATATCGGTCACACCAGACACCAAGGTCGTCGATGCGGCGAATACCATGCTGCAGAAGCACATCAGCGGACTTCCGGTTGTCGACGCAGCCGGCAAGCTTGTCGGCATCGTCTCGGAAGGCGATTTCATTCGCCGCAGCGAAATCGGCACCCAGCGCAAACGC
The DNA here is from genome assembly GCF_017881085.1 of Bradyrhizobium sp. Classification (GTDB taxonomy): domain Bacteria; phylum Pseudomonadota; class Alphaproteobacteria; order Rhizobiales; family Xanthobacteraceae; genus Bradyrhizobium. The sequence goes on from NZ_JADGRI010000049.1 coordinate 16,411, forward strand.
GGCCGGTTCCTGAAATTCATTCTCGGCCCGGGCAAGGCAGCAGCGGATTTCGTTCACGAGCACGGCAGCAACGTCTCCGAGATCATGACGACGGAGCCGCTTACGGTCACCGAAGACACGCCGCTGGAGGAGATCGTGGGGCTGATGGAGAAAAACAACATCAAGCGGCTGCCGGTGATGCGCGCCGACAAGATCGTCGGCATCGTGTCGCGCTCCAACCTGTTGCAGGCGGTCGCGAGCCTCGCCAAGGAAATTCCCGATCCGACCGCCGACGACGACCACATTCGCAACCGCGTCATCGATGCCATCGAGAAGAACGACTGGTGCCCGTTCGGCCTCAGCGTGATCGTGCGCGACGGCATCGTCCATCTGAGCGGCGTCATTACCGAGGAGCGTTCGCGCAAGGCGGCGGTGGTCGCCGCGGAGACCGTCACCGGCGTGGTCAAGGTTCATGACCACCTGTGCTGGGTCGACACCATGTCCGGGATGTATCTGAACTCCCCGGAAGACGACGAACTGGCCAAGGCGAGCTGATCGGCTGGGGACGCCAGATCGTCGGGCGTGTTTGGATCGGGATCGGTCTCCAGGTGCCGATCTCCCGGTCTAGACGCGCTCGATGATGATTGCCGGCGCCATGCCGCCGGCGGCGCACATGGTCACCAGGCCGCGTTTGAGATTCCGCCGCTCCAGTTCGTCGAGAAGCGTGCCGATCAGGATGGCGCCCGTCGCCCCGATGGGATGACCGAGCGCAATCGACCCGCCGTTGACATTGACCTTGCCGCGGTCGAGGCCGAGATCCCGGATGAACTTCTCGGCAACCACCGCGAAGGCCTCGTTGATCTCGAACAGGTCGATATCGTCGAGCGTGAGACCGGCCTTGGCCAGCACCTTGTGCGCGGCCGGCACCGGCGCGTTCAGCATCAATGTCGGGGAATCGCCCATATTCGCCATCGCCACCACGCGTGCGCGCGGCTTCAGGCCATGCGCCTTGGCGTAGCCCGGCGACGCCAGCAGAAGCGCTGCCGAGCCGTCGACGACTCCCGACGAATTGCCGGCGTGGTGCACGAAATTGATGTCGAGGTCGGGAAACTTCTGCAGAATCAGGTTGCGATAGGTCGTGCCCTTGTCGTCGAGCGGATAGTCCGCCACTGCCGTGAAGGCGGGCTTGAGACCGGCCAGTCCTTCGAGCGTGGTCTGCGGCCGCGGATATTCCTCACGGTCGAGCGCGAGGCCGCCATCCTCGCGATGGACGGGAACGAGGCTCTTGTCGAAATGGCCGGCCTTGATGGCGTTGGCGGCCCGCTGCTGGCTCTCGAACCCCAGCCTGTCGACATCCTGTCGCGTAATGCCTTCCAGCGTCGCGACAGCGTCGGCGCAGACGCCCTGATGCGACTGCGGATGTAGCGCGCGCAAATGAAGGTTGCCATTGTCCATCATGAACGGCCCCTCGCCGCGGCGGCCTTCCATCGACATCATCTCGGTGCCGCCGGCGATCACGAGATCCTCGGAGCCCGACATGATGGAGGCGGCCGCCATGTTGACGCTGGTGATGCCGGATCCGCAGAACCGATCCAGCGTGACGCCAGAGGCACGGACATCGTATCCGGCATCGAGCGCCGACATCCGGCCGAGATCGCCGCTCTGAGGTCCGCGCTGCGAACTGGTGCCCCAGATGATGTCGTCGACATCTGATGTATTGATCCCGGTGCGATCGGCCAGCGCCCGCAACACCGTGGCGCCCAACCGCTGCGGATGAATGCCCGACAGCGCGCCCTTGCCGGCCTTGCCAATGCCCCGCGGCGTCCTGCATGCATCGATGATCAGCGCGTCAACCATGGTGTTTCCTTACGGGATTTTGTTGCCGGCATTGGGATTACAGAATCCACCCCCTCAAAGCAACTTCCCGTCCGGTCCGAAAAACGGATGCGGCCCGTCGAAATCGCCGATCGGAACCTGGTGGGTGACGACGCTGCCAAAACCCTCGCCGGGAAACCAGCTGTGCAGATGAAAGGCGGGCGGCTCGACCTTGAAGGATGGCTCGCGGAATTCGGCCAGATCGAGGTCGACGGCGTGATTGGGAGCCGGGCAGATCGTGGTCGCAATGCCGGCGAAGGTCGTCAGCGTCGCGCGGTGAACGTGGCCGGTGGCGATGCGTTGCACGCGCGGATGGCGCCGCACGACGGCTGCGAACTCGTCGGCATTGAGCAGGTTCTGGCGGTCCATGTGCCAGATGCCGGCCTTGAACGGCGGATGGTGCAGGAACACCAGCGCCGGCTTGTCCGGCGAATTCGCAAGCGCGGCGTCCAGCCATTGCAGGGTCGGCGCATCGAACTCGCCGTGCGGTTTGCCGGGCACGCTCGAATCCAGCAGCACCAGATCGAGCCCGCCGATTTCCATCCGCTGATTGAGCGGCCCGGATGGAAAAGCATATGCAGCGGCTGAAAACGCGGCGCGCATCAATCCACGGGAATCGTGGTTGCCGGGAATGCCGGCGAAGGGCAATTCCAGCGGCGCCAGCAGGCGCTTGAGATACTGGTATTCCTCGGCCGTCGGCGTATCCGCCAGATCGCCCGAGATCACCACGAAGTCCGGCTTCGGCCTGAATGCGTTCAGGGCCGCCACACAGCGCTCGAGCGCGGCCGCGGTATCGACCCGTCCGTAGGCGAGCGATCCCGGCGGCTTGATGTGCAGATCGGAAATCTGGGCGATGTGAACTGGTTTTTCCGGCATCGGACTACTTCAATTCTCCGGGGGCAGCAAACGAATGGCATCCGGCGCGATCGACAGCCCGACCCGCTCGCCGGCCCGGGCCTTGATGGTGTTCGGCGCGTCGACGGTGAGAGGCTTGCCTGACGCGCCGCTGAGGACCATGCGTTGCCGGTCACCGATAAAACTGACGCTATCGATAATTCCCGACAGCGGCACGGTTCCCGCCTCGACCACGCGGATGGTTTCGGGACGGATCATGGCGACCGCGGCGGGCAGGCTTGCATCGCCGCCGATCGGCTGCCGCCCACCCGGCAGCACGAGATGGCCGCTCTCGAGGGGCGCTTCGATGATATTCGCCGCACCGATGAATTCCGCCACGAAGCGGTTCTTCGGCTGGAAATAGATCTCGCGCGGCGTGCCGATCTGGGCGATCGTGCCCTTTTGCATGACGACGATGCGGTCGCCGAGTTCCATGGCCTCGGACTGGTCGTGCGTCACATAGATGGTGGTAATGCCCAGCGCTCGGAGCAGGCGATTGAGTTCGCCACGCAGACGGTCGCGCAGCGCTGCGTCGAGCGCGGTCAGGGGCTCGTCGAGCAAGAGGATACCTGGCCGGATCGCGACCGCGCGCGCCAGCGCCACGCGCTGGCGCTGGCCGCCGGAGAGCTGATCGATGCGGCGGCTTTCGAGACCGGTGATATTGGTCAGCGCCACCAGCTCGGCGACGCGCGCGGCGCGTTCCTTGCTGGCCATGCCCCGGATCTTCAGGCCGTAGCCGATATTGTCGGCAACGCTCATGTTGGGAAACAGCGCGTAGGACTGAAACACCATGCCGACATTGCGCTTCTCGATCGGAACCGAGGTCATGTCCTTGCCGTCGAACAGCACGCGGCCGCCCGGATCGGGCAATTCGAGGCCCGCGATGATGCGCAGCATGGTGGTCTTGCCGCAGCCGGAAGGGCCGAGCAGCACCAGGGTTTCGCCGCGCGCGATGTCGAGCGTGGCAGGCTCCAGCGCGCGGGAGCCGTCGGCAAAGGTCTTGCCGCAAGCCTCAACGCGCACCGAGGCGCCATGTCCCGCAGCCACATTCATCTTGCCTGCTCCTTGTCGGCGAACATCTGCATCGCGACCAGCAGCGGAATGATCATGACAAAGAAGATCAGCGTATAGGCCGAGGCCACTTCGAGCCGCATCGAGGCGTAGCTGTCGGCGAGCCCGATAGGCAGCGTCTTGGTCAGCGGCGTGTGCAACATCCAGGTCAGGTTGAATTCGCCGAGCGAGAGCGTCACCACCATCAGGCTGCCGGCCAGGATGCCCGGAAGGGCATTGGGCACGATCACGTCGCGAAAGCGCCGCCACGGCGAAGCACCCAGCGACGCCGCGCCCTCATCCAGCGTCTTGATGTCGACGGTCGCGAACACCGCCATCACCGACCGCACCATGAACGGCATGGTGAAGATGACGTGGCCGGTGAGGATGAAGAGCCAGGAGCGGCGAAATTCGCTAAAACCCTGGTAGGTCAGCAGCAGCGCCAGCGCGATCGCGAGCCCGGGAATCGCCAGCGGCAAGGTGATGATTTCCTCCACGATCCGCGAAAGCCGCCCTCCCCTTACATGTAGCGCATAGGCGGCGGGAACGCCGGCCACCAGCGTCACGGCGAGCGTCGCAAAGGCGATCACGAACGACAGCAGGATGGTGCCGGCATAGAGGTCCCAGACCTGAAACACCCATTGCAGCGTGACGCCCGACGATATGCCGCGAAAGTAATTCACGGTGACGCCGGCTGAAATCGACAGGACGGCAGGCACCACCAGGAACGCAGCGACCAGCAGCGTGAACAGGAGCTGGCCGGTGAAAATCAGACGATCGCGCATCATCTCATCCGGCCGCAGCGACCGCGCCGCCGCTGAACGAGCGGGCCAGCGCCAGGATCGCCCAGGCGATGATCCCGAGCCCGACCGAGAGCGCCGCGGAAGTCGCAAAATTCGCGGCCAGCGTGAACTCGGTATAGATCAGCATCGGCAGCACATCGATATTGGTGGCAAGCGTGAACGCCGTGCCGAACGCGCCCATCGCGGTGGCAAAGGCGATGGCGCCGGAGGCCACGAAAGCCGGCCCCAGCGCCGGCAGCACGACATCGCGCTGCACGGCCCAGGGGCTGGCGCCGAGCGAGCGCGCGGCTTCTTCCAGGCCGACGTCGAGCTTCTGTACCGCCGCCATGATCGTGAGAATGACGCGCGGGATCGAGAAATAGAGATAGCCGAGGAACAGCCCGTAGATCGAATAGGCAAAGACCAGCTTCTCGCCGAACAGGTGGTTCGAAATTTCGCCGATCAGGCCCTGGCGGCCGGCGAGCAGGATGATCAGGAAGCCGACGACCACGCCGGGAAACGCCAGCGGGAAAGTCAGCATCGCGATCAAGACGGCGCGGCCGGGAAAGCGGTGGCGCTGCAGGAACATTCCCGCGATCGTGGCAATGACCAGCGTGGCGACCGTGGTCGCGGTGGCCAGAACAACGGTGTTGATCAGGGTGGCGCGGTAGCGCGGCTCGGTGAGGATGGCCAGATATCCCGCCAGCCCCTGCGGGCCTTCGGCACCGGTCACCACCAGCCGGGCCATCGGCAGCACAAAGAACGCCACCGTCACCACGGCGAGCGGCAACAGACACAGCCAGACGAAGGTCTTATGCGGCATGAAGGAATGGCGCCCCGAGCAGAGCGTTTTCAAGCGAAGTGGAAACCGGCTCGCGTGAAGAAAACGCGTCAAACAAAGAGGTAGAGCCTTCCCGGTTCTGATTCAATCAGCACCGGGAAAGCCAAGGACGCCATATTGCATCAGCGAACCTCGGCGAGATAGCGGTCGACGAAGCCTTTTTGCACGTTTTCCATCTGGCCCCAATCGACGCTTCTGGCGCGGGCATAGTCGCTGTCGGGCAAGAACTTCGCCTTCACGACTTCCGGCAATTCGATCGGGCGCGCCGGACGCAGGTAAGCATTGGTCCAGATCGCCTGCCCCTTGTCGGACAACAGATAGTCCAGCACCTTCTTGGCCTTGTCCTTGTCGGGCGCGTTCTTGACGAGGCCGACGACGTAGGGAAATACCACCGAACCTTCGCAGGGGATCACGAATTCAAAATTGCCCTTCTCCGAATATTTGGCGCGATAGGCGTTGAAATCATAGTCCAGCAGGATCGGCATCTCGCCGGAGACCACGCGGGCATAGGAGGTCTGCTTGGGAACGATCGGA
>NZ_JADGRI010000484.1 GCF_017881085.1 Bradyrhizobium sp.
CCCGGCTGGACTTCGTGGTTTGCGCCTCACGCGACCTGATGAGGCAAGCCCGCTAGACCAACCGTACGCATCCGGCCAGCACCCCAGGCAGGCGCGATGGTCTGCCGCGAAGCGCTCAGGCAGCAACGGCGGCCTTGGACTGTTGGTTCGCCTTCCAATTCCAGGGAAGCAGGTCGGCGACTTTGTTGACGGGGTGATCTGGAAGCCTGGCCAGCACGTCAGCGAGCCAGGCTTGCGGATCGACTTCGTTCATCTTGCAGGTCTCGATCAGGGTATAGACGGCGGCGGCACGATGACCGCCAGCGTCCGAACCGGCAAAGGTCCAGTTTCTTCTTCCGACCGCCACACCCCGCAACGCTCGTTCGGCGGCGTTGTTCGTAAGACAGACGCGGCCGTCGTCGAGGAAGCGGGTGAACGCTGCCCAGCGGTTGAGAAGGTAGTTGATCGCCTTGGCGGTATCGTTCTTGGTGGAGAGCAACGCTCGCTGCTGGTGCATCCAGATTTCAAGCTCGGCAATGAGCGGTCGCGATTGTTCACGGCGCACGGCAAGCCGTTGCTCCGGCGTTTTGCCGTTAATGCTGCGCTCGATCTCGAACAGCATGTCGATACGACGTACAGCTTCGCTGGCGATCGGCGCCTCTCCCTGTTTCACCAGGTCGACAAACTTCCTCCGGCCGTGGCTCCAGCAGGCCGCTTCAAGGATCGGAGCCGGCTTCCTTTGAGCCTTGTAGAGCTGGTTGTATCCATCAAAGGCATCGGCCTGCATGAGGCCCACATAGCCGGCAAGATGGCCTTGCGGATGCTCCCCGGCACGACTGCGCGAGTAATGGAACGCTGCCGCCGGTGGGTCTTTGCCGCCAAACGGCCGGTCATCTCGAACATAGGTCCAGATCCGGCCGGTGACAGTCTTCAGTTTCGCCAGCACAGGCACCGTCGTGTCATCAGCATGGATGCGTTCCGCGCTCATGACATGGGTCTGGATCGCCTCAATAATTGGGGCTAGCGCCACCACGCAGGCGCCGACCCGATCCGCCAGTGTCGAGACATCGATCTCGATCCCTTCCCGGGCATAGGTCTTGCTCTGGCGGTTCAACGGCTGATGCAGCAGGAACTTGTTGACCAGCACCATCGCCAGCAGGCTCGGTCCGGCGAAGCCACGTGGGATCGGATGGGAGGGCGCCGGCGCCTCGGTAATCGCCTCGCAGTCCCGGCAGGAGAACTTCTCACGGACGTGCTCGATGATCTTCCAGCGCCGCGGCTCGCATTCAAGGGTCTTTGATACCACCTCGCCAAGCTTGTGCAGCCGCTCACTGCCGCATTTACCGCAGGCGCAAGGCGCGGGTTCGACGATACGTTCGACCGGCAGGTTATCTGGCAGGGGACGTCGAGGCGGCCGCGGATTTTGTGCGCGCTTCTGCTTGGCGGCCTCCGGTGCCGCGATCTCGGCCTTGGTTTCCTGCTCGGCCTGGGTCTCTTCGAGATCCTCGATGGCCAGCTCAAGCTGCTCGACCAGCAGCCTGCCGCGTTCAGAAGATTGCCCGAACTGCTCGCGCCGTGCCTTGGCCAGCATCAGCTTCAGCCGTTCGATTTCCAGGCGGCCGACGGTCACTTCGCTCTTCGCCAGCGTCAGCAATTCGCGCTGCGCAAGGATCATCGCGTGCGCAGCGGCAAGGTCGGCGGGAAGCGGATCGGAGGGCGTCGTCACGATGACGAATCAACCATATTCGTCGCAAAAAATCCCGCCAGATTTCTGTTGTGAGTCAAAAAGCCACAGCTTAACCGGAAGCCTGCGGACGCCAGGTTGCCTGCGGCATCCGCCAGTCAATTCCGGACAGCAGATAGGATAGTTGCGCAACGCTGATGGTGACAACGCCGTCCGCCAGCGATGGCCACAGAAAGCGGCCGCGCTCCAACCGCTTCGTGAACAGACACGCGCCCTGGCCGTCATGCCAAATGACCTTGATCAGATCGCCGCGGCGGCCCCTAAAAACGTAGAGATCACCAGCGTGCGGATCCCGCTTCAAGCTCTCCTGAACCAGACGCGCCAGGCTCGGGAATCCGCGGCGCATATCGGTATGGCCGGTCGCAAGCCACACCCGCACATTACCCGGTATCGCAATCATCGGCGTTCAAGCACGTCGAGGACCCGCGCCAGCGCTTCCGGGTCAACGTGTGCATCCACCCGGATGCGTCGCCGGTTGCCAAGATCGATCTCGATCAGTCCGTTCCGGGCGGCCGGTAACTGCCGCATACGTCGGTCATCTTCGGACGGAGGCTTCGAATTTTCCTCGCCCGTTTCTACCGCCGCGGCAATCTGCACCGGCGCAAAACATGGCACGACCCGCTCGGCCGTCCGTGCATGTCGGCGCCAGGTGAAAACCACGCTCGCCGCAACGCCATTGCGGCGCGCAACCTCCGTTACCTTCGCCCCTGGCGCCAACGTCTCCTCGACGATCCGCGCCTTGTCATCCTGCGACCAGCGCCGCCGCCGCTCCAACCCGCCCAAAACCTCGACCCGCATCGCCTGATGACCTTAAAGCTAGACTTAAGGTCACACGCTTCGCGAAATATCGCCCGTCAGACAAGACGGCGCTCGTCGGATGCGTACTGCTGATCTCAGGGATGAGCTTGCGTATCTCTGTCGGTAAGGTTGGTCGGCCACCACGACGTCGTGACCTCCAGCGCCAGTACGATCTGAACCCGGCGCGGTGCCACTTTATAACG
>NZ_JADGRI010000274.1 GCF_017881085.1 Bradyrhizobium sp.
GCCAGCTTGTCGAGCGCGTTGTGGCGGCCGACGTCCTCGCGAAGCGCGACGATGCCGCGCCCGGGCATCCAGAATGCCGCGGCGTGCACCGCGCGGGTTTCGATATTGATCGTCTGCAGCGGCGGCATGCTCTGCATGGCCGCAGCGATCTGTTGCGGGGAAAACGACCGGCCGGGTGCTACGATCGCGGCGGGGCGGACCGCTTCGGCGATCGATTCGATGCCGCAGATGCCGCAGCCGGTGGGCCCGACGATATGACGCCGCCGCTCGTTCAGCCCCTCCGCCTGGGACGGCTTCAGCCACATCCGCAGCTCGATGCCGTCGTCGAGAGGCACGATATCGAGCGAACATATCTCGCCAGGGGATCGCACGATGCCTTCGCTAAGGCTAAAGCCCACCGCGAAATCCCGCAAGTTCTGCGGCGTTCCCATCATCACGGCATAGGTGCCGCCATTGTAGGTCAAAGCGAGGGCTGTCTCCTCCGGAATCGTGCGCGGAGCCTCGCTGACGCGGCTGTCGCGCCAGACCTGACGACTGACCGTGCGAACCGGTTCATGCATCGCGCTACTCCGCGGCCTCGGCCGGCGCGATGCGCCGGGAATGGCGGGCCTGCTCGTCATAGGCCTTTTGCCATTCCGACGGACCGTTCGACGGCGATATCTGCACCGCCGTGACCTTGTACTCCGGACAATTGGTCGCCCAGTCGGAATAGTCCGTCGTGATGACGTTGGCCTGCGTGTCCGGGTGATGGAACGTGGTGTAGACAACCCCCGGCGCCACCCGGTCGGTGATCAGCGCGCGCAGGGTGGTTTCGCCGGCGCGGCTGGCGAGCCGAACCCAGTCGCCGTCGCGCACGCCGCGCTGCTCGGCGTCGTGCGGATGGATCTCGAGCCGGTCCTCGCTGTGCCAGACGACATTCTCGGTGCGACGGGTCTGCGCCCCGACATTGTACTGGCTGAGGATGCGCCCGGTGGTCAGCAGCAGCGGGTAGCGCGGACCGGTGCGCTCGTCGGTGGCGATATATTCGGTGATGACGAACTTGCCCTTGCCGCGCACGAAGCCGCCGATGTGCATCACCGGCGTGCCCTCAGGCGCCTTTTCATTGCAGGGCCACTGCACCGAGCCAAGCTCATCGAGCCTGGCATAGGAGACGCCGGCGAAGGTCGGTGTCAGCGCCGCGATCTCGTCCATGATCTCGGAAGGATGGTCGTACTTCATCTCGAAGCCCATCGCCCTGGCGAGCAGGATCGTGACTTCCCAATCCGCATAGCCGTTGCGCGGCGTCATCACCTTGCGCACGCGCTGGATGCGCCGTTCGGCATTGGTGAAGGTGCCGTCCTTCTCCAGGAAGGTCGAGCCGGGCAGAAACACGTGCGCGTAGTTTGCGGTCTCGTTCAGGAAGAGGTCGTGGACCACGACGCATTCCATCGCCGACAGCGCCGCGACGACGTGCTTGGTGTTGGGATCGGATTGAAGGATGTCCTCGCCCTGCACATAGATGCCCTTGAACGAGCCCTCGATCGCGGCGTCGAACATGTTGGGGATGCGCAGGCCCGGCTCCGGGTTGAGCTTGACGTTCCACAACGCCTCGAACTGCTCGCGCACGGCGTCGCCGGAGATGTGGCGGTAACCGGGCAATTCATGCGGGAACGAGCCCATGTCGCAGGAACCCTGCACATTGTTCTGGCCGCGCAGCGGGTTCACGCCGACACCGGGCCGGCCGATATTGCCGGTCGCCATCGCGAGGTTGGCGATCGCGATCACGGTGGTCGAGCCCTGGCTGTGCTCGGTGACGCCGAGCCCGTAATAGATCGCGCCGTTACCGCCGGTCGCGAACAGCCGCGCCGCGGCGCGCAGCTCCTTCGGATCGACGCCGGTCCTGATGGCCGTCGCCTCCGGGCTGTTCTTCGGCTGGGTCACGAACGCTGCCCATTCCTCGAACTCACCCCAGTCGCAGCGCTCGCGCACGAAGGCTTCGTTGACGAGGCCCTCGGTGACGATGACATGCGCGAGTGCGGTGAGCACGGCGACGTTGGTGCCGGGCATCAGCGGAAGATGCAGCGCCTTCACATGCGGCGAGTCCACCATCTCGGTGCGGCGCGGATCGATCACGATCAGTCTGGCGCCCTGGCGCAGCCGCTTCTTCAAGCGAGAGGCGAACACCGGATGCGCGGATGCCGGGTTGGCGCCGATGATCATGACGACGTCGGTCTGCTCGACCGAGTCAAAGTCTTGCGTGCCGGCCGAGGTGCCGAATGTCGTCGACAGGCCATAACCGGTCGGCGAATGGCAGACGCGGGCGCAGGTATCGACATTGTTGTTGCCAAAACCCGCGCGGATCAGTTTCTGCACCAGATAGGTCTCTTCATTGGTGCAGCGGGAGGAGGTGATGCCGCCGATGGAGTCGCGGCCGTGTTTCTGCTGGATGCCCTTGAACTTCGCGGCGGCGAAATTGAACGCTTCGTCCCACGACACTTCCTGCCAGGGATCCTCGATGCTGTCGCGGATCATCGGCTTGAGGATGCGCTCTTTATGAGTCGTGTAACCCCAGGCGAAGCGCCCTTTGACGCAGGAATGGCCGCGGTTGGCCTTGCCGTCCTTGTAGGGCACCATGCGCACCACTTCCTCGCCGCGCATTTCCACCTTGAAGGCGCAGCCGACGCCGCAATAGGCGCAGGTCGTCACCGCGGAATGCTCGGGCTGGCCGATCTCGATGACGGATTTTTCCGTCAGCGTCGCGGTCGGGCAGGCCTGCACGCAGGCCCCGCAGGAGACGCATTCGGAGCCGAGGAAACTCTCGCTCATGCCGGGCGACACCCGGCTGTCGAAACCGCGGCCGGAAATGGTCAGCGCGAAGGTGCCTTGCACCTCCTCGCAGGCGCGGACGCAGCGCGAGCAGACGATGCATTTCGAGGGGTCATAGGTGAAATAGGGGTTGGATTCGTCCTTCGGCATCCAGGCGGCGTTGGCCGCGCCGTCGGACTTGGCGAACACGTGGTTCTCGCCCTCATAGCCGTACCGCACGTCGCGCAGGCCCACCGCGCCTGCCATGTCCTGCAATTCGCAGTCGCCATTGGCCGCGCAGGTCAGGCAATCCAGGGGATGGTCGGAGATGTAGAGTTCCATCACGCCCTTGCGTAGCTTTTTCAGCCGCTCGCTCTGGGTGTGGACCACCAGGCCCTGCGTGGCCGGCGTAGTGCAGGAGGCCGGCGTGCCGGCGCGACCCTCGATCTCGACCAGGCACAGGCGGCAGGAGCCGAACGCGTCCACCATGTCGGTGGCGCAGAGTTTCGGGATTTGCGTGCCGGCCTCCATCGCCGCGCGCATGATCGAGGTGCCATCGGGCACGGTGATGCTCTGGCCATCGATGGTCAGCGTCACCATGGCTTCCGATTTGGATCGCGGGGTGCCGAAATCGGTTTCCTGGATCAATGACATGGCGATCTCCCTTATTCCGCGGCCTCAAGGCGCGTGCGCGCGGGGTCAAAGTCTTCCCGGAAATGTCTCAGGGCGCTCATGACGGGGTAGGGCGTGAAGCCGCCGAGCGCACATAGCGAGCCGAACTTCATGGTGTTGCAGAGGTCCTCGACCACGGCGATGTTTTCCGCCACGCGGTCGCCGGCGCGGATCTTGTCGATTGTCTCGACGCCGCGGGTCGAGCCGATCCGGCAGGGGGTGCACTTGCCGCAGGATTCGATGGCGCAGAACTCCATCGCAAAGCGCGCCTGCCTGATCATGTCGACGCTGTCGTCGAACACCGCGATGCCGCCATGGCCGATCAGCCCGTCGCGCGCCGCAAAGGCCTCGTAGTCGAATGGCGTCTCGAACAGCGCACGAGGGAAGTATGCCCCGAGCGGACCGCCGACCTGCACGGCGCGCACGGGGCGCCCCGTAAGAGTGCCGCCGCCGATATCATCGACCAGCTCGCCGAGGGTGACGCCGAAGGCGGTTTCGAACAGGCCGCCATGTCTGATATTGCCCGCAAGCTGGATCGGCATGGTGCCGCGCGATCGGCCCATGCCGAACTCGGCATAGGCCTTGGCGCCGCCGGCAAGGATGAAGGGGATTGCCGCGAACGACAGCACGTTGTTGATCACGGTCGGCCTGCCGAACAGGCCCTTGTGCGCCGGCAGCGGCGGCTTGGCGCGGACGATGCCGCGGCGGCCTTCCAGGCTTTCCAGCAGCGAGGTTTCCTCGCCGCAGACATAGGCGCCGGCGCCGACCCGGACCTCCAAATCGAAGCTGCGCGAGCTGCCCCCGAGGAACCCGGCGCGCCTCGCGGACAGGATCGCCGCGTTCATCGCCGCGACGGCGTGGGGATATTCCGAGCGGATGTAGATGTAGCCCTTGCTGGCGCCGACCGCGATGGCCGCGATCGTCATACCCTCGATCACCACGAAGGGATCGCCCTCCATGATCATGCGGTCGGCAAAGGTGCCGCTGTCGCCCTCGTCGGCGTTGCAGACGATGTACTTTCGGTCGGCGCGGGTCTGCGCCACGGTCTTCCACTTGATGCCGGTCGGAAAGCCTGCGCCTCCGCGGCCGCGCAGGCCGGAGGCGGTGACCTCGGCCAGGATGGCGTCGGAACCCAGCTCCAGCGCGCGCTCGAGGCCCTGGTAGCCCTGGTGGGCCCTATAATCCTCGATCGAGCGCGGATCGACTACGCCGCAGCGGGCGAAGGTCAGGCGGGTCTGCCGCTTGAGCCATGGAATTTGCTCGGTGACGCCGAGCCGCAGCGGGTGCGGGCCGTCCGTGACGATGGCGTCGAGCACCGCAGCCGCCTCGGCCGCGGTCAGCGGACCGAACGCGACGCGTCCTTGTGCCGTCGCGACTTCGACCATCGGCTCCAGCCAGTACAGGCCGCGCGAGCCGGTCCTGACGATATCGATCGCAACGCCGCGTTTCGAAGCGGCCTGCTCCAAAGCGAGGGCCACTTCATCGGCACCGACCGCGACCGCGCCGGCGTCGCGGGGCACGAAGATCCGCAAATTCATCGCTGCGCCTCCGCCACCAGCGCGTCGATGCGCGCTTCGTCCAGCCGTCCGACCAGGCGGCCGTCCAGCATCGCCGACGGCGCGGTCGCGCACAGGCCGAGGCAATAGATCGGCTCCAACGTCGTCAGGTTGTCGGCGGTGGTATTTCCAATTCCAATGCCGAGCTTGGCTTCCGCGCGCGCGACCAGCGCGTCGCCGCCTGCGGCCTGGCAGGCTTCGGCGCGGCACAGTTTCAGCACATGCCGGCCCGCCGGCTCACGGCGGAAATCATGGTAGAAGGTAAACACACCATGAACTTCGGCGCGCGACAGGTTCAGCGCGGATGCAATCATGGGTATGGCTGGCTCCGGCACGTAGCCGAATGCTTCCTGCAGCGCGTGCAGGATCACCAGCGTGGCGCCTTCGAGATCTGCGTGCTCGGCGATGATCTCAGCGCCGCGCGCCGTATCCCATGGTTCGGAAGCGGGTGTCATTGGTGCCTTCGCTGAACGTAAAACCGAACGGCAACCAAAGTTGGAAAAGCTCAAAAGATCAATAAAGCAGTCCCGTGCTGCGATACTGAATTGCAATTAATAGGCGTATGAAATCGAACGATACGAAAATAGAATAAGTGACGGCAATACGGCGGCCGCGCGCATCGGACGCGCCTGTTTTGCATATTTGCCAGGCGTGGACCGTGATATTCATTGCCCTGGAATGGTGAGGCCTTTTTTGTGATCGACAAGCTTGAACTCCTGCTCGCGCTGGCAAAAGAGCGGCATTTCGGACGGGCTGCGGAAGCCTGCGGCGTCACCCAGCCGACGATGTCGACCAGTCTCAAGCAGCTCGAGGAAATCCTCGGCGTCATGCTGGTGCAGCGCGGCTCGCGGTTTCAGGGCTTTACGCCGGAGGGCGAGCGCACGCTCGACTGGGCGCGCCGTATCGTCGGCGACGCCCGCGCGATGAAGCAGGAAATCAACAGCCTGAAGGACAAGCTGTCGGGCGAGATCCGGATCGCGGCGATCCCCACCGTACTCGGCATGGTGGCCTCGCTGACCACGCCGTTTCGCGCGCGATATCCCGACGTGCGCTTTCGCATCCAGTCCTGCACCTCGGCCGACGTGCTGGGCCTATTGGAAAATCTCGAGGTCGATGCCGGTCTGACCTATATCGAGAACGAGCCGATCGGCAGGGTGCGCACCATTCCGCTCTATAACGAGAGCTATCGGCTGCTGACGGCGCCCGATGCCATGTTCGGCGATCGCGATGTCGTCACCTGGAAGGAAGTGGGGCAGGTGCCGCTGTGCCTCCTGACGCCGGACATGCAAAACCGGCGCATCATCGATCGCGCGCTGCGCTCGGTCGGGGCCGAGGCGACGCCGACGCTGACGTCAAACTCGCTGCTGGTTCTCTACACCCATGTGAAGACAGGGCGCTGGGCCAGCGTGATGCCGGCAAAGCTCGCGGAAACGCTGGGGCTGGCGGATACCGTGCGCAGCATTCCGATCGTCGACCCCGAGGTAAATTACAGCATCGGCCTGGTCGTCCCGCAGCGGGATCCGATGACGCCGCTGATCGCGGCCCTGGTGCAGATCGCACGCGAGGTTGCGCCGACGCTGGAGACCTGAGCGGCGTTCGTTTTGCGCACGCCCTAGGCGGCCGCCGAAATCTTCGCCGCAGCCTTGCGCGCGTCGCGCGGCAGCGACACGCAGACGACGGTGCCGGCGCCGAGCTTGGAGCGCAGCCGCATCGTCCCTCCATGCAGACTGGTCAGTGATCGCGCGATCGCCAGGCCCAGTCCCGAGCCGTGGTAGGTCTTGGTGAGCTGGCTCTCGACCTGCTCGAACGGCCGGCCGAGCCGCATCAGCGATTGCGGCGCGATACCGATGCCGGTGTCCGCGATCAGCAGCATGATGGAATTGTCGAGCACGCGGCTGCGGACCACCACCCTGCCGCCGTCGGGGGTGAATTTGACGGCGTTGGACAGCAGGTTGACGATGATCTGCTTGATCGCGCGGCGATCGGCCACCACCGGAATGGTGCCCTCGATATCCGCGTTGAGCAGCAGATTCTTGTCCTCGGCGCGGCCCGACACCACGCGCAGCGACTCCGCCAGTGTCTTCGACAGGTCGAGCTGTTCCATGTCGAGTTTCATCCGGCCTGCCTCGATCTTCGACATGTCGAGGATGTCGTTGATGACTTCGAGCAGATAGTGACCGCTGGTCAGGATGTCGTGGCAATATTCCTGGTATTTTTCCGAGCCGAGCGTGCCGAACATGCCGCTTTCCATGATCTCGGAGAATCCGATGATGGCATTGAGCGGCGTGCGCAGCTCGTGGCTCATATTGGCCAGGAATTTGGACTTGGTCTGGTTGGCTTCCTCGGCGCGGGTTTTTTCCTCGGAGTATTTTTCGGCGAGGTCGGCGAGTTCCCCCGCCTGCCGTTCGAGTTCGGACTGCGAACGTTTCAGGTCGATCACGGTGGCGCGCAGGCGAAGGTCGTTGTCGACCAGTTTCTGCTCGTGTTCCTTGATGCGGGTGATGTCGGTGCCGACCGAGACGTAGCC
>NZ_JADGRI010000275.1 GCF_017881085.1 Bradyrhizobium sp.
ACGCTCGACGGCGAAGTCTGGGAAGCGCGTTTCGGCCATGTCGTCGCCAAAAAACCCAGCGACCAGCACGGCGTGATGTACGATACGCTCGTCAACACCGTGCGCGCACAAATTCCATCCAATGTCGAAACCATCTGCGCAAAAGCCTCCGCGATCTCCAACAGTCCGGAGCGACAGAAGCTCGTGCTGTCGAATGGCGAGGAAATCTCGGCGCGGCTGGTGGTCTTCGCCAACGGTTTGAATGTCGGCCTGCGTCAGACGCTCGGCATCAAGCGCCACGTCATCAGCGAATGCCATTCGGTCACGCTCGGCTTCAACGTCGAACCGGTCGGCCGCGCGGCTTTCGATTTCCCTGCATTGACCTACTGGCCGAAGCGAACGACCTCGCGCATGGCGTATCTCTCGATTTTTCCGATCGATGGAGCGATGCGCGTCAATCTGATGGTTTATCGCGACATGACCGACCCCTGGCTACCGGCGTTCAAGCAGGCGCCCGAGCCGGCGATGCTCGCCATGATGCCCGGCCTCGAGGACATGATGGGCGAGTTCAGGGTGAGCGGCCCCGTCAAGATCCGGCCGGCCGACCTGTGTGTGTCCGACGACCATGTCCAATCCGGGATCGTGCTGGTCGGCGACGCCTTCTCGACCTCCTGCCCCGCCGCGGGAACCGGCACCACGAAGGTTTTCACCGACGTCGAACGGCTCTGCAATGTCTACATCCCGCGGTGGCTTTCCACCGAGGGCATGGCCGTGGACAAGGTCGCGGAGTTCTACGACGATCCGGAGAAGAAGGCGTGCGAGGCGCGCTGCCTCGCCAAGGCCTACCATCTGCGCTCGCTGTCGATCGACAATGGCCTGTCCTGGCGGGCGCGGCGCTGGGCGCGCTTCATCGTGCGATTGGCCCAGGGCACGCGGCTGGCGATCGGCCGGCAGTTGTCCGGTGAATCAGCGCCGCCGAGGCTGGCGGCGAAACAGGCCGCGCATCCCTGAAGCGGCCTCGTCGACGGCCGATGCCTCAATCCTCGTCGTCCTCATCATCCTCATCGTCGTCAACCTGATCGGCCGCCTGATGCGGCTGACGGCCCTGATCATCCCAGAGCTTTCGATACATTCCGTTGGCCGCCAGCAGCTTGGCGTGGGAGCCGCGTTCGACCGCCTTGCCGCCCGCTATCACCACGATCTCGTCCATTTCGACCACCGATGTCAGCCGGTGGGTCGAAAAGATCATGGTGCGGCCCCTGGCGAGCTTCAATAGCGTCTTGTTGATCGCGGCTTCCGTGGTCTGGTCGAGCGCGGAGGTCGCCTCGTCGAGCAGCAGGATCGACGGATCCCGCACGATGGCCCGCGCGATCGCGATGCGTTGGCGCTGGCCGCCCGACAGCGTGTCGCCGCGTTCGCCGACCGGGGTGTCGTATTTCTGCGGCAGGCTCATGATGTAGCGATGGATCTCGGCCTTGCGCGCGGCCTCAACGACCTCCTCGTCGGTCGCGCCCTCCTTGCCGAGCCGGATGTTTTCCCGGATCGACATGTTGAACAGCATGTTCTCCTGGAACACCACCGCCATGCTCCGGCGCAAGGACTCGCGGGTCACCTTGCGGATATCGACGCCGTCGATGGTGACGCGCCCTTCGTCCGGCACGTAAAGGCGGAGGATCAGGTTGAGCAACGTGCTCTTGCCGGAGCCGCTGGGCCCGACGATGGCGATGCTCTTGCCGACCTTGAGCTTGAGGCTGAAATTGTCGAGCACCGGCGTTTGGCTGCCTTCATACTTGAAGGAAACGCGATCGAAGGTGATATCATTGGTGATGCGCGGCAGGTCGGGGGCGCCCGCACGATCGGCGCCGCGGGTCGGTTCGTCCAGCATTTCCTGAATGTGACGCACCGCCGCCGCCGACTGGATCGATACCGGGATGAAATGCATCACGTGGGCGATGTTGTAGGACACTTCCCAGAACGCGCTCTCGAACGTCACGAAGGTTCCGATCGTGATCTGACCCTTGGTGGCGAGATAGGCGCCGATCGCGAGCACCACGAGGTGCAGCAACAGCACCGAGATCGTGACGGTGCGCTCGACCATGGTCGACAGGAACGCCGCCGACGCAATCTTGCGGCGCGCCTCGTCGTTGCGCATCGTGAACCAGCCCAGCGTGCGGCGTTGCAGCATGAACGCCTTGATCACCGCCTGCGTCGCGACGTTCTCCTGCACCATGCCGAGCAGCGAGGATTCATTGAGCTTCTGCTCGTAATTCGCCTGCACCGCCTTAGGCGTCAGGATTCGCGGGCCGATCAGCGTGATCGGGAACACCAGCAGCGACACCACGGCGAGCTGCCAGTTCAGGAACAGCATCAGGACGATGCCCGCGATCAGTTCGAAGAACGGCAGGACCGCGCTGTTGGCGAAACCCTTGATCGACCCTTCGAACGCGGACATGTCGACCGAGAACCGCGACAGAATCTCGCCGCGCTTGGTGCGCGCGAAGTAGGCCGCGGGCAGATTCTGGATATGTTCGAACAGCCGTGTCCGCACATCGGATATCAGCGAAGCCGCGAGCTTGGCGTCCCAGCGCTCGTACCAGACGGCGACGATGGAGGTGATGATCCCGGCGGCCGCGAGCACCGAGAGAATCTTGATCAGCGCTTCGAAATCTTCCTCGCCGAGCGCGTCGTCGATCAGGAATTTCAGGCTGAGCGGCATGATGACATTGAACAGCGTCTCGACCACGACGCCGAGGCCGACGAATGTCAGGATCTTCTTGTAGTTCTTCAGGAACGGTTTGACGAATGCATAGATCGTCGCCAGCGCGCCGGCGGCCTCTTTCGCGGTAAAGACGACGAGATCCTCATCTTCCTCGTCGTCTTCAAGCTCAAGTTCGTCGTCTTCTTCGTCATCGTCGTCGGGTGGAGACGCCGGCGCCTTGGCGCCGGCGGGCCCGACCATTTCGGCGGCCGTTACAACCTTTTCGTCGGCCTCCGGCGCGCGAGCATCGTCCGCGGCAGCTTTGATCCGATCATCCGACGATGGAGGCTTGGGCGCCATAAAACCAACCGATGCTGCACGGCCGGCATGACCGCAAAATCGAGGAAAGTGGCCGAACGAACCACCGCGTCGATCCTATGCGATTGCCGCGCTTTCAGCAAAGCTGACAGTCGAAAACATTCCGCAGGTAGTCCCGGCGAAGCCCGGGACCGTGACCGGCCACTCTACCGGCTCAATCGTCGGCTTCGACCTTGTCGAAGAACGAGTAACGCAGGCTGTCGGAGTCGGCGTACCACTGGCCGGGCCCCTTGTTGGCGGCAAGCGTCGCCGCCCACAACTCGTCGGTGCAGTCGCGGCGGTGCATCGCCAGGTCGAACCCGCTGGAGAAGAACAGCTCCGACCATTCCCACCAGGTGCCGAGCTTCTTGACCCCGCGCAGGAGGTCGTAGCGATCGATCAGCGCGGGCGCCATGTCCGAGGTCACCGATCCGAACACCAGCCCGGTCTTCACAACCCGGTTCAACTCGCGAATCGCGCGCGGGACCTGCTTCTCCGCGACATGGCACAGGCTGGTCTCGAACACGAAATCGAACGCGCCGTCCTTGAACGGCATGTCGACGATCGACCCGAGCTTGTTGAACTTCTTCAGCGCCTTCGGGGTCTTGGCGTGGATTGCGCGATTGTTCTCGATACCCCATGCATCGATGCCGCGCGCGCGCAGCGCTCCCACCAGCTCGCCGCTGGCGGATCCCGCCACCAGGAGCTTGTAACCCCTGGCCCGTTTCCAGACGATCTTGATGAGATCCGTGAGGTAGGCCGGATCGGTGAACTGGCTCCAGACTTCGCTGTAGGGACCGAGGCCGCGGTAATTCTCGTAATAGCCGCGGTCGATCTTGTCGGATGCCGGCTCTCCGCCATCGCCGCGCGCGCGGCGCAGCCGCATCATCTCGGTGACGATGATATCGGTGGCGGCGTCGGAGGAATCGAGCAATCCGTTCAGCGTGGAATCGAACAGGTAATCGCCGACCACGACGAGGCCGGGATGCTGCTTCGGCTCGGGCCGGTGATTGGTCATGACGTCGCGCGCCGGCAAGCCGCCGGGAATCGCATTCACCGACGACAGCCAGCGATAGGTCTTGCCCTCCATGAAATGCTCGCGGGCGTCGCCGAGCGAGGCCGGCAGCGACTTCAGCGCGGCATCGATCAGTTCCTGATCGTCGAGATTGGCGAAGGCCAGCGCGTCGGAACCGGCGATCAGCCAGTTCAGCACGCCGTGCTTGCCGACGTCGTGTCGCGCGCCTTCGTTGTAGACGCAGCAGCCGCCGAACGCCTCGGACATGAACCACGCGCCGGGGATCTTCTCGCCCCAGAACGGCTCATCGAACAGGATCGAAACCCGCAGATAGTGCGCCGGACGGTCGAAATAGGCGATGTGCTTGACCATCGACTTGCGCAGCTGCTCGCCTTCCCACCCCATGGTGGAGAGCCATGAGTGCGGCAGGCACATCAGCACCAGGTCGAAATCTTTTGTCTCCGGTCCCTTGCCGTTCATCATGTTGAGCTGGTAGCGCCCGGCCGCGGTCTTGCCGACTTTGAGCACCCGGTGATTGAGCTGGATATCGGCATCCACCTCGGACTGCAGGCAGTCGATCAGCTGCTCGTTGCCGTTCTGGATCGAATACAGGCCGATATAGCCGTCGACATCCATCACGAAGTTCTTCAGCGCATTCAGCCCGTTGGTGTTGTGGGCCTCGGTGGCGATATCGGAGCGCGCCATCACCTTGAAGAAGCGCTTGGCGGTCGGGTCGTCGACTTCCCTGTCGAGCAGTTCCTCGGCGGTGATGTAGGCCCAGGGATGCTCGTTGTCGTGCGCGCCGACGCCTTCGTAATATTCGAGCGGCGACACCATCTCGGTGCAGCGCTTGCGGAAGCCTTCGATCGCCTCCGCGGTCTTGGCGCCGTATTTGCGGCGCATGCCCGGCACGTCGTTCAGGAGTTCGCCGTCGAGATGGACCTGCTCGGCATCCATCGGAATGGTCTGCAGGCCGAAATGCTGGATCAGTTCCCGCAGCGGATCGGGTCCGGTCATCGAGTAATCATAGATCTCGGCGACGCCGGCTTCATACATCGCGGGCGCCGAGTCGAATTTGCGTGTCAGGATCTTGCCGCCAAGCCGGTCGGAAGCCTCGTAGATGGTGACGCGGCAGAGGTCACCAAGCTTCTTCTTGAGATACCAGGCGCTCATCAGGCCACCCGGCCCTCCTCCAACGATTGCAAGATCCAACATGTCTGTTCCGTAATCCCCCGCCGCCCCGCCAAGGGGCATCCAGTCCTTCGGTCAGTTCGGAGCGCCATCGGCCGTTCTTATTGTACCGGTCGTGCCCCAAATCATTGATCTAGCGCATTGCCTTACCGCGAAACCGCCCCGCGTCCTCAGGGTCAACCCCATGACCTGCCTGAAGGCCAAGCCTTAGCAGAAGCGCTTTTCAGCCTGAAGGAAAGATGAACGAAGCGGGGCCCTTGGCGGCAGAAAGCCGAAAATAGCAAAAAGGCCAGCTTTCGCCGGCCTTTTTCCTGAGTTTACCGATTCCGCGCGGCCTTATTCGGCCGGCGGCAGCGCCAACGGCTCGACTTCCGGGGCCGCCGGCACGATCGCCGCCTGCTTCTCGCGTTCGTCGAGGATCAGCTTGTCGCGCTTGACGGCGACTTCGCGGATCTTGGCCATCGAGGCGCCGGTGCCCGCCGGGATCAGCCGGCCGACAATGACGTTCTCCTTGAGGCCTTCCAGCGGGTCCACCTTGCCGTTGACGGCGGCTTCGGTGAGCACGCGGGTGGTCTCCTGGAACGACGCCGCCGAGAAGAACGAACGGGTCTGCAGGCTCGCCTTGGTAATGCCGAGCAGCACCGGAGTTCCCGTAGCGATCTTTTTGCCCTCTTCCTTGGCCTTGGCGTTGAGCACGTCGAACTCGATCTTGTCGACTTGCTCGCCCGAGATCATGTCGGTCTCGCCCTGGTCGGTGATCTCCACCTTCTGCAGCATCTGACGGACAATCACCTCGATGTGCTTGTCGTTGATCAGCACGCCCTGCAGCCGGTAGACCTCCTGGATTTCGTTGACCAGATAGGCAGCGAGTTCCTCGATGCCCTTGATCGCCAGGATGTCGTGCGGCGCCGGGTTGCCTTCGACGATGAAGTCGCCCTTTTCGACGATATCGCCGTCCTGCAGATGGATGTGCTTGCCCTTCGGAATGAGGTACTCGCGAGCCTCCTCATTCTTGTCCATCGGCTCGATCGAGATACGGCGCTTGTTCTTGTAGTCGCGGCCGAACCGGATGGTGCCCGCGATTTCCGCGATGATCGCCGCGTCCTTTGGCTTGCGCGCCTCGAACAGTTCGGCCACCCGCGGCAGACCGCCGGTGATGTCGCGGGTCTTGGCGCTCTCGGTGGAGATACGCGCCAGGATATCGCCGGGCTTGACCTTCGCGCCGACGTCGACCGAAAGGATCGCGTCGACCGACAGCATGTAGCGGGCCTCGCCGCCACGCGCGAGCTTGAGGACCTTGCCGTCCTTGCCCTTGATGACGATCGCCGGACGCAGATCCGCACCGCCGCGCGACGAGCGCCAGTCGATGACGACGCGCTTGGCGATACCGGTGGATTCGTCGAGCGTCTCCGAGATCGACTGCCCCTCCACCAGATCCTCGAACCCGATGACGCCCTCGACCTCGGTCAGAACCGGCCGGGTGTAGGGGTCCCATTCGGCGATGCGCTGGCCGCGCTTGACCATATCGCCCTCGTCGACCCGCATCCGCGCGCCGTACTGAATGCGATGGGTCGCACGCTCGGTGCCGTCGGCATCGGCCACCGCGACCACCATGTTACGCACCATGGCAACCAGATGGCCTTCGCTGTTCTTCTGGATAGCCTTGTTCTTGATCGTCACCTTGCCGTCGAAATTCGACTCGATGAACGATTGCTCGTTGATCTGCGCCGCGCCGCCGATGTGGAAGGTACGCATCGTCAGCTGGGTGCCGGGTTCGCCGATCGACTGCGCTGCGATGACGCCGACGGCTTCGCCGTGGTTGACCGGCGTGCCGCGGGCGAGGTCGCGGCCGTAGCACTTGCCGCAGATGCCGTTGACGAGTTCGCAGGTCAATGCCGAGCGGATCTTTACTTCCTGGATACCGGCCTGCTGAAGAGCGTCGACGTGAATCTCTTCCATCAGGGTGCCGCGCTTGACCACGATCTTGTTGGTCACGGGATCGCGCAGATCCTCGCCCGCGGTGCGGCCGAGAATACGCGACGCCAGCGACGCAACCACCGTGCCGGCATCGATGATGGCGCGCATCTTGATGCCGAGCTTGGTGCCGCAATCATCGGCCGTGATAATGCAGTCCTGCGCCACGTCGACCAGACGCCGCGTCAGGTAACCGGAGTTCGCCGTCTTCAACGCGGTGTCCGCGAGACCCTTGCGGGCGCCGTGGGTCGAGTTGAAGTATTCGAGCACCGACAGACCTTCCTTGAAGTTGGAAATGATCGGC
>NZ_JADGRI010000050.1 GCF_017881085.1 Bradyrhizobium sp.
CCAAGACCGTTGCTGCCTTCCCGGATGGCGATGACCGGGCGCAAGGTCGTCAGCGCCGCGTTCGACCTCGATTTCAAGAGCCCGCGCCACAGCGCGCGCAGGCCTCCCACCGAGTTCGCTCCGCCGACGTCGACGCCGAATTCGGTGCGCTGTACGGCGAGCCTGGGTGAGGACTTCGCTGCATCCTGCTCCGCGTCGCCGGTCGGGGCAGCCGACGCCACGATTGCCGGCATCGGCGTCGCGGTGATGGCCTTCGCTGATTTTTCGGATTTCTCGGGCTTATCCAGCTTCTCGGGCGTGTCCGGCTTCTCCGGTTCGATCAGTTTTGACGCCGCCGCATCGGGTGGGCCCATCATCGATCTCGCGGCTACCAAAGAAGCGGCCGTGATTGCCGGCGTCGTCGTAATTGCCGACGCCGTGGCGGTGGCGGGCGGATTCGACGATTTCTGCGCAATGGACGCGACCGTCGCTGGCGCCGGCTCCGGGATGGCGGCAGCGGACGGGGCTGGCTTATCCGCGGCCTTCGGCGCCGTCGCGCCGGGGGACACGATGGCTGGCTTTTCTGATGCTTTCGGCGCCGCCGTCACCACCGGGGAGACGGCGGGAGCGGGGGCAGGACCTTGGGCTGCCGGCTGCGGTTCGGTGGTCGCAGTCGAAGCCGCCGATGCGGGTGGCGGCGGTACCGGGGACTGTGGTTTCGCAATCGCGCCGGTCACGGTTTCCAGACCCTGTTCCAGCACGGTGACGCGGGAATACAGCCGGTCGCGATCGCCGTTGAGGGTCTCGATGGCGGCAGCCAGCCGCCGGGCCTCGCTCTGGCTTTCCTTGGCGAACGACTGGATCTGCTCTGCCTGCCGCGCCAGATCCGCCACCACCGCGACCTGCTCGCGCCGCACCGCGATCGACGATTGATTGGCGTAGACGGCGAGGATGACCGCGCCCACCGAGGCCGCGCCCCAGGAAGCGAGACGCCAGAGCGTGCGGCGATCGGAAGCATCCTCTTCAGCCAAAAACCAGGACAGCAGCCCGCCGGTATTCTCGGCCTCGAAGCTGGTAGCCCGCTTGTCGGTGTCCCTAGCCACGTCCCACCCCCCTGCGGCCACCCGAATCACGGGGAAACATTAACAGGAAAAGCGTCTTGGGCTGGAATCCGGGGTGCTTGCCGGTTTCCACTCAGGCCTAAAACGCTTTATGACGACAGCGGCGCAAGATGCGCCACGACTTTAAGGATTCGGATGACCGCTCGATCCAGCCTGACCATCGTGCTCGCGGCCGGCGAGGGCACCCGCATGCGTTCTTCGATGCCAAAGGTGCTGCATCCGGTGGCCGGCCAGTCGCTGCTGGCGCATGTGCTTGGCGCAGCGCCCAAAGGCGCTGGCGCGGCACTTGCCGTGGTCGTCGGTCCCGATCACCGGGCGGTCGAGGAAGAGATCAGGCGTCTACGTCCGGACGCAACAACCTTCGTTCAGCACGAACGTCTTGGCACCGCGCATGCGGTGCTCGCGGCGCGCGAGGCCATTGCCCGCGGCGCCGACGATGTGCTCGTCGCATTCGGCGACACGCCGCTGATTTCGGCCGCGACGTTTGAGCGGTTGCGCGCGCCATTGAAGAACGGCGCGGCTCTGGCCGTGCTCGGCTTTCAGGCCGCCGATCCCGCCGGCTACGGCCGGCTGGTGGTCGAGGGCAACCGGCTGGTGGCGATCCGCGAACAGGCCGACGCCAGCCCCGCCGAGCGCGCCATCAAACTCAGCAACGCCGGCGTGATGGCGTTCGACGGCCGCCGGGCGCTGGAAATCATCGAAACAATCGGGAATGCCAACAGCAAGGGCGAATACTATCTGACCGACGCCGTTGCCATCGTACGGGACCTGGGATTGGAGGCGGTCGTGATCGAAACCAGCGAGGATGAAGTGCGCGGCATCAACACCAAGGCCCATCTCGCGGAGGCGGAAGCGGTGATGCAGGCGCGGCTGCGCAAGGCGGCGCTGGAGGCGGGCGTCACCATGACCGCGCCCGATACGGTCTACCTCGCCGCCGATACGCGCTTCGGCAGCGACGTCACGATCGAGCCGTTCGTGGTGATCGGTCCCGGCGTCTCGATCTCGGACGGCGCGGTGATCCATTCCTTTTCCCACATCGTGCAGGCTTCCATCGGGAAGAATGCATCGGTCGGCCCCTATGCGCAGCTGCCGCCACGGCCCAATTGAGAATGCTGGTTGCGCGATTGCGCTACCCGTCATCTTCCTTGAAGATCGAGCGCGTCAAACCCAGGCCGTGCGGCTTCTCCTGCTGGGCGGGCTCGCCTGGCTGGTGCGGGTGGTGCTTCACCTGCGCCGGCTTGACTTCCCGCCCGCGCTGCGGCGGCGGCCAGTGAGCAAGATGGCTGCCCCCGGTCTCGCTGGCCGGCAAATGCGTGGAAGCGTGGCCTGGGTCGCCGGGTGAGTGGTCGCGCGTATCTGTCACAGGCCTGTCTCCGAGTGAGCCATCCTTCCCGAAAATGAGTTGACTGCGCGTTAAGGCGCGCGCTCAGTTCGGCACAAACAGGTATTCGGTAGGCTTCGGAGAGGCTTGTTAAGCCTTACGCTTAACCCTGTCGCAATCCGCAATAATTATTGAGTACCTAACCTGCAGTGAATCTCGTTAAGAGTTTTCTGCGGTTTTGAAGATCTTTCGACAAATTGGGGAATATTGATCCGCATGTGCGGCATTGTCGGCATTTTGGGACGCGGGCCGGTCGCCGATCAGATCGTGGATTCGCTCAAGCGACTCGAATATCGCGGCTACGATTCCGCTGGCGTCGCCACGCTGGAAGGCGACCATCTCGAGCGCCGCCGCGCCGAAGGCAAGCTCAGGAACCTCGAGACTCGATTGCGCGCCGAGCCGCTGGCCGGCCATACCGGCATTGGACACACGCGCTGGGCCACCCACGGCAAGCCGACCGAGAGCAACGCGCATCCCCATGCGACCGACAATGTCGCCGTGGTCCACAACGGCATCATCGAGAATTTCCGCGAATTGCGGCAGATGCTGGAAAAGCAGGGCGCGAAATTCCAGAGCGACACCGACACCGAAGTCGTGGTGCATCTGGTCAATTCCTATTTGCTCAAGGGCGCCTCGCCGCAGGAGGCGGTGAAGGCATCGCTGCCGCAGCTGCGCGGCGCGTTCGCGCTGGCCTTCGTGTTCAAGGGCTTTGGCAATCTGATGATCGGCGCCCGCAAGGGCTCACCGCTGGCGATCGGCCATGGCGAAGGCGAGATGTACCTGGGATCGGATGCGATCGCGCTAGCGCCCTTTACCGACACGATCAGCTATCTCGAGGATGGCGACTGGGTGGTCCTGACCCGCGAAGTCGGCGTGATCTACGATGAGCACGGCGCGGTTGTGAATCGCGAGGTGCTGAAATCCGGCGCGTCGTCGTTCCTGGTCGACAAGGCGAATTATCGCCACTTCATGGCCAAGGAGATTCACGAGCAGCCCGAGGTGGTCGGCCATACGCTCGCGCGCTATGTCGACATGGCTGCCGAGCGCGTATCGCTGCCAATCAAACTACCGTTCGACTTCAAGGATATCCAGCGGATCTCGATCACGGCCTGCGGCACTGCAAGCTATGCCGGCTATATCGCCAAATACTGGTTCGAGCGACTGGCGCGCGTACCGGTCGAGCTCGATGTGGCCTCCGAATTCCGCTACCGCGAGGCGCCGCTGCGCCAAGGCGATCTGGCGATCTGCATTTCGCAATCGGGCGAGACCGCCGATACGCTGGCGGCGCTGCGTTATGCGAAGTCGCAAGGCCTGCACACGCTGTCGGTCGTCAACGTGCCGACATCGACGATCGCGCGCGAAAGCGAAACCGTGCTGCAGACGCTGGCCGGCCCTGAAATCGGCGTCGCCTCGACCAAGGCCTTCACCTGCCAGCTGATGGTGCTGGCGGCGGTCGCAATCGCGGCGGGCAAGGCGCGCGGCGAATTGTCCGAGGCCGAGGAGGCCAGCCTGGTCCACGGCCTGATCGAAATTCCGCGGCTGATGGCGGCCGCACTCGGGACCGAACCGCAGATCGAGAAGCTCGCCCGCGACATCGCCAAATCCAAGGATGTGCTTTATCTCGGCCGTGGCACGAGCTACCCGCTGGCGCTGGAAGGCGCCCTGAAGCTGAAGGAAATTTCCTACATCCATGCCGAAGGCTACGCCGCCGGCGAGCTCAAGCATGGGCCGATCGCGCTGATCGACGAGAACATGCCGGTGGTGGTGATCGCGCCGCACGACCGGGTGTTCGAAAAAACCGTCTCCAACATGCAGGAGGTAGCAGCCCGCGGCGGCAACATCATTTTGATGACGGACGCCAAGGGGGCGGCGGAGGCGACCGTTGAATCGCTGGTGACGATCGTGCTGCCCGACATGGATGCGACCTTCACGCCGATGGTCTATGCCGTTCCGGTGCAGCTTTTGGCCTACCATACCGCCGTGATCATGGGCACCGACGTCGACCAGCCGCGCAATCTCGCGAAATCCGTGACGGTCGAATAGGCCGCGTCAAGGGGTCGCTTCGCCGCTCCAGGTCTTCAAAAACCTGCTAGAAGACCCTAGCTGACATGATCTGATGTCCGCCTGGACCGACCTGGAACCCCAATGAACCGCGACGACCTGCCACCGCCCATGCCCCCGGCCGAAGTCCCGCCGGACGTCCACAGCGGCTTGATGGCCCGATTCCGGAACTATTTTCTCACCGGCCTGATCGTCGCCGGCCCGATCGCCATCACTTTCTACCTGACCTGGTGGTTCGTGACCTGGGTCGACGGGATCGTCCGGCCGTTCGTGCCGATCGCCTACCGGCCGGAGACCTATCTGCCGTTCGGGCTGCCCGGCTCCGGGCTGATCGTGGCCGTGATCGCGCTGACGCTGCTCGGCTTCCTTACCGCCAATCTGATCGGGCGGACGTTGGTCGATCTCGGGGAAAAACTGCTCGGCCGCATGCCGGTGGTGCGCGCGATCTATCGCGGCCTGAAGCAGGTGTTCGAGACGCTGTTCTCGGGGCAGGGATCGAGCTTCCGCCGGGTCGGCCTGGTCGAATTTCCCTCGCCCGGCATGTGGTCGATCGTGCTGATCTCGCAGGCGCCGAGCGTGGAGATTGCCAACAATCTCCCGGGCCAGGAGGAGCACATCTCGGTGTTCCTGCCGTGTGCGCCGAATCCGACCACGGGTTTCTTCTTCTATGTGCCGAAGAACAAGATCATCGAAGTCGAGATGAGCGCCGAGGACGCCGCGACCCTGATCATGTCGTGCGGCGTGGTGCAGCCCGGCTCCGACGGGCAAAAGAAGATCGCCGCTTTGGCCGGCATGGCGAACGCCGCGCGGGTGGCGAACGCGGCGTCGCTGCAGCCGGAAGCGGCGAAGGTGGAGTAATTCAGACCGTCATCCCGGGGCGATGCGAAGCATCGTACTACGATGTGCAATTGCACATCGGAGAATCTCGAGATGCCCGGAATGACAGCAATCAAATCTACCCCGCGCCGATCAGCGGTATCGCCTCGTCGCGCTCGAACAGATAGAGCAGGCAGCGCAGCGCCTCGCCGCGCTCGCCGTCAAGCTTTGGATTGTCCTTCATAATGCGGAGCGCCTCGTCGCGCGCCTGGGTGATGAGCTGGGCGTGAACCTCCGAGCGGGCGATGCGGTAGCCGGGCAGGCCGCTCTGGCGGACGCCGAGCACGTCGCCTTCGCCGCGCAGACGCAAATCCTCCTCGGCGATCCGGAAGCCGTCGGTGGTTTCGCGGATCACCTTCAGCCGCGCCTTGGACATTTCGTTCAGCGGTTCCGTGTAGAGCAATAGACAAGTCGAGGCTTCCGAGCCGCGGCCGATTCGTCCTCGCAACTGGTGCAATTGCGCGAGCCCGAAGCGTTCGGCATTCTCGATCACCATGATGCTGGCGGCGGGAACGTCGACGCCGACTTCGACCACGGTGGTCGCGACCAGCAACCCGGTCTCGCCGGCGGCGAACTGCGCCATCACGCGATCTTTCTCGACCCCCTTCATCTGGCCGTGCACGAGACCGACCTTATCGCCGAAGCGCTTTCGCAGGCTCTCGAACCGTTCGGTCGTGTTGGTGAGATGCTCTGTTCCCTCCGCCTCGGACTCCTCGACCAGCGGGCAGATCCAGTACACCTGCTTTCCCACCGAAAGCGCGCGGCCGACGCCGTCGATCACCTCATTAAGCCTGCTGTTCGGCATCGCGCGGGTATCGATCGGCTGCCGGCCCGCCGGCTTCTCGCGCAATTCCGAGACATCCATATCGCCGAAATAAGTCAGCACCAGCGTGCGCGGGATCGGCGTGGCGCTGAGCACCAGCACGTCGACGGCGTCGCCCTTGTTGGTAAGCGCCAGCCGTTCGCGCACGCCGAAGCGGTGCTGCTCGTCGACCACGGCAAGCGCGAGCGCCTTGAAGATCACGTCGTCCTGGATCAGCGCGTGGGTGCCGACCAGGAAATCGATCTCGCCGTCCGCCAGCCGCGCCAGCAGTTCGCGGCGCTCCTTGCCCTTCTCGCGGCCGGTGAGGATCGCCACCCGCATCCCGGCGCGTTCGGCGAGCGGGGCGATGGTCTTGATGTGCTGGCGCGCGAGGATTTCCGTCGGCGCCATCAGCGCGGCTTGCTTGCCTACCTCGGCGACCGCTGCGGCCGCCAGCAGCGCCACCACGGTCTTGCCCGAGCCGACATCGCCCTGCAGCAGCCGCAGCATGCGGAGTGGCTGGCGCAGATCGTCGGTGATGGCGGCCGCCGCCTCGCGCTGCGACGCCGTCAGCGCGTAGGGCAAGGCGTCGATGATCTTGTTGCGCAGATGGCCGTCGCCGGCGTGGCGGTCGCCCGCGGGGCGACGCAGTTGGGCGCGCACCAACGCCAGCGCCAGTTGACCGGCCAGGAGTTCATCGAAGGCAAGACGCGACCAGAACGGGCGGTCGGGCAGGATATCTGTCAGTTCAACCGGCACATGCACGCGGCTGAGCGCTTCCGCGAGGGGCGGAAACTTGCAGCGGCGGATCACCTCCGGGCTGATCCATTCGGGCAGGTTCGGCAGCTTCTGCAGCGCCTGCGCCACCGCGCGCCGCACCGAGCCCACCGCCAGGCCTTCGGTGAGGGGATAGACGGGATCAATACCGGATAATTTCGCGAAGCCTTCTTCATCGACCACGCGGTCGGGATGGGTTATCTGGAGCGTGCCGTCGTACATCTGCACGGTGCCGGAGACGTAGCGCGTGGCGCCTACGGGAAGCAGTTTTTCGACATAGCCGGGTGGGCTGCGGAAATAGGTCAGCACGACATCGCCGGTGTCGTCGCTGGCATAGACCAGATGCGGCGCCCGCGCGTTGCGCGAGGGCGTCGGGCGATGCCGGTCGACCGTGACCTCCAGCGTGACCACGGTTCCCGGCACGGCGTCGCGGATCTTCGGCCGCGCCCGGCGGTCGATCACGCTCGCCGGCAAATGCAGCAGGAGATCGACGATCCGCGGCGTCTCATCGCGGCCGAGCAGATAGCGGAACAATTTATCCTGCTTCGGCCCGACCCCGGCAAGGCTGGTGATCGGCGCAAACAGCGGATTGAGCAGGGGAGGGCGCATCAACGACTCGAGGGAATTGACCGGTGCTCGATTGACCAAGGCTTGAATGCATTTTGGGGTGAATGCAATGCGAGAACGGATACTGACATTCCCCGATCCCGACGTTATATCAAGCCGCCCGGCATCGCGTCCGGGCTTTTGGCGTTGACATTGGAATCGGAAATGACGGGATCAACACGATCGAGCGGCGGCCTCGACGACCGCCGCAAGCGGCTTTTGTTTCGCTGCTGGCATCGCGGTACCCGCGAGATGGATCTCATTCTCGGCCGGTTTGCCGACGCCGAGATCGCTGATCTCTCGGAGGCCGAACTGGTCCAGTTCGAGTATCTGATGGACGTGCCCGACCCAGATCTCTACGCCGCGCTGACGGGGAAGATGCCGCCGGCGCCGGACTATGCCAACGGCCTGTTCGACCGCATCAGATCGTTTCGATCGGCGGATCACGGCGCATGAAGGCTCCCGCACGATCTCCCGCCGAATTGCTGGGGCCCGGCCGCCCGCTGACGTTTGCGAATGTCGCGGAGGGGGCGGAAGGTCTTGTGGTGTCCGATCTGGCACGCGCGGTCGCGGCACGCCCAAAACCGCCGGCGGTCAGCCTTGCCGTGGTCTGCCGCGACGGTCCGCGCATGCAGCAACTGGCCCGTGCGCTCGAGTTCTTCGCGCCTGACTTGCCGGTGCTGCAGTTTCCGGCCTGGGACTGCCAGCCCTACGACCGGGTGTCGCCGCATGGCGGAATCCTGGCGCAGCGCATGACCACGCTGGCGCGGCTGTCGCGGCTGGCCGGCAGCGACAAACCGCTGATCGTGCTCACCACGGTCAACGCCATCGTGCAGCGGGTGCCCGCACGCGAGACCGTTGCCGCGCAAGCGCTGTCGGTCGCGCCCGGCCATATCGTGCCGATGGACTCAATCGTGTCGTGGCTCGAGCATAACGGCTACAGCCGCTCCTCGACCGTGCGCGAACCCGGCGAATATGCCGTGCGCGGCGGCATCCTCGACCTGTTCCCAGCAGGCCTCGATCAGCCTGTCCGGTTCGATTTTTTCGGGGACAGCCTGGAATCGATCCGCTCCTTCGATGCCGAAACCCAGCGCACGCTCCTGGACATGCGCTCGCTCGATCTGGTTCCGATCTCGGAATTCCAGCTGGTGACCGAGACCATCCGCCGCTTCCGCATGGGCTATGTCGCAACCTTCGGCGCACCGGAGCGCGACGATCCCCTGTACGAGGCCGTCAGCGAAGGCCGCCGCCATCCCGGCATGGAACATTGGCTGCCGCTGTTTCACGAGCGGATGGACACCCTGCTCGATTATCTCGACGGCACGCCGGTGGCGATCGAGCCGCAAAGCGAGGACGCCTCGCGCGAGCGTTTCAAACAGATCGCCGATTATTACGACGCGCGGCGCGAGGCGCTGGAGCATCCCGGCGGCGGCGCGACCTACAAGCCGTTGCCGCCCGACCGGCTCTATCTCAGCGAAGACGAATGGACCAAACGGCTGGAAGAGACCGCGCTGGCGCGGCTGACGCCGTTTGCCGTACCCGACGGCAGCGCCACCGTGATCGACGCCGGAGCGCGGGCTGGACGCAATTTTGCGCCGGAGCGCACCGATGGCGCGGTCAACGTGTTCGAAGCCGTGGTCGCGCATGTCGCGGCATTGCAGGCAGCGCGCAAGAAGGTGGTGATCGCGCTGTGGAGCGAAGGCTCGCGCGACCGCATGGCCAGCATGCTGCGGGATCACAAGCTCGCTCATGTCACCAGCGTCAACACCTGGCGCACGGTGCAGGCGACGCCGCGTAACGAGGCGATGCTCGCCGTGCTCGGCATGGAATCCGGGTTCGAGACCGAGCATGTTGCCATCATCAGCGAGCAGGACATTCTGGGCGACCGCCTGGTGCGGCCGCGCAAGGCGACCCGCAAGCTCGACAATTTCATCTCGGAAGTCACCAGCCTCGCCAGCGGCGATCTCGTGGTCCATGTCGAGCACGGTATCGGCCGTTTTGTCGGCCTGCAGACGCTCGAGGTCGCCGGCGCGCCGCATGATTGTCTTGAACTGCACTATGCCGCCGACACAAAACTGTTTCTGCCGGTCGAGAACATCGAACTGCTGTCACGCTACGGCTCCGACCACGCCAATGTCGAACTCGACCGGCTGGGCGGCAGCGGCTGGCAGGCGCGCAAGGCAAAACTCAAGAACCGCATCCGCGAGATCGCGGGCGAACTGATCAAGATCGCCGCCGAACGGCACCTGCATGAAGCGCCGAGACTGCCGGTGCAGCCTGGACTCTACGACGAATTTTGCGCGCGCTTCCCCTATGAGGAAACCGAAGACCAGCTGGGCGCGATCCAGGCGACCCTGAACGATCTCGAAAGCGGCCGGCCGATGGACCGGCTGATCTGCGGCGACGTCGGCTTCGGCAAGACCGAAGTGGCGCTGCGCGCGGCCTTTGCGGTCGCGCTTGACGGCAAGCAGGTCGCCGTGGTGGTGCCGACCACGCTGCTGGCGCGGCAGCACACCAAGAATTTCGCCGAACGGTTCCGGGGATTTCCCGTCAACGTCGCGCAGGCTTCGCGCCTGATCGCGACCAAGGAACTGAACCAGGTCAAGAAGGGGTTGACCGACGGCAGCATCGATATCGTGATCGGTACCCATGCGTTGCTCGGCAAAGCGATCAAGTTCCGGGATCTCGGTCTCCTGATCGTCGACGAGGAGCAGCATTTCGGGGTCAGCCACAAGGAGCGGCTGAAGCAGTTGCGCGCCGAGGTGCACGTGCTCACGCTGTCCGCGACCCCGATCCCGCGCACGCTGCAGCTCGCGCTGACCGGCGTGCGCGAACTCTCCATCATCGCTTCGCCTCCGGTCGATCGACTGGCGGTCCGTACCTTCGTGGCCCCGCACGATCCCCTGATGATCCGCGAGGCGCTGTTGCGCGAACGCTATCGCGGCGGGCAGGCCTTCTATGTGGTGCCGCGGATCGAAGACCTCGCCGGGGTCAAGGACTTCCTCGACAAGAACGTGCCGGAAATGAAGGTCGCGGTCGCTCATGGCCAGATGGCGCCGACGGTGATCGAGGACATCATGTCGGCGTTCTATGACGGCAAATACGATATCCTGCTGTCGACCACCATCATCGAGTCCGGCCTCGATATCCCCAACGCCAATACGCTGATCGTGCACCGCGCCGACATGTTCGGGCTGGCGCAGCTCTATCAGCTGCGCGGCCGGGTAGGGCGCTCGAAGCTGCGCGCCTATGCGCTGTTCACGCTGCCGGCGCAGCAGAAGATCACCGCGCAGGCCGAGCGCCGGCTGAAGGTGCTGCAGTCACTGGAAACGCTGGGCGCCGGCTTCCAGCTCGCGTCGCATGATCTGGATATTCGCGGCGCCGGCAATCTGCTCGGCGAGGAACAGTCCGGCCACATCAAGGAAGTCGGCTTCGAACTCTACCAGTCGATGCTGGAGGAGGCGATCCTCAACCTCAAGGCCGGCGTGGTCGAACCGGCCGCGGATCGCTGGTCGCCGCAGATCACCGTCGGCATGCCCGTGCTCATCCCGGAAGATTATGTCGCCGACCTCTCGGTGCGGCTGTCGCTCTACCGGCGGCTGGCCGATCTCCAAACCGACGACGAGATCGACAATTTCGCCGCCGAGCTGCGCGACCGCTTCGGCGTGCTGCCGGACGAGGTGCGCTATCTCTTCAAGATCGCCGCGATCAAGAACTATTGCCGCAGAGCCAATGTCGAGAAGGTCGACGCCGGGCCGAAGGGCGCGGTCATCACCTTCCGCGACAACAAGTTCGCGCAGCCGGACCGGCTGGTCTACTTCATCCGCCAGCACGGCCAGGCAGCGCGGGTGCGGCCGGACATGAAGGTGGTGTTCTTCCAGGAATGGCAGACGCCGGAGGAGCGGCTAGCCGGTACCAGCGAAATCATGCGCCAACTCGCCAACCTCGCCGAGGACCGCAAGGCGGCATGAGCCTACGACGCGACGCCGCGCGCTTCCGCGTGGAGCCGCGCCAGCAGCGATTTTGCCGTGTCCGATGGCGACAGCGTCGCAACCGTCACCGTCGGTTCCGCGCGGGCGTCGCGCTTGCCGTGGCTGGTATGGCGCAGCACGCTCAGAAGCCGCCGGGCGATCCCGTGCGCGGTGCGCAGGTCGGTTTCGGCGAACACCACGAGGACGGAGCCGTCGTTCTGGGCCGCGCCAAAATCCATTCGTCGCATCAGGCGGCTGAGAATCCGTGCGCCGTCGAGTTGCGCGCGCGGCTGGCGGGGATCGAAGGAAAAGCACGCCACCGACAAACCGCCGCCATGCGACAATGTCTGCGACACCGCATTGATGAAATCCTGATTGAAGGCGGACGGGGCCAGCAGCCCGGTCCGTGAATCGAGCAGGCCGCCGGCCTCGATCGATTTGAGCATGCGGCCCAGATGGGTCTCGAAGGCGTGCTGGCGGATCAGGGGAAGCGCGTTGGCCGCCACCAGCGCGGGCTCACCGGAGACGCTTTCCAGGTTCGGCAGATCGTACGTCGGTGCCAATGCACCCGATGTCAGAACGACCGGCAGGTTGCGGAAGCGCACATCTTCGGACAGCACGGTGAGGAACGCATCTTCCACCCGGGGAGAAAAACCTTCGCCGAGCACGACGCCGTCGATGTCGCGGACGTTGAGGTGTTTCGCCGCGGCTTCGAGAGAGAGCGCGCCGACAACGCCCATCCGCTCGCCGAGCGCGACCGAGAGCGACGGATAGCTCGCACCGCGGCCGATCAGGAGCACGGTGGCGTCACGCGCGGGATCGGTGTCGTCGAGCGCGGCGCGCGCGGCCGGATCGCCGTCAAGCCGGCGCAGCACCGTCGAATGCAGGGTCCTGACCCGAAGCGCGGCGCGCAGCCGCGCCAGCAGGCGATCGAAATTGCCGCCGCTTTGCGCGAGGGGAATGGCATTGGCGGGCAGCGACGCCGCGGGATCGACAACGATCAGCGGAAGATAGGGTTTTGTCGCGGCGATCTGTTCGGCAAGCGCATCGAGACCGGGCTCGGCCGCTTCGGATGAAGCGACCAGGACCGCGGCCGGCGCCAGTTGCGCAACCGCGCGCGAGGCATCGGCCCAGCTGGCGTCGATGACCGGAAACAGCTTCGCGTCGTCGAGCGCGCTGGCAAAGGGCGGCCGCTCCGCACGCGATACGACAATGATCGGGCCTTGCTGGGACATCTGAAACTCGGGTCGGCGCATTCGAATAGAGCGCGGGATCCTAGTTTGCCGCCCTTAATGGCGCGTCAACGCAAGCCCTAGACTTGGATTAGACCTTTGTTTTGGCACGTTTTATTGACGCGAACCGGAATCCGCCCCGCGATCGCAAAGGCGGGCAGGCTCGCGCTCGAAAAACGCGTCAGGTCTGGCCGGCCCGCTCGCGAAAGGCTTCCACCATCAGCGGGTTAAGGCCGAGTTCGCTCAGCGCCTCGCGGGCGCGGGAATTGTCCTGGGCGCGCCCGGCCAGGCGATGGCCGCTGAGGCGGTCGGGCAACGCCGTCAACAGCGCCCCCTGTCCGAGCCGCCGGGCCCATTCCTGCAGATCCAGCGACAGGAACCGATAGCCGCCGACCGCCATGATGCCCGTGGGCGGCGCGGTGATGCAGATCGCGCCGGTGGACCGGTCGATCCGCGCCGCATATTCGGTGTCGACGAAATCGCGCGGCGGCTCCGCCACCAGCGAGTCACTCGGCGGCCGGGGAGGGGCGTAGGCCGCCGGCGTCACCATCGGTCCGCGCAAGGCCAGCGTTCCCCGCGGCGTCAGAAAGACTTCGCCCGCGATCGACGAGCCCGGGGACTCGCGGGGCGCGCCTTGCACCCCGGGCAGGACGGGCGCCGGGGCGCCGTTCTCCCTGCGGCGGGCGCCGAACAGGCCGGCTTCACCGAACAGATAGATGTCCGTCAACACGGCTTGCTGTGCCGTCCAGACCGGGCTTGACGCGACCTGTTCCGGCGCGCGCCAAAGGCCGATGACATGGCGCAAGGTCGGCAACCGCGAACGCATGTCGGTTTCGCCCAGTCGCAGCGCCAGTTGCGCCGGCGCAATCAGCGTATCGCAGAATTGCTCGTTGATCTGCTGCTCGAGTACCTCGCTGTCGAACGGATGGTGCAGCGACAGCGTCCCCCCAGTCAGCAGCCAGATCACCAGCGAGGACGCGAGGCCCGCGAACGAGGTCGGCGCGAATGCCGACATCACCGTCGCGCCTTGCGGCAGGTCGCTTTCGAGCGACAAGGCCAGCGCGCCGGCGATGAGATGCAGATGCGTTCGCGGCACCGGACGGAAGCCCTCAGCCGTCACGTCGAACGAGATGATCGCAGCCTTGCGGCCGTCCTCCACGATTGGACGCGTGGTGGAGGATTGATTTTCGATTGCCAGATCGAGCGAGGCCATGCCTTCAGGCAGGTCAGTACCGAAGCCGCAGACATGGCGGATCGAAAACGCTTCGGCGGCGGCGTTCATGGCGAGGTCTGCATGAATGACCCCGTCGATCTTGCTCGATGTCACGATCGCTCGCGCCCCGGTGCGATTGAGCGCTACCGTCAACTCGGCCTGCCGCCACAGCAGCGGAAACAGCGCGACAACGAGGCCGGCGCGGTGCGCGGCAAGCACCGTCAGCACGAGTTCGACCGTGTTCGGCAGTTGAACCGCGATCACGGAATTGTTCGGCAAACCCGCTTCGATAAAGTGCGCCGCGAGCGCGGAAATCGCGCGGTCGGCCCCGGCGAAGGTCAGGCGCTTTGCCGGCTGCCCTGTGACGCGCGCCTTGTTGAGGGGGTCGAGCAGCGCCAGCCCGTCCGGCTTTCGCGCCAGGATCCGGCGAAACAATACGTCAAGCGTCGGCGATACGTTGTTCTGGATCACGGGATCACTTCGGTTGCCGCTCCGGCCTCTGCCACCAGGTTTCCGGGAGATAGCCGGTCAAGGCGGTGGCCTTGGGCCGTTCTATCCGATTCCACCGCGCGATCCATTGTTCTTGAACGCTAAACAGCGGGATAGCGTAGAAGCCGGACATCAGGGCCCGGTCCAGCGCCCGTGCCGCCGAGACGAAAGCGGGATGCTCCCGCGCCTCCAGAATGGCCGCGATCATGGCGTCGATGGCGGGGTCCCTGGCCCCCATGTAGTTTCTTGTGCCCGGGATGTCGGCCGCCTCGCGGCCCCAGTAGAAATACTGCTCGTTGCCCGGCGACAGCGATTGATCCCAGCGGTTCTGGATCATGTCGAAATCGAACGCGAGCCGGCGCTGGTCGAATTGAACCGGGTCGACCGCGCGCACGTTGGCCTCGATGCCCGCGCGCTTCAGATCGCGCAGATAGGCCAGCGCGATCCGCTCCTGGTCGCGCGTCGTCACCAGGATTTCGAAGCTGAGGGGCGCCTTGGTCGAGCGCTGCCGCAGCACCGTGCCGTCGAGATCGTAGCCGGCCTGGGATAACAGCGTCAGCGCGCTGCGCAGCGCGGCGCGATCCCGTCCCGAGCCGTCGCTGACGGGAAGGCGATAACTGCCGTCGAGAATATCCGCGGGCATATGCGACGCGTAGGGCTTTAGCAGTTCACGCTCGCGCTCGTCGGCGGGGCGGCCAAAGGCCGACAGTTCGGAGCCCGCGAAGTAGCTTGCCGAGCGGCCGTAGAGCCCGAAGAAATAGTTCTGGTTGATCCATTCGAAATCGAACAGCAGCGTCAGCGCCTGGCGCACGCGGGCATCGGAAAACATCGGACGGCGGGTGTTGAACACCAGGAATTCCGAGGGCTGCGGCATACCGGTCTTGATGGTATCGCGGATCAGCGCGCCGTTTCGGGCGGCCGGAAAATCGTAGCCGTCATGCCAGCGCAGCGGTTCGGTCTCGACGCGAAAATCATAGAGGCCGCGTTTGAAGGCTTCGAAATGGCCGTTCGCCTCGCGATAGAAATCGAGCCTGATCTCGCCGAAGTTCCAAAGACCGCGATTGACCGGCAGGTCGCGGCCCCAATAATCGGGGTTGCGCGTCAGCGTTACGCTCGCGCCGGGCCTTACCGCGCTGACGCGATAGGGGC
The DNA here is from genome assembly GCF_017881085.1 of Bradyrhizobium sp. Lineage (GTDB taxonomy): Bacteria > Pseudomonadota > Alphaproteobacteria > Rhizobiales > Xanthobacteraceae > Bradyrhizobium. The sequence continues at coordinate 15,658 of NZ_JADGRI010000050.1, forward strand.
CGGAGCCGATCGGCGCCGTCATCGTGGTTTCCTCGAAGGACGCGAGATCGACGGCGTGTTTCGGCAACACCGGCATCAGGCCGAGGATCAGCGGCAGTTCGCGGTCGCCGGCCGTCCCGAAGTCGAACCGGACCGTGAGCGGGTCGATCGCTTCGGCCTTTACGACCTTGGAATAGTACTGGCGATGGTTGGGGCGCCCGTGATCGCGCAGCAAGGCCCAGGAAAACACCACGTCCTCGGCGGTCACCGGGTGCCCGTCGGAGAAACGCGCCTTGGGATCGAGACGAAAAGTAACGTAGTTCCTTGCGTCATCCGTCTCCACGCTTCGGGCCAGCAGCCCATAGAGCGTGAAAGCTTCGTCATTGCCTCGCGCCATCAGGCTCTCGACGACGAAGCCCCTGATCTGCTGCACGGCGAGGCCCCTCACGATCAGGGGATTCAAGCTGTCGAACGTGCCGAGAATGCCCTGCACCAGCCGGCCGCCTTTCGGCGCATCGGGATTGGCATAGGGCATGTGCGTGAAATCGGCGGGCAGGGCGGGCGCGCCATGCATGGCGATGGCGTAACTCTCTTTCGCCAGCACCTCGCCGAGGTTAAACCCAAACGCGAGACCGGACGCCAGCACGCCGCCGACAACAGCTCGAACGCATCTGCGGAGCGACATTCGCAACACGGTGCGCTGATTTGATTCGGCATTGCTCACCGCTGAATTTTACCATAGCCGTCAGCGTCCGGCCGCGGCATCCGTCAAAGATGAAATATGCTTGTCGGCATTGATCTTTTCGTCTGCCGCTGTATGAAGGCGTGCAATTGACCAAGACCGCAGGGCCTGTCACGTATCCGCCTCATTTGGCAAGGAGACAACCGCCCAAGCGGCCAGGTGTCGGTGCCTACAGCGGCTTCGGGCGCTCCCGTTCAGAAAGGGTTTTCCGCAATGAATTTCCGTATCTTGGCCGCGTCGGTTCGGCCGCGTGGGCGGGTTTTGGCCCTGTTGGCGGCAACGGCACTGACCGCCACCTTGCTGGCCCCCGGCGCCCAAGCGCAGACGCCCGCTCCGGCCCCTGGTGCGCCGAAAGCCAAGGCTGCCGCCCCCAAGGCTGCCCCGAAAGCCGCCCCGGCAGCGCCCGCGCCGACCGCGCAGCAGGCACCGCCGGCCGGAGCCCCCGCTGCGGGTGCCCAACCTCCGGACCAGCAGGTTCAGCTGATTTACGCGCCCTGGACGAAATTCTGCCTGAAGGGCCAGGATGCCAACGCCAAGCAGGTCTGCTTCACCGGCAAGGACGGCCGCATCGAGTCCGGCCAGCCCGTGATCGCCGCCGTCATCATCGAGCCCGAAGGCGAGCCGAAGAAGATCCTGCGCGTCACGCTGCCGCTCGGCATGCAGCTGGTTCACGGCACCCGCGTCATCGTCGACAGCAACGCTCCCATGCAGAGCCCCTATGTGATCTGCTTCGCCAATGGCTGCATGTCGGACTATGAGGTGACCCCGGAATTGCTTGCCAACATGAAGAAGGGGCAGAACCTGGTGGTGCAGGCGATCAACTCCAACGGCGCGCCGCTCACCTTACCGCTGCCGCTGGCCGAATTCGCCAAGGCCTATGACGGTCCTCCGACCGACCCGAAGGTGTTCGAGGAGACCCAGAAGAAGCTGCAGGAAGAGTTGCAGAAGCGCGCCGAAGAGGCGCGCAAGAAGCTCGAGGCCAATCCGACCGCCGGCGCAGCTCCGGCCAACGGCGCCTCGAAGTAACCGGCGATCGCTCCTTATCCGCAAACAAAAGGCGCCCGGACCGGGCGCCTTTTTTGTTGCGCTTGTAACCCGCATGGAGCCAACGGGTCGTGCGAATGCGCGCCCGTCGACAGGCTCCGCGCAATGCGGAGAAGGGGCGCAACGGAGGGCCCGGATTTCGCTTGCGCTTCATCCGGGCTACCAGCGCTGGATGACGATCAATTCAGCGAGGGGTTGCGCGGGCGGTAGCCGCCCGATTTGTCCTTGACGAAAATCTCGGCAACCTGCGAATGCCGGATCGGCTCGCCAGAATCGTCCGGCAGAAGATTCTGCTCGGAGACGTAGGCGACGTATTCCGATTCCGAATTTTCGGCGAGCAAATGATAGAACGGCTGGTCCTTATGGGGCCGGACGTCCTCTGGAATCGACAGCCACCATTCCTCGGTATTGTTGAATTCCGGATCGATATCGAAGATCACGCCCCGGAACGAAAAGATCCGGTGCCGGACGATTTGTCCGATCTGAAATTTGGCGGTCCGCGCTTTTATCATACCTCGTCGAATAGACCATGATTGTGGCCGATGCTAGAGGCAAAGCAGCGAATTAACCTTTGACTGGCTGGTCCGACCCAAGCGCCGAGCGGGGCCAACAACGACGAAAAAGACGGTTCTTCATGGTCGATATACTCAATCTGGCATTACCGTATTTCGGCCTGATCTTCATCGGCTTCGCCTGCGGCAAAGCCAGGGGCCTGCCGGAACAGGGCCTCGCCTGGATGAACTTTTTCCTGCTCTATGTTTCGCTGCCGGCCCTGTTGTTCGGCATCATGTCGAAGACGCCGTTCGAGGAACTCAACAATCCGCCGTTCCTGATCGCGACCACGCTGGGCACGACCACCGCCTTTTTCCTCGCGCTGTTCGCCGGCCGCTTGATGGGCCGCCTGCCGTTGCGCGAGGCAACGCTCGCGGGCCTCTCCGGAGCCTACGGCAATATCGGCTATATGGGGCCCGGTCTGGCGCTGGCGGTGCTCGGCGCCAAGGCCGCGGCACCGACCGCGCTGATCTTCTGTTGCGACAGCATCTTCCTGTTTACGATCGTGCCGCTGCTGATCGCGCTCACCGACAGCAAGCATCCGACGCTTTGGCACACGCTCGGCGTCGTTGCGCGCCAGATCGTTCTCAATCCGCTGATCATGTCGGCCGTCATCGGGGCGTTTGCCGCTGCGTTCCATCTCCATCTGCCGGTCGCGATCGACAGGACGGTGCTGTTTCTGCAAAACGCCGCGGCGCCGACGGCGCTGTTTGTTCTGGGCGTGACGGTGGCGCTGCGCCCGTTCGGCAGAGTCCCGTGGGAAGTGCCCGGCGTCATCGCCATCAAACTCCTGATCCATCCGCTGGCCGTGTTCGGACTGATGCTGCTGTTGGGTCCGTTCGCGCAGCCCTGGGCTGCGACCGCGGTGTTGATGGCGGCGCTGCCGCCGGCGTTGAACGTGTTCGTGATCGCCCGGCAGAACGACACCTGGATCGAACCTGCGTCCGTCGCGGTGCTGATCGGAACCTTTGCCTCCGTCGTCACGCTGACCAGCGTGATGTGGGCGCTGCAGACCGGCCGGATCGTGTTTCCCTAAACGATCTTCCGTGTCGGCCGCCACGACGGCGCCAGGCCCTCACGCATGGCCATGCGCCGAAGCGGTCCGAATGACCCGATCAGATGCAGCCCGGCCGCGCGCAGCGACTGCATGGGCACGAAATCGCTGAGCAAAGACCGGTTGGCGATATCGATCGCGAAGGTCCGGCTCAGGACGTCCGCGCGGCGCGCCGAATCATAGCGCTTCAACACTTCCGGCGAGCCGGGATCGTCGCCCGAAACGATCGCCTCGCGCACGAGGTCGGCCAGATCGGCGGCGTCGCGCAGCCCCATGTTGAGGCCCTGCGCGCCGATCGGCGGGATCACATGCGCGGCCTCGCCGACCAGCGCGACGCGCGCGTTCGCGAATTGCCCGGGTCGCTCGATCGCCAGCGGAAACAGATGGCGGCCCGGTTCGACCCGGAGGCGGCCCAGAATAGAATGCGACTGCGCTTCCGCGGCCTCCGACAATTCATCGTCGGATAGCGCCATCAGCCGCTCGGCTTCCTTCGGCGCCGAGACCCATACGATGCTGGAGCGGTCGCCGGGCAGCGGCACGAATACGCACGGCCCCTGTGGCGTGTGAAACTCCGTCGAGATATTTCGATGCGGCCGCGAATGGCTGACGTTGAAAGTCAGCGCCGCCTGATTGAGTTGGCGGCGGGTGACGGCGATGCCGGCGGCCTCGCGGCAGAGCGATTGGCGGCCGTCGGCGCCGGCCACCAGCCGCGCGGAAAGGGATTTTCCCTGACCCGTGCGGATGGCCACTTCGGCGTCGGCGGGGCTGACCGCGTCAGCCTCGTCGTCAAACCGCGTCAATGCCGCAAGTTCGGCCGCGCGTTCTTCCAGCGCTGCCATCAGCAGGCGGTTCTCGATGTTGTAGCCGAATTCCTCGAGGCCGATTTCGCCGGCCGAAAATCGCACCTCGGGGGCGCGGATCAGCCGGCCGGTATCGTCGACCAGACGCATCGCCTGCAGCGCCGCCGCATTGTCCTTGCAGCGCGGCCACACATCCAGCGCCCCGAGGAAATCGACCGAGCCGCCCAACAGCGCGGTGGTGCGATTATCGGCATAGGGCGCGCGGCGGGCAATCAGGGCCGTCTTTGCCCCCAGCTGCGCCAATGCAATCGCGGCACCAAGTCCGGCAGGGCCGCCGCCGACCACGGCGACATCGTAGGTGGCTGATGTCTCGTTCATATCGGGACAATTGACGTTCCCGGGGGGATTTTCAAGCCCGCATCGGCGCGGGATGGTTCCAGCGGCTTACGCGGCTGATCGCCGCAACCGCGGATGTGCAAACGGGCGCGATTCCTGATAGTCCTGCCGGGCAAATGGACCAGATAAGCCAGCAGGATTCCCCGTCAATAACGCCACGAATGCGGGCCGCCGCGTTTTCCGTGCATATCTTCACGGCTTTGGGCGCAGGCGTCGCGTTGCTCGCGCTGCTCGAGGCCGTGCGCGAGCACTGGTCCGCGATGTTTGCCTGGCTCGGGGTAGCGCTGGTGATCGACGCCGTCGATGGCCCGATCGCGCGGCGGCTGGATGTCGTGCGGGTGCTGCCGAACTGGTCGGGCGAGGTGCTCGACCTCGTGGTCGATTTCGTCACCTACGTCTTCGTGCCGGCCTATGCCATCACCGCGAGCGGGCTGCTGCTGCCGCTGGCGGCGCCGCTGCTCGGCGTTGGAATTGCGGTCACCGGGGCGCTGTACTTCGCCGATCGTCGCATGAAGAGTCCCGACAATCATTTTCGCGGATTTCCGGGTCTATGGAATGTCGCGGCGTTCTACCTTTTCCTGCTGCATCCATCGCCGGCGCTCTCGAGCCTCGGGGTCATCGTGTTGATCGTTGCGACTTTTGTTCCGTTCCATGTCGTGCATCCGGTCCGCGTAGTGCGGTTGCGCTGGCTGACTTTGTTGCTGATCGCCGTCTGGGCCGTGCTTCTGATCTTCACCCTGGCGAGCGATTTCGACGTCGGCGCGCCGGTCACGATCTCTCTCTGTGCGATCGCCGCCTATGTCGTGGCGAGCGATGCCGCGATCCGGCTGGTGAGATCGTTTCATCCATGATCGAATTGTGGACTAGCCCCGAAGCCTGGGCGGCATTGTTGACGCTGACGGCGCTGGAAATCGTTCTCGGCATCGACAACGTCATCTTCCTGTCGGTCATCGTCTCGCGCATACCCGCGCGGCAGGCAAAGCGCGCTCGGCAAATCGGCCTGGCGCTGGCGCTGGTGTTTCGAATTCTGCTGCTCAGCCTCCTGGTGTGGCTGATCGGGCTGACGCAGGACGTCCTCACCGTAAGGGGCATGGGCTTTTCCTGGCGCGACATCATCCTGATCGGCGGCGGATTGTTTCTGATCGCCAAGGCCACCCACGAAATTCACGCCGAGGTGGAAGCGCGCGACGGAGATGGCGATGCCACGCCCCGGACCAGCGCTTTCTTCTGGATCATCATCCAGATCATCGTCATCGACATGGTATTCTCGCTGGATTCCATCATCACCGCGATCGGCATGGCGCAGGATCTCGAAATCATGATCGCCGCCGTCGTCATCGCCTGTCTCATCATGTATGTCTCGTCCGGCCCGGTCGCGCGATTCGTGGCCGAGCATCCGACCACCAAAATGCTGGCGCTGGCGTTCCTGGTGCTGATCGGGGTTGCGCTGGTTGCCGACGGGTTCAAGTTTCATATCCCGCGCGGTTATATCTACTTCGCCATCGCATTTTCGGCGGCTGTCGAATTCTTCAATGTGCTGGCCAAGGGGAATCGCAGGAAGGCCGTTAACCGGCCGACCGCCGGTTCGCGCGGCCATTGAGTTGACAACGCAGCCTCGATGGCATTCGGTTGATTGCAATGAATTGCCGAGGGAGAACTTGATATGACCAAGGCTGTGCGGGTGCACAAGGTAGGGGGGCCCGAAGCCCTGGTTTACGAGACCGTGGACGTGCCCGCGCCGGTACAGGGCGAGGTTCGCATCCGTCAGCACGCCGTTGGCCTGAACTTCATCGACGTCTATTTCCGCACCGGTCTCTACAAGGCGCCTGGATTGCCGTTCGTGGTCGGCAATGAAGGGGCGGGCGAGGTGCTGTCGGTTGGGCCCGGCGTGACCAATTTTCATCCCGGCGACCGCGTCGCCTA
>NZ_JADGRI010000276.1 GCF_017881085.1 Bradyrhizobium sp.
TGGCTCTCGCCGAAATAGGCCTTGATGCTGGCGATCACGGTCTCGCCGATCTGGTCGAGCGCATCCATCTCGGCGATCGCCTCCTCGTCGTCCTTCGCGACCTTGAGGCAGGCGTCGTGGAATGCCTGCCAGGAGCCGTAGCCGCGCGCCAGCGCCAGCGCCGTGGTCTCGCCGACATGGCGCATGCCGAGCGCAAAGATAAAACGCTCCAGCGAGATGCGCCGCCGCTCCTCGATCGCCGCGAACAAATTGCGCACCGAGGTCTGGCCGTAGCCCTCGATTTCCTCGAGCTTGAGCCTGGCGTTGCGCTTTTCGAGCGTGAAGATATCGGCCGGCTCCTTGACCCATCCCTGCTCGTAGAAGAACTCGATCTGCTTCTCGCCGAGCCCTTCGATGTCGAAGGCGCGGCGCGAGGCGAACAGTTTGAGGTGCTCGATCTTCTGGTAGGGACAGGCGAACTCGCCGGTGCAGCGGGCACGGGCTCCCTCCTCCCCGGTCGCGGTCTCCTCGCGCACCACGTCGGTGTGCAGCGGGCACGGGCATTTCGTCGGAAAGCGATACGGTTTTGCGTTGCCGGGCCGCTTCTCGATCACGACGTCGACCACTTGCGGAATCACGTCGCCGGCGCGCTGGATGACGACGGTGTCGCCGATCCGGATATCGCGGCCCTCGCGCAATTGCTCGCCGTCGCCGCCGATGCCCCTGATGTAGTCCTCGTTATGCAGCGTGACGTTCTGCACGATCACGCCGCCGACGCCGACCGGCTCGAGCTTGCCGACCGGCGTGAACGAGCCGGTGCGGCCGACCTGGATCTCGATGTCCCGCAGCACGGTGATGGCGCGCTCGGCCGGGAATTTATGCGCGATCGCCCAGCGCGGCGTGCGCGAAACAAAGCCGAGGCGCTCCTGCCAGTCGAGGCGATCGACCTTGTAGACGACACCGTCGATGTCGTAGTCGAGTTTCGCACGCTGCTCCTCGATCTTGCGATGAAACGCGATCAGCTGCTCGAGCGAGTGGCAGATCTTGGTCAACGGATTGGTCTTGAAGCCGCAGCGCTCGAACCACCCGATCATGCCGGACTGGGTGTCCTCCGGCATCTCGGTCATCTGGCCCCAGGCGTAGGCGAAGAAACCGAGCGGACGCGAGGCGGTGATGGATGGATCCTTCTGCCGCAGCGAGCCTGCCGCCGAATTGCGCGGGTTGGCGAAGATGGTGTCGCCCGCAGCCTTCTGGCGCTCGTTGAGTGCGAGGAAGGCCTTCTTGGTCATGTAGACCTCGCCGCGTACCTCGCAGATGTCGGGCACATTGCGGCCTTTGAGTCGCTTTGGCACGTCCTCGAGCGTGCGGATATTGGCGGTGACATCCTCGCCCTCGGCGCCGTCGCCGCGGGTGGCGGCGGTGACGAGTTCGCCTTCCTCGTAGCGCAACGACATCGACAGCCCGTCGATCTTCGGCTCGGCGCTGAAATCGATCCTGTCGTTGTCGGAAAGCTTGAGAAAGCGCCTGATACGACCGACGAAATCGAGCACGTCCTCCTCGGCAAACGCGTTGTCGAGCGACAGCATCGGCACCGCATGGCGCACCTTCTTGAATTTCCCCGACGGCGCTGCACCGATTTTCTGCGACGGCGAGGAACCGGTGACGAATTCCGGAAACCTCGCCTCGATGGCGTTGAAGCGCTGGCGCAGCGCGTCATATTCGGCATCGGAAATCTTCGGCGCGTCGTCCTGATAATACGCCTTGTCGTGACGCTCGATCTCGAGCGTCAGCCGTTTGTGCTCGACCTTGGCCTGGGCCTTGGTGAGGTCGGCGACGTCGGTGGGAGATTTTGTCTTTGCTGTCCTGGCCATGGCAATTGAATACGACGAAGTGCGTTGCGAGAAAAGCCGGCACAAGCGGCGTTCCCCGGATGCTGCGCGCAGGCCGTATGACGGTTAACTCGCCGCCTTCAGCAGCCGTTCCGCCGCCGCGCGGGCTTCCGCGGTGATCTCGGCGCCGGCCAGCATGCGGGCGATTTCCTCGCGGCGGTGATCGGCGGCGAGCGCGTTGACGCGGGTGGCGACGCGCTTGCCCTTGTCGAGCGCGTCCTTGGAAATCAGGAGATGCTGGTCGGCACGTGCTGCGACCTGCGGCGCATGGGTCACCGCCATGACCTGCACCTTGCCGGCGAGCCGCGCCAGCCGCGCGCCGATCGCATCCGCCACGGCGCCGCCGACGCCGGTGTCGATTTCGTCGAACACCAAAGTGGGCGCCGAGCCTCGATCGGACAGCACCACCTTGAGCGCCAGCAGGAACCGCGACAGCTCGCCGCCGGAAGCGACCTTCATCAAGGGCCCCGCCTTGGTGCCGGGATTGGTCTGCACCCAGAACTCGACCCGATCAAAACCCTGCGGGCCCGGCGACTTCGGATCCGAATCGATTTGCGTCATGAACTTGGCGCGGTCGAGCTTCAGCGGCGCCAGTTCGGCATTGACGGCCTTGTTGAGCTTTTCCGCCGATTTGGTGCGCGCCGCGGAAAGTTTCGTGGCCGCCGCGCTGTAGCGCGCATCGGCTTCGCCGGCCGCCGCTTCCAGCTTCTTCAGCTGGTCGGCGCCGGCATCGATCAACGCCACGTCGGCGGCGTATTTTTTGGCGAGCTCCGCCAGGCCATCCACCGGCGTCGAATATTTGCGCGACGCGGCGCGCAGCGCGAACAGCCGCTCCTCGATCCGTTCGAGTTCGGCAGGATCGAAATCCGCCGCTGTCAGCGCCGCGTTGAGGTGCTGATCGGCCTCCTCCAGCGCGTTGATCGCCGCATCGATCGCCTTCACCGCGGGTTCGACCAGCGCCGGCAGATTGCCAGCGCGGCGTTCCAGCCGCCGCACCGCCGCCGATAAAGCAGGAACCGGCGAATGCGGGCCGCCGACCGCGTCCTGCGCCTCGCGCAGATCGGCGGCGATCTTCTCGCCCTGCATCATGGTGGTGCGGCGCCCGGCGAGCGCGGTTTCCTCGCCGTCCTTGGGCGCAAGCTGCTTCAGCTCATCGGCGGCGTGGCGCAGATAGTCGGCCTCGCGCGCGGCGCGTTCCATGTCGGCGCGATGCGCGTCGAGCACACTGTTGGCGGCGCGCCGTGCGTCCCACAGCGCTTCCAGCGCCACGACGTCCTTCTCGAGCCCGGCAAAGGCGTCGAGCAGACGGCGGTGGGTGGCGGCATCGACCAGCGCGCGCTCGTCATGCTGGCCGTGAATCTCGACCAGCGCCGAGCCGACCGCTTTCAGGGTCTGCACGCTGATCGCCTGATCGTTGATGAAGGCGCGGGTGCGGCCGTCGGCCAGCTGGACGCGGCGCAGGATCATCTCACCGGTATCGTCGAGGCCGTTATCGCTGAGGATTTTCGAGGCCGGATGATCCTTCGACACGTCGAACACCGCAGTGACCTGGCCCTGCTCGGCGCCGTGACGCACCAGCCCGGCGTCGCCGCGGCCGCCGAGCGCCAGCGCGAATGCATCGAGGAGAATGGATTTGCCCGCGCCGGTTTCGCCGGTCAGCACCGCCAGCCCACGGGAAAACTCGATATCGAGCCGTTCGATCAGGACGATGTCACGGATCGAAAGACGCGCCAGCATGCGAGGTAAGATCCTAACCGAGACCCAGTTTCTTGAAGGCTTTGGAGATGTAGGAGCCGGTGTTCTCGCTCGGCTCGACTCCGCCTGACTTTACAAGATTATAGGCGTCTTTGTACCAGGGGCTATCAGGAAAATTGTGCCCGAGCACGGCAGCCGCGGTCTGCGCCTCGCCGACGATGCCGATCGCCATATAGGCCTCCGTCAACCGGGCCAGCGCTTCCTCGACATGTCGGGTGGTCTGATAGCGGGTGACCACGGTCTTGAAGCGGTTGATGGCGGCGGTGTAGTCGCGCTTTTCCATGTAATAGCGGCCGACATCCATTTCCTTGCCGGCGAGCTGGTCGCGCGCGCCTTCGAGCTTGGCCTTGGCGCTGACGGCATATTCCGACGTCGGATACTTGCGAATCACCTCTTCCAGCGCGGCGATCGCCTTCTCGGTGCGGCCCTGGTCGCGCGAAATATCCGGTATCTGGTCGTAGTGCGAGGCCGCGATCAGGTATTGCGCGTACGCCGCGTCCGGGCTTCCCGGGTGCAGCGTGACGTAGCGGGTCGCGGCACCGATGCAGCTGTCATAGTCGCCGGCATTGTAGAAGGCGTAGGCCGACATCAGCAGCGATTTGCGCGCCCAGTCGGAATAGGGATGCTGGCGGTCGACCTCCTCGAATTTCTTCGACGCCGCCTTCGGATCCTGTTTCTGATTCATCAGGAACAGGCCCTCATTGTAGAGCTTGTCCGCCGGTTCATCGACGAAGGTGTCGTCCTTCGCCAGGAACTTGTCCCACAGCGAGCCGGTGCCGCAGCCGCTCAGGGGGATCGCGAGCACGATCAGCCCCGCGGCCAGACGAAATTGCCGGCCGAATCGGGCGCCAGCCGATCTCCCGCGCAGTTCGAGCGTCATACGCTGTGCCGACATGAATCTAGACCTGACGCCTGTGCTGCAGTGCCCGCCGCGCGCCCAAAGAGCCCGCTCATGGACGCAATGATTGCCGTGCCCGTGGCGCCTGCCATGCAACCGGGGCTATTTAGCCGAAAAAAGTCTGTTAACCAACCGGATACGCAGGCATTTCGCCCGGATTAAGGCGGCTTGGGCCGATCGCCGCCGAACATGGTTACTTCAGCGAATTGGGCTGTACACGGCCTTCCAGCGGCGTCCGGGAGCGCCCCAGAATCACGCCCCAAGGGCACGTCCAAAGTAAGTCCCGGCCGAAGTCAGGGCATTTCGAAGATGGAAGGCAAAGATCAGGAAACGTCGGGACCGTAGGCCGGGGCGATCATGCCGCCGACCATGCCACTGCCGGCATCGGCGTAGACGCGCGAGCGACGGGCGGTTTCGGCTTCGATCACCCGCCATGCGGTGCGATCGGCCAACAAGGCCGTGAGGACGGCGTGGTTGAGCTTGTGACCGCCGCGCACCGAGCGATAGGCGCCGAGCAGCGGCAGGCCGGCCAGCGCGAGATCGCCGATCACGTCGAGCACCTTGTGACGGGCACATTCTTCGCTGTAGCGCAGGCCTTCGGTGTTGAGCAGGCGGGTGTCGTCGAACACCACCGTGTTCTCGAACGAGGAGCCCAGCGCAAACCCGGCGCTCCACAGCCGCGCGACATCGCTCATGCAGCCAAAGGTCCGGGCGCGGCAGATCTCGCGGCGGAACCGTTCGGGGCTGAGGTCGAGCGAATAGCTCTGGCGGCCGATCACGGGATTGGCGAAGTCGATTTCGATCTCGGCGCGGAAGCCGGCTGCGTGGGGCCGCAACTCGCCGAACGAATCGCCCATCGCGACCTGCACCGGCTTCAAAATCTGCAGGAAGCGGCGCGACCCGGACTGGGTCAATATACCGGCCTGGTCGATCGCGGCGACGAAGGCCGCGGCGCTGCCGTCCATGATCGGGACTTCCGGACCATCGATTTCGATGGTGGCGTTGTCGACGCCCATACCTCGCAGCGCAGCAAGCACGTGTTCAGCGGTGGAAACCAGCGGGCCTTCGCGGTCGCCCAGCACAGTTGCGAACTCGGTGGCGATCACGGATTCCGCGACGGCCTGAACTTCGCGATCGGGACCGTCCAAGCCGGTACGGACAAAAATAAAACCCGCATCGACAGGTGCAGGTCCGAGGGTCAGATTGACGGGAAGACCGGAATGCACGCCGACGCCAGTCACGGTGGCCTGCGCGCGAAGCGTTGTCTGCCGGCTAAATTTCATTCGAAGACAGCCCACTACTGACTTACCAAGAGATCAGACCAGGTCGGAACGCGTGCGGTCCGTTCGATTCGTCTCTAAGTTTCCCCAAGTCACGTCAGACAATAGCATTGCCTCAAAGAGCGCCAACTCACGCTTCTTTACCGATTGTTACCCTATCTCTGCCGTATTCGCGCCAAAGCTTAACCAAATTGGACCACCGTTGGCGACAATTTCGACCGTGCCATCCCAGCACGAAGTCTATAATTAATCATTTAAAATCAGTTGTTTGGCGAAGAGGCCCTGCGGCCTTTCGGCCAAAAATTAAGGTCCCGGCTGGCTGCAGCCGGGACCTTTTTGCGTCGTCAGAATTGTAACAAACTTCAGTTGGCCTGCCGGCGCAAGAAAGCGGGGATATCCAAATGATCGTCGCCCTGTGGCTGCGCTGCAACAGATGCGGGACGGCCATGGACGTCCAAACCCTGTGGAGCGGGCCGGCGAGCGTATTCTGATACCGGGTCGGTGGATGCGACCTGCTGGGCGACCGATCGCTGCGGCTTCCGTTCAGGCAGCGGCGGCATCGGGGTCATCGAAGGACCCGAGGCGCGGGCCGCGATCGGCGGCTCGGTCTCTTCGTCGCGGCGGCCGAGGCCCACATTGGCGAGGCGCTGCAGCAGGGACATCCGGGTCTTCTGCGGATGCTCCTCCTCGGCGTCACCGCGGGCCTGCCGGATTTCGTTCTGGGCCGGCATCGGCAGATCCTCGAATTTCGGCATCCGCGGCGCGCGCGCCGGCGGACGTTCGGCCGCCTGCGGAATGAAGGTTTCCGGCGTGACGGGTTCCTGGACCTCGGCCCGTGCGACCTCATGATGGTCGGGGAACAGGGTCGGCTTCTGCTGCGCGATCGGGCGAACCGTGACGTCGCCATAGGAGGCGGGCTGCAGCGGCGCGGATGCGGGCTGGTGCGGTGCCTCGGGAGCGACCGCCGCAGCAATGGCGGCGAGCGCGGCGCGTTCGACGGTGTTGGAGGCGCGCTGCGGCGCGGCAGCGGGAGTTGCTTGCGCCGGCGCTTCCATCTTCTGGGCAGCGCGCTCGGCAAGGCGCGCATTGTCGGCGCGCAGCCGGGCGGTCAGTTCGGCCAGGCGATTTTCCGGCGAGGCGGCGGGAGCCGGCGCGCTGGGGGCGAGAGCCGCGCCCGGCGTCGCATTGCGAATCAGCGCCTGTTCGATGCCGGTAGCAACGACGGAGACGCGGATTATGCCGTCGAGGCTCTCGTCGAAGGTGGCGCCGACGATGATGTTGGCGTCCTGATCGACTTCCTCGCGGATGCGGGTAGCGGCTTCGTCGACTTCGAACAGCGTCAGGTCCTTGCCGCCGGTGATCGAGATCAGCAGGCCGCGCGCGCCCTTCATCGAGGAGTCGTCGATCAGCGGATTGGCGATTGCAGCCTCGGCCGCGGTCAGGGCGCGCTTGTCGCCGGAGGCCTCGCCGGTGCCCATCATCGCCTTGCCCATCTCGCGCATCACGGCGCGGACGTCGGCAAAGTCGAGATTGATCAGGCCTTCCTTGACCATCAGGTCGGTGATGCAGGCGACGCCCGAATAGAGCACCTGGTCGGCCATCGCGAAGGCGTCGGCGAAGGTGGTCTTTTCGTTGGCGACCCGGAACAGGTTCTGGTTCGGGATGATCAGCAG
>NZ_JADGRI010000277.1 GCF_017881085.1 Bradyrhizobium sp.
CCACCAAAAGCGGCTGATCGTTATCATGTTCAGCCATGCGCGCCCTCCTTGTGCGGAGCCGCGCTCTCGGTGCCGCGATGGCCCTGGGCCTGCCGGGTTGCGCAATAATCGGTGTCGGAGCAGACGAACATCCGCCCGCCCTGGTCGTCGGTGACGATTTCGTCGAGATAGGAATCATCCGCCCCGCACAGCGCGCAGGGCGCGTCGAAGCGGTACCGCGTGAAGGGATGATCCTCGAAGTCGAGCGACTTGACGGAGGTGTGCGGCGGGATCGCATAGATGCGCTTCTCGCGGCCCGCCCCGAACAGTTGCAGCGCCGGACAATCATCCATCTTGGGATTGTCGAATTTCGGCGTCGGCGACGGGTCCATCACATAGCGGGCGTTCACCTTCACCGGATAGGCATAGGAGGTCGCGATGTGGCCGAAGCGCGCGATGTCCTCGTAGAGCTTGACGTGCATCAGCCCGTATTCGCCGAGCGCATGCATGCGCCGGGTATCGGTCTCGCGCGGCTCGAGGAACCGAAGGGGTTCCGGGATCGGCACCTGATAGACCAGCACCTGGCCGGCATGCAGCGGCGCTTCGGGAATCCGGTGCCGGGTCTGGATCACGGTCGCATCCGCCGTCGAGGTCGTGGTTTCGACGCCCGCGGTCTTGGCGAAGAATTTTCGGATCGAGATCGCGTTGGTGGTGTCGTCGGAGCCCTGGTCGATCACCTTCAGCACATCTGTTGGACCGAGGATCGCCGCCGTCACCTGCACGCCGCCGGTGCCCCAGCCATAGGGCATCGGCATTTCGCGGCTGGCGAACGGCACCTGATAACCTGGGATCGCGATCGCCTTCAGGATGGCGCGGCGGATCATCCGCTTGGTCTGTTCGTCGAGATAGGCGAAGTTGTAGGCGGGCGCGTTCATTCCGCGGCCTCCCGCAGGTCAGGCAGGCGATCGGCCTGTTCAAACTCCTTGCGCAGTTTGCGCAACAGGCCGAGTTCGGACTGGAAGTCGACATAATGCGGCAGCTTGAGATGCTCGACAAAACCGGTCGCCTGCACATTGTCGGAATGCGACATCACGAACTCCTCGTCCTGGGCGGGTGCTGCAACTTCCTCGCCGAGTTCACGGGCGCGAAGCGCGCGGTCGACCAGCGCCATCGACATGGTCTTGCGCTCGCTCTGCCCGAAGGCAAGCCCGTAGCCGCGGGTGAAGCATGGCGCCTCGGTGGCCGAGCCCTTGAACTGGTTGACCATCTGGCATTCGGTCAGCGCCATTCCGCCGAGCGGCACCGCGAAGCCAACTTCTTCGGCAAAGAACTCCACCTCGACTTCGCCGAAGCGAATTTCGCCGGCGAACGGGTGATTGCGGCCGTAACCGCGCTGCGACGAGTAGCCCAGCGCCAGCAAAAATCCCTCGTCGGCGCGGGCCAGATTCTGCAGCCGCAGATCGCGGTCGGCGGGAAAACTCAGCGGCTCGCGCGTGAGGTCGCCGACCGGCGTATCGGCAGCGGCTTCCGGCGAAGGCTCGATCAGGCCATCGCGGCCGAGAATGTCGGTGACACGCGGCATTGCCGCGGAAGATGCGTCCGCGGTCGCGGGCGGTTCCGGCACAAACCCCTCGGCGAGCTGCGGGTCCAGCAGCCGATGGGTGTAGTCGAAGGTGGGGCCCAGTATCTGGCCGCCCGGGATATCCTTGAAGGTCGAGGAGATCCGCCGACGCACCTGCATCTGGCCGGTATCGACCGGCTCGGTGGCGCCGAAGCGCGGCAGGGTGGCGCGGAAAGCCCGCACCAGGAAGATCGCCTCGATCATGTCGCCGCGCGCCTGCTTTATCGCGAGCGCCGCGAGCTCGCGGTCGTACAGCGAGCCTTCGGACATCACGCGGTCGACGGCGAGGCTGAGCTGTCCGGAAATCTGATCGAGCGTCACTTCGGCGACGCCGGGATCGCCGCGGCGCTCATGCGCCAGCAGCCGATGGGCGTTCTCGATGGCGCGCTCGCCTCCCTTGACGGCGACATACATGTCTCAATCTCCCTTTGCGGCAATCCGCGTGGTACGCGGTATCGCGACAATGGCATCGTCGGCCACCAATACGACGTCGATGCCGCGCGGACACAGCGCAGCGTTGATGGCCAGCCGGTCGAACAGATCGGCAGGCTCGATCGTGGCCTGCAACACCGCCGTGCCGGCGATGCCGGGGCCGCGCAGTTCGAAGTCGCATCCATCAGCCAGACTCTCGACCTGCAGGATCAACGTGGTCGAACGGTCCGGATATTCGTTGCTGCCGAATGCAAAACGATCCAGCGCAGGCAGCGCCCGGGGATCGCCGATCAGCGCAAAGAGGCAGATCGAGGGATCCGCGATGACAGGCGCGCCGGTGTGGAACTTCAGCCACTTCGTTACGTCGGACGTCCCGGACATCGCGGGGTCGAGCCAGACCGGCGTGTCGTGGTCGAACAAGGTCAGTGCTATGGCGGCCGAGCCGCGCATCAGCGGCGAAGGCGCCCCCGTGGCGACGGCGATCTGCTGAATACTTCCGGGGCGCGCCATCGCGTCCATCACCGAGCGGAACGTCGACTGCGCCGACAGCACCTTGTCGGCGAAGCCAGCGGGAAGTTCGGCAATCGTCGTCATCGCTTCAGCCTTCCCCGCGCACCAGCGTGTAGAAATCGACCCGCGTCGCCGCGGTCTCCCGCGCCTTTCGGTCTCGCGCGGCGACCACGGCCGCGCGCAACGGCAACAGCACCTTTGCTTCCACCGCGTCCGCGAATTCGTTCGACTGCACCAGCGCGTCGCACAGCGCGATCATCCGCGCCTTCTGCCGGTCGCGGCCGAGCGCATAGCCAAAGCCCACCTCGCCGCTCGCCAGCCGCACCGCCGCGCGCGACACCGTGGCCTCGCCTATGTTGAACGGCGCGCCGTCGCCGCCGATCCGGCCGCGCACCATGACGAGACCGTTCTCCGGCTCGCGTAGATCCTCGTAAGAGGGCACCGCGAGCGCGCCGAGGCAGCCGGCAATGTCGGCCGCATCCGAATGCGCCAGCACCGCCATCGCCGCCTGGCGCTGACTCTGCTTCCCGTTTTCGCCGCCTGCCGCCATATCCGCCTTCTCGAACTCGGCTCTTGCCGCTATCAAGTTGTCTATGATAATAGACAACTTGATAGCGGCGCGCCATGAATGTTTCGTGACAAGGGAATGATTTTTCCGATGCCCCTCCCAAGCTCTTCAATGAGCCTTTCCACGCCATGAGCATTCAGGACGCAGCCTCCGGCGTGGCGCTGTGGCGGCAGGTTGCCGACGGCATCGAGCGTGGCATCGCCAGCGGCGCATTCGCCGCCGGCGAAAAACTGCCGGGCGAAACGGAGATCGCCGAAACCTACCGCGTCAACCGCCACACCGTGCGGCGGGCGCTGGCGACGCTGGCCGAGCGCGGCCTGGTACGGGCCGAACGCGGCAGCGGAACCTATGTCGAAGCGCCGAGGCTGGCCTATCCCCTGCGCTCGCGCACACGATTCTCGGAGATCGTCGGCGCCGGCGGACGCGCGCCGGACGGAAGGCTGATCGGCGCCTCCGAGGAACCCGCGAGCCGCGAACTGGCGCGGCTGCTGGCCCTAAAGACCGGCGCGCCGCTGATCCGGATCGAAGTGCTGCGATTGGCCGATCGCACGCCGATCTGCGTCAGCACCATCTGGCTCGGCGCCGAGCGCTTTCCCGACTCGGCGCGGGTCTATGAACGCATGCGCTCGATGACAAAACTGCTGGCGCATTACGGCATCCGCGACTATCGGCGGGCCGCGACCCGCGTCACGGCATCGATTGTGGACGCCACCGATGCGGCGCGGCTCGACCTTGCGTTGGGGCGTCCGGTGCTCGTGGTCGACAGCACCGACGTCGACGCCGATGGGACCCCGCTCGCGACCAAGCGCTCGCGCTTCGCCGCGGAGCGCGTCGAGTTCGTGGTGGAGAACGCCTGATTGCGTTTTAGACGATCGCGCGCCGGCCGATGATCGCAAAACGGAGCTTGCTGGAGATCCAGTCGATGGCGGCGACCGCCACCAGGATCATCAGGATCAGGAACGACACCTTCTGCCATTCCAGCACGCGGATCTGCTCGGCGAGTTGCAGGCCGATGCCGCCGGCGCCGACGATGCCGATGATGGTCGCCGAACGCGTGTTCGATTCGATGAAATACAGCACCTGCCCCGCGATCACGGGCAATACCTGCGGCATCAGTCCGAAGCGGATCTCGTGCAGCGCGTTGCCGCCGGAGGCGCGGATGCCCTCGACCTGCTTGTGATCGGCGCCTTCAATCGCCTCGGAGAACAATTTACCGAACGCGCCGAAATCCGACACCGCGATCGCCAGCACGCCGGCAAAGGGACCGAGGCCGACGACATTGATCCAGACCAGCGCCCAGATCAGCGTATCGACGCCGCGGATCGAATCGAGGAAACGGCGCACCGGAAAGCGGAAGATGTTGGAGGGCACGATGTTCTTCGCCGCCAGCAGGCTGACCGGCAGCGCGAACAATGCGGCCAGCGTGGTGCCCAACAGCGCGATCGAAAGGGTCTCGCCGAGCGCCTTCAGATAAAGCGGCAGCGAGGCGCCGGGATCGGGCGGGATCATCATCATCGTGATCCAGCCGAGCTGGTGCAGGCCCGCAAGCATCCGCGCCGGCGAGAAACCGAGATGTACCAGGCCGAAGATGAAGATCGCCGATGCTCCGAGCAGCATCAGCGGCGTGGCAAGCCGCGCCGACAGCGGCCGGTCGAACACTCCGGGATGCCGTGCGTACAGACCTTCGGTGTCCGGGGCCGGCAATCTGCTCATGCGTGGCTGCCCCTGCCAAACAGCCGGCCACGAATCCATCCGGTGCCGATATCGATGACAAAGACGGTGAGAACGATCATTAGCAGGATCGCGCTGACATCGGAATAATAGAACTTGCGGATCGCAACCAGCAGTTCCTGCCCGATGCCGCCGGCGCCGACGAAGCCCATTACCGAGGCGCCGCGCACATTGATCTCGAAGCGCAGCAGCGTGTAGGTGGCGAAGCCCGCCGCCACCTGCGGCAGCACCGCAAAGCGCATGCACGATATCCAGCCGGCGCCGGTGCATCGAACCCCTTCGACCGGCTTCATGTCGATGTTCTCGACCATCTCCGAATATTGCTTGCCGAGCGCGCCGATGGTGTGGATGGTGATGGCGAGAACGCCCGCCATCGGACCGAGGCCAAAGGCGATGACGAAGATCAGCGCAAAGACAATATCGGGAACCGTGCGGCAGAATTCCATCAGCCGCTTGACCACGACGCGCAGCCAGGGCGCCGGCGCGGTGTTTTCCGCCGCCAGAAAATTCAGCCCAAAGGCCAGCACCGCGCCCGACAGCGTGCCGACATAGCTGATCAGGATGGTCTCGCCAAGCAGCCAAAGCCATTTTGGCCAGCCCCAGAACCACTCGCCAATGTCGGTCCAGACCCGGCTGCCATTTTCAAGCGTGAGAAGGCGATCGAAATAGCTGATGAAATTGCCAAAATACGTAAAGAACGTCCTTAAGTTCACTTCCGCCCCGACAGAAGCGACGAGAAGGGCTGCGAAGAACACTGCCGCGCCCAGCGTAAGGCGCAAACGCTTGCGCGCCACGGCCTTGCGATAGGCTTCGTTGAGCGCGGCTAATTGCTGGCTCGGAAGAATGGTGACGGCGAGGGTCATCGCGCCTGCATCGTGATCGGCTCGGAAGAAAGCCGGGTCAGATCGACCCGGCTCTCATGTCTGACCTGCGATCAGGACGCTTTCTTCTTGCGCAGATTGTCGACGAACCTGATCAGCTCGATGGTGGCGTCCCAATCCTTGGTCGTAGCAGGATGGAAGCCCTGCTTCTGGCCGTCCGACAACCGGTCGAAAGCGGCCTTGTCCTTGGTCGGCGCGTCGAAGAATGCCTTGGCGATCGCGGCCTTCATATCCTCGGGAAGGTCCGAACCATACGCATACGGTCCGTTGATGATCGGCGCCGATTTGTGGATGATCCGGAAATCTTCCTTCTTCATCGGCGTGCCATCCGCATTCTTCAGCATTCCCTTGTGCAGCATCTGGGCCAGGGTCGAATCGTCATCGCTGGTCCATTGGTTGGCTGCGACGTCGACGGTGCCTTGCGCCAGCGCCAGCAGAGCGTTTTCGTGACTGCCGGTGAAGACGACCTTGCCGAAATATGTGTCCGCATCCGCAATCCCCATCTTGTCGAGCTCGAAGCGCGGCACGTTGTTGCCGGACGTCGAGTTTGGATCGACCAGCCCGAGGTTCTTGCCCTTCAATTCGTCAATGGACTTGTAAGGGCTGCTCGCCTTTACGAAGAACATCGAATAGTAGCCGGTGCTGCCGTCCTTATTAATGTCGTTGGCGAAGGCGTCGGTCTTGACCCCTGTCAGCCGCGCGCGGGCGAACGACGCCGAGCCGTAGCTCGCAATCTGGATATTGCCGGCGCGCTGGCCTTCAATGACCGCCGCGTAGTCGTTGGCGATACGCAGATTGACCTTCACGCCGAGTTCCCTTGACAAATAGCCGACGAATGGCGTCCAGCGCTCGGTAACGCCCGAGGCGTTCTCGGCTGGAACAACCGCGAAGGTGATCTCCGGATATTTTGTCTTCCATTCCTGCGCGGAGGCGGCGGTGGCGGTGAATGCCAGCATGGCTGCGCTTGCGATTAGTGTCCGACGATTGATCATGACGCCCTCTTTCCTGGGTTGAACGCTTGTGTTGACGCCGTTTCGCTTGCGGTGTTCCGCGGAACGCGTTGGTTGCTATGACGCAATACTCAGGCCGCGGCTGCGGTGCCGAGAGCCGGAATTCTTGAATCGCCGGCATCCTGCGCCGGCGCGGTGCCCATCACCTCGTTGGCCTCGAGATCGTAAAGCTCGCGCGCGATATGTTCGGTCAGGGTCGCGGGCGCGCCGTCGAACACGATCCGGCCCGAAGCCATCCCGATCAGGCGGTCGCAATAGGTCCGCGCCAGATCGAGCGAATGCAGGTTGCAGATCACGGTGATGCCGAAGTGCTTGTTGATGCGCAGCAGCGCGTCCATCACGATGCGGGTGTTGCGGGGATCGAGCGAGGCGATCGGCTCGTCGGCCAGGATGATGTCGGGCTCCTGAACCAAAGCGCGCGCGATCGCGACGCGCTGCTGCTGGCCGCCGGAGAGCTGGTCGGCCCGTTGCGCCGCTAACGCCGCCATATCGAACTGCTCCAGCGCCGACATCGCGACCGCGAGGTCCTCCTCCGGCCAGAGCTGCGCCAGCGAGCGCCACAATGGAATTTCGGACAGCCGCCCCATCAGTACGTTGGTCAGGACGTCGAGGCGTCCGACTAGGTTGAACTGCTGGAAGATCATCGCCGAGCGGGCACGCCATTGCCGCAGCTCCCTGCCGCGCAGCGCCGTGACATCGACGCCGTCGAACAGGATTCGTCCCGAGGTCGGCTCGGCGAGGC
>NZ_JADGRI010000485.1 GCF_017881085.1 Bradyrhizobium sp.
CACCCAGCAGATCAACCAGGGCCAGATGGACCGCTGGTCGATCGTCACCACGCTGAACTATCTCGCCCATGACGAGGAAGTCGAGATCGTGCTGGCGAAAGCGCATCACTACCGCAACTCGGAGGGACGCGACATCGTCAACAAGATGGTGCGGCTCGCCGATCTCACCCGCAACGCCTTCGCCAACGGCGACCTGTCGACGGTGATGAGCCCGCGCACGGTCATTACCTGGGCGGAGAACGCCGAGATCTTCTCCGACATCGGGTTTGCGTTCCGCGTCACCTTCCTCAACAAGTGCGACGAGCTGGAACGGCCGCTGGTGGCTGAATTCTATCAGCGCTGCTTCAATGTGGAGCTGCAGGAGTCCTCGGTGAACGTGGCGATGTCGTAAGCGTCGTCGCCGGCTGGATCTCGGGAGAACAACGAGCGCCGGTGGTTATGGGTCCCCGCTTTCGCGGGGACGACGGGCGGTGAAATTGAGATGACCACGTCGAATACCAAATTCCGCACCGGATCGAAGGAAGCGCCGACCGAGCCGTTCAAGCGCGCGGTGACCGCCTGCCTGCGCGCGATCGCGCGAAAGCCGGAACTTGAAGTGACGTTCGCCGCCGAGCGGCCGGGACTGGCACCGGGCAAGGCGCGGCTGCCGGAGCCGGCGCGCAAGATGACACGGCGGGATGCCGCCATCGTGCGCGGCCATGCCGATTCGATCGCGCTGAAACTCGCCTGCCACGATCCGAAAGTGCATCGCAAGCTGATGCCGGGCAATCCGCAGGCGCGCGGCGTGTTCGAGGCGGTCGAACAGGCCCGCGTCGAAGCACTCGGCTCGCGGCGGATGGCGGGCGTTGCCAAGAATCTCACCGCGATGCTCGACGATCATTTCCATCGCGGCAAGTTCGACGAAATCACCGACCGCGCCGACGCGCCGCTGTCGGATGCGCTGGCGATGCTGGTGCGCGAGCGCCTGACCGGCCTCGCGCCGCCGGCGGCCGCCAGGAAGATGGTCGACCTCTGGCGCCCGCTGCTGGAAGACAAGATCGGCGCGCGGCTCGACCGGCTCGATCGGCTGGCGGAGGATCAGGCGAAATTCGGCGACGCCGTGCATGATCTCCTGAGCGCGCTCGAGCTTGGCGACGAGCGCAATGCCGAGGCCGACGAGGACGAGAACCAGGACGAGAACCGCGACGGCGAGAACGACCAGTCCGGCGCGGAAGGCTCGCCCGACAGTGACGCCGCGCAGGAAATGAGCGCCGACCAGGCACAGGCCACGACCGACGAGATGTCGGAGAGCGCGATGGAAAGCGCGCAGGCCTCCACCAGCGACACCTTCGACGACGGCGAACTCGGCGACGACGAGACGCCGGGGGAAGCTACGCGGCCGAATTCGCGCGGCGCCAACGAGCCGCGCGGGCCGGAATATCACGCTTTCGCGCCGAAATTCGACGAGGTGATCGCGGCCGAGGATCTCTGCGACCATGACGAACTGGAACGCCTGCGCAGCTATCTCGACAAGCAGCTCGCGCATTTGCAGGGCATCGTGGCGCGGCTCGCCAACCGACTGCAACGCAGATTGATGGCGCAGCAGAACCGCGCCTGGGAGTTCGATCTCGAGGAGGGCGTGCTCGATCCGGCGCGGCTGTCGCGCGTGGTGACCGATCCCTATCATCCGCTGTCGTTCATGAGCGAGAAGGAAGCGACTTTCCGCGACACCGTGGTGACGCTGCTTCTGGACAATTCCGGCTCGATGCGCGGCCGCCCGATCACCGTCGCCGCCACCTGCGCCGATATTCTGGCGCGGACGCTTGAGCGCTGCGGCGTCAAGGTCGAAATTCTCGGGTTCACGACACGCGCGTGGAAGGGCGGGCAGTCGCGCGAGGCGTGGCTTGCCGCCGGCAAGCCGGCCAATCCGGGCCGGCTCAACGATCTCCGGCATATCATCTATAAATCCGCCGATGCGCCGTGGCGGCGTGCGCGGAAAAATCTCGGGCTGATGATGCGCGAGGGCCTGCTCAAGGAAAATATCGACGGCGAGGCGCTCGACTGGGCGCACAAGCGGCTGTTGGGTCGCCACGAGCAGCGCAAGATCCTGATGATGATTTCCGACGGTGCACCGGTCGACGACTCCACCCTGTCGGTCAATCCCGGCAATTACCTGGAGCGCCATCTGCGCCACATCATCGAGGAGATCGAGACCCGCTCGCCGGTCGAGCTGATCGCGATCGGCATCGGTCACGACGTCACGCGCTATTATCGCCGCGCGGTAACCATCGTCGACGCCGAAGAACTCGGCGGCGCCATCACCGAAAAGCTCGCCGAGCTGTTCAGCGAGACCCATGGCGCGGCACCCGCAGCGACAGGCAAACGGCGCAGATTGCATTCCTGAACCCATGCGTGCAGCTTTCACCCGCCGCCGCTTCCTGACGTCGACGGCGGAAGGCATCGACGCCCATGTCACGCCGGAGGGCGACACCGTGCTGACCATGGTTTCCGACGACAATTTCTCGCTGATCCAGCGCACCTTGCTGCTGCAATTCACGCTGGTGGAGTGAGCTGTCGCGAGAACGACGAGAGTGGCCGGAGCAGTTCTTGCAGCGCTTGCGCAGCCGCCGGCGTCAAGGTGCTCAACGAGCCGGCGATGCAGGACAGCCTGACAAAGCTCGGCGTCGAAGCGCTGCCGATGACGCCGGC
>NZ_JADGRI010000051.1 GCF_017881085.1 Bradyrhizobium sp.
TGCGTGGCGGCCTGGGCGGATGCGCCGGCGGTTCCGGGGAAAGAGGCGACCGACGACGCCGAGTGAGCCGAGGTTGAGGTTCAGTCGCCGATCACCATCGCATGATCGTCCGCGTCAGCGGTTCGGCCCCGCGCGAAAGGCCCGCCGTCAGGCGGGCCTTTCGATTGCATGTGTTGCGAATGCCCTGGTGGGATCTACGGAATCGCGACGCCGTAATAATCGTTCACGGCGCGGGCGCGGGCGGGGTCGTTCCAGTTCCAGGCATTGTCGTTGCCGTATTTCGGCGCGCCCTCGAGCTGGGTTTCGGTAATGCCGGTGCGGTAGCCGCCGAGATTGGTATCGTATTTCAGCGATTGCCAGGGCAGCGGATAATGGTCGTCGCCGATGCCGAGAAAGCCGCCGAAGCTCAGGACGGCGTAGGAAACCCTGCCGCTCTTCTTGTCGATCATGACGCGCTCGATCGATCCGATCTTGGTGTCGTTGGCGCCATAGACGGCGGTGCCTTCCACCTTGTCGCTGCCAATCAGGGAACCCGTTTCTCTCGCTTCCGTAGCCATTGTTGCGTCTCCTTGGTTGAAGAAACGGGCAACAGGCGGAATAAGAAATTGTTCCGGCGAACAAAGTCCTTGAAGCCTTGCATTCGGTGACTGTGAGGGCTTGCCAGTTCCTTCGAACCGGGAGCACGATGCCGGGCCGAGTAGAAGGCCCGGCTGATTGATTCCGAGGAAACAATGCGATGAGTCCGCTTGTCACCGCACTTTTTTGCTTCGGGGCGTTCGTGATCCTCGGACTGATTGCGAAGGTCGCGATCGGGATGTGGATGAAGCGCCAGTAAGGCAGGGAACACGCCGCCTGACGGGGAACCTTCGCCGCTGCCGGCGATTGGATTCCCGGAGCAAACAAGTCAGGTATGGCCGATGCAGGAAGATCGCGCGAAGAATGAAAGCCGCTCGAAGTGGGGCCGGCGCAGCCCTCTCATGGGCGCGATAGCGGTTGCCGTGTTCGGTGTGCTGGCCATGCTGATCGTGGATCACGGACCATGGAGCCACCCTCACGTCCAGACCGCCGATGTCGCTACTTACAAGACGACCGGCGAGGCGGCCCGCGCCGCCGGCGCGTCGGTGACGCCGACCGCGCCAAAGGCGGCGATTGAACCCGCTTCTCCCGGACCCAAGACCCAACCGAACAATCCGGTCATGCCCTAATCTCAGCGGATGCTGACAAACTTTCCCCATACCGCAGCGAGACCGGCACCGGTCAGAACGTAGACCGGATTATCGCAGAACATGCCGCCATATCGGCACACATCCGCACTGTAGCTGCCGATCTGATGTTGGCCGGCGGCATAAAGCACCGCTGACAAGATTAATAGAACCACAGCCGCAAAATACATCGGACGCCCTCCGCATCGGGATCAAGGTGCAGGCGGGACATTTGGTCGCGATGCAATGCCCCGCTGTCGAACGTACTCTTCGATTGTTCCAGTTTAAGGCTAAGTTATTAGACTTCGGTTGAGGGAGACCGCGTAATTTTCAGACAATTATAGTAAAAATTGAGTTGCGCTATTCACGCGCCGCTTCCGCCCGGGCCGAATGCGAGCCGGCGCGCTGCGGCAGAACGAGAAGGCAGCCCAGGATAAAGATCGCCAGAATCGCCGTGGCCAGCGGTCGGCTCAGGGCAAGACCGCCATCACTGACGGGCTTGTCCAGGAAATCGCCGACGGTCGCGCCCAGCGGCCTGGTCAAAATGAAGGCCGCCCAGAACAGCGTGACCCGCGAGATGCCGGTCCAGTAATAGCCGGCCGCAACGAGCGCCAACGCGGCGCCGAAGACCAGCGCGCCGCCTTCGTACCCGAGGCCGGTGGAATCGGCCATCCAGTCGCCGAGCGCGGTGCCCAGGGTTTGCGAGAAGGTGATGGCCGCCCAGTAAAACATCTCGACCTTCGGCACGCGGACGGTATCGACCGAGATCGAGCCGGACGACCAGTACCAGAGGCCGAGCGTGGTCAGGAGCAATACCAGCAGCAGCGAGGAGCCGCCGGTGTAGCCGATGCCTAACGACCGGTCGGCGAAATCCGCCATGGTCGTGCCAAAGGTGGTGGAAGCGATGATGGTCGCCCAGTAGAGAAACGGATGAAATTTCTTCGCGGCGGTTTGCAGGCCGACCAGCAGTACCAATGCCGCTAGGAACAGCGCAGTACCGGCAAGATAGCCCCAGTTGAGTGTCATGGTGACGGTATCGCCGCCGGTCTCGCCCAGTGTCGTCGCTGCGATTTTGATGATCCAGAAGGCGAGCGTGACCTCGGGCACCTTGTTGAAGGATTCGGGCATGTTTCTTTCGCGTCTCGCTCGATGGCACGACAACTCCCACTCGCCGGTTTGGTTCTGCCGCGCCGCAATGTTCGATTTGCGGCGAAGACGCGGGCGGCTGGCCGCGGTAACACGGAATTGCGATTGCCTTGCCCGCACGAGCGCTAGCCGAATTGCTCGACCAGCGTTGACCACAAACGAAAGGCGTCGTTCTGCGCGGCCATGGCGGAGCCGCAAGCGGCGGCCGCGAGGCTTGCGATTGCCGTGCGCCGCGTAAGCGTGCCGTATCGATCAGGCTTTCTGGCCATAATTCAGCAGTCCGCCGACGCTCTTCGGTGGATGCGCGCGCAGGCCTTCCTCGTTCGGCTCGGTGCCCCAGCCGGGCCGGTCCGGCATAATCAGATGGCCGTCCACGTACTCCGGAAGATGCGTGAACAGTTCGTGGTCCCAGGCCAGCCGGTCGATATCGGTTTCCATGATCCGCAAATTCGGTACCGCCGCGCAGAAATGGGCGTTCATCATGGTGCAGAGGTGGCCGTAGAAATTATGCGGCGCGACGTTGACCTCGTGGGCCTCGGCGCTTGCCGCGATCTTCATCGATTGCCAGACGCCGTTCCAGGGCGTGTCGATGATCGCGACATCCATCGCCTGCTCGCGGAAATAGGGCAGGAATTCGCGCAGGCCCAGGAGCGTTTCGCAGGACGAGATCGGATGCGGGCTTTGACGTCGGATATAACCGAGCGCTTCCGGATTGAAGCTGTCGATTTCGATCCAGAACATGTCGAGATCGGCGATGGCGCGCAGGATTTTCAGATAGCCTTCGGTCTTGGCGTTGAAATTGAGGTCGAGCAGGATATCGACGTCCGGTCCCGCGCCGTCGCGGATGGCCTCCAGATGCATGCGCAGGTCGCGCAATACCTTGCGGTCGACATTGATCTCGGGCTGGAACGGTGCGCCGAAGCCGGGCCGCCATCCCGTTGGCTTGCCTGCGTCGTAGCTGAAGATGTTGGTCTTCAGCGCGGTAAATCTCTTTTCCCGCACTTCGCGGCCGATCGCCTTGACGCCGTCGAGGTCGGTGATAGCAGGCTTGTACCAGGCGGGATGGTTGATGCGCCAGGTGGCGCAGTGCGACCAGTAGACCCGAATGCGATCGCGGATCTTGCCGCCGAGCAGTTCGTAAGCGGGCACCCCGAGCAGTTTTGCCTTGGCGTCGAGCAGCGCGTTTTCGATCGCGCCAAGCGCCTGGGCCACGACGCCGCCGGCGGCGGGGCGGGTTGCGGAAAAAAGCTCGGCGTAAATGCGCTCGTGCTGACAAGCGTTCTGCCCGACCACCCGCGCCGCGAGACGCTGGATCGCGGCGCCGACGCCGGGCGAGCCAAAACCTTCATCGAATTCGCTCCAGCCGACGATGCCGTCTTCCGTGGTGATCTTGACGAAGTGGTAGTTTCTCCAGCCGGCGTCGCAGGCGAGCAGTTCGACGCTTCGTATCCTCGAGTTCCTCGACATGGCGTCGTTCCTTTTCTTGCTTCTTTACCTCAGTCTAAGAGGACTGGCGTGCCTGCCGCCAGTAGATTCATGGCTGGAGAGATGAACGGGCGCGACTATTCCGCCGCCTGCGGCATTTGCTGGCGCATGGTATCGACGCCAGCAACAACGGGCGCGTTCAAAATCATCGGCGGCACCAGGGCTGGCGGCGCCGGCGCCGCCGCTGGCCAGCGCCAAGCCGATCGAATGAGGCTGCGGGAATTCATAATGGCTCGGGACCATTTGGATTGACATCGCGGTCAATCGGCCCTGTATTTCCCTCATTGCGAATGCCCAGCCGATTTGGCCCGAACCTCCGCGAGGACGCCATGCCTGATTTCAATCGACGCGACGCTTTGAAAATGTCCGCCAGTTTCGCGCTGGCCGCTGCGGCTGGCGGATTTTCCTGCGTCGAGATGGCCAAGGCTGACCCGATCGAGGTGCCGACGATCGACAAGCTGAGCGTCCGCGTGCTGGTCGACAGCGCAAGCGATATCTTCTTCAAGCCGCAGGCAGCGGGCGGGGTGAAGACGGAGCCCGGCCGTTCCGCGGATACGACGCGTCCGCTGCACAGCGAATGGGGGCTCTCATTGCTGCTGGAGCCGCAACGCGGCGACGAGAAGCGCACCTTCCTGCTGGACTTCGGTTGGACCCCCGAGACTATCAATGGCAATATGGATTTGCTGAAGGTCGATCCAGCGAAGATCGATACGCTCATCATGAGCCACGGCCATTTCGACCATTGGGGTGGTTTGCTGGGATTTCTGGACAAGCACCGCAAGGAGTTGCCTGCCGACCTCACCATGTATGCGGGCGGCGAAGATAATTTCTGCCAACGGTACGCCCGCGTCGGACAGGGCGAACTGAGCGACTACGGAATGCTCGACCGCCGCGATATCGCGAAGCAGAATGTCAAGATCGTGTTGTGTGAGTCACCGGTGGTGATCGGCGGGCAGGCGTTCACGACCGGCAAGATCAAGCGCAACAGCATCGAGAAGGTACTTCCGAACTCGATGGTGGAGTTCAAGCTAAAGGACGGCGCCGGGTGCAATTGGAGCCATTATCTGCCGGCGGAAATGGAGGGCAAGATCGTGCCCGACGAACACATCCATGAGCACGCGACCTGCTTCAATCTGAAGGACAAGGGCCTCATCGTCATCAGCTCCTGCGGCCATGTCGGCATCGTGAATTCCGTGCGCCAGGCGATGGAAGTGTCAGGCGTTGAAAAGGTCCATGCCATCATGGGCGGTTTTCACCTCGGGCCGGCGCCGGCGGATTACCTGACCCAGGTCGTCAGCGAGATCGGCAAGCTGAACCCGGACGTGCTGATTCCGATGCATTGCAGCGGCCTGAATTTCACCCAGGAAGCGCAGCGGCAGATGCCGGGCAAGGTTCTGACGACGACGACCGGTAGCCGTATCACGTTCGGTATTTGATTGCGGATATAGCTCATGGCCGGTCCAGGGGCCTACGTGCTTTTTGTGGTCGCGTCCTTGTTGGGTTGCAGTTCGGCCGGTGCCGCCGAACAACCATCGGCCGCGCAGATGATGGACGATCTCATGTACGGCCGCGGCTCGGTCGGTGGTCCCTTCACGCTGATCGACCCGACCGGCAAGCAACGCAGCGACACCGAATTCCGCGGCAAGCTGATGATCGTGTATTTCGGCTATACCTATTGCCCCGACGTTTGCCCGGCCGATCTGATGGCCATCACGCAAGCGCTCGATGCACTGGGGCCGGCCGCCGACGGTATCCAGCCGATCTTCATCACGATCGATCCGGAGCGGGACGCCAAAGGACTGGCGGACTACGTCGCATCGTTCCATCGTAGTCTTGTGGGCCTTACGGGCACGCCGGATGAGATTCGCAAGGTCGCCAATTCCTATAAGACGTTTTATGCGAAAGTGCCGGGCGAAGGAGGCGGGGACTATTCAATCGACCACACCGGCGTCATCTACCTGATGGGCCGCAACGGCGAGTATCTGGGCTTCATGCCGCCGCAGACCGATCCTGGCAAACTGACTGAGGTCTTGCGCAAATATCTCGCGAACTGACGGTGGCTCGGCGGCTTTGGCCGACGGGAGTCCCGCGCGCCCGCCACCTATTTGCCGCTTCCTCTCCTGCGGGACCGTAGTCTTACGGGCCGCAAAATTAATCCGGCGTTAAGCTTTTGGAAGGAAAATAGCCGAAGGCGAAGATGGCGGTTGAGGCAGACCGACACCTGGCTCTTTGCCTCGCGGGCGGTGGCCTTGATTGTTTCGCCGGATTAACGAAAAAAGGCGCCACGCTCTGACGTTTTTGGCCACATTCGACACCAACCATCGCGCCATGAAGACGCTGGCCGTAATTTCGATTCTCGACGCTGCTCACGATTTCCGGGGCGGCTTACACTGACCAGAATCTGACCAGCGATCAGCAGACTGCGCAAAGGCCGGATTGAAACCAGCCATTTGCAGCCGGACATTTGGGGGACGTGGGCGATGCTTTCGGTAGATCAATTCTTGAGATTGATAACTGTGCCGGCCGTGGTTGCGGCGTTCCTGATCGCGTCGCAGATCTCAGGCGGGGTAATGACGCCCCGTGCCCCCGCAGCGCTGGCCAGCGAATAGCCTGCACGAATATAAAGACTTGAATTTGCGCGCGGCTCGGGCGAATGCGCCCGATGACGGTCTTAGTGCCATCGGTAGTCGCCGGCCTGCCGGATCGGCTGGGTTCCGACGATCGGGAAACCTAATCACATCAGCCCTCAATGCCTGGATGCCTGAGTGAGTGCTTGCAGCCTGCGGCTGAGCGCGTGCCCAAAATTGCTGCAGCGCCGTAGCGTTTTTTTCGGAACGGCAACAGCCCGCCGACCTTATCTCGGCGAATGCGGTCGCAGCACTGCATCGCAAAATCGAGCTGCACGTCATCCGAGGCTAGTCATGAATACGCTACCGGTCGACCGGGCGCTGGCGATCTACAGCACGATCGCGAACCGCCCGGAACAAAAGGGGGCGCGCGACCGTCTGTCGCAGCATCTCTGGAAGGTCTTCCTTGAAGGGGAGCATAATCCACATCGCTTGACCGTTCACGGACTCGCCTATCTGCAGAACCTCGATCGCGCACGTGACAGCTGAGCGGCATCGCGATGTGCAGGCCGTGGAAGCCGCGCCGCTAGCCCTTCTGGGCGTCCCGCTGTTTTCTTAGCGACTTTCGGCGCGTGATCCGGGCCCGCGCTGCGCGAACGGCCTCGGCCCGGGTGGGCGGCTTTTTCTGTTCCGCCGGCGCGCCGGCCGGTGGCCGCGTTTTGCCTTTCCCTTCCGCCTTGGCGCCGGGCATCAACGGCAGCATCTGCGTGGCTGCCGTCGGGGCATGCGCCAAAGGCTGCATTCGCATCGGCTCGGTGCTCTCGGGAGGTGACGGCTTTTTGGGCATGAACCTCAACGCGCGAGCATTGTTTTCGTTCGCGGACGACCGTCGGGGAGCCCCCAGGACAGTATCGGGACCGTATCGACAGGCCACGCCTCGCCGGGTAGGGTCCGCCCCAAAGACGATAAGGGGAGAACTCCTTTGCGGGGGAAATTTACGCTGAAACGCGACTATTACGCCGGGGGGCTAATGCTGCTGCTCGGTGTCGGAGCCGCAATGACCGGCACAGGCTACAAGTTCGGCAGCCTAGCCAGAATGGGTCCCGGTTTCATGCCGGTCGTGCTGGGTGTCGTGCTCGCGTTTCTCGGCCTTTTGATCGCGGGTACCGCGCTGGGATCTTCCGAGCCCGACGACACCAGGTTCTTGCCGAATAATCCGCAATGGTTCGGCTGGCTCTGCATTATCGGCGGCCCTGTCCTGTTCATCATCTTGGGGCAGTATGGCGGCATGATCCCGGCGGTGTTCGCCTGTGTCTTCGTTTGCGCGCTCGGCGACAACACGGCGACCTATAAATCCTCGGCGATCCTGGCGGCCGGCGTCACCGTTTTTGGGGTCGTGCTGTTCC
The DNA here is from genome assembly GCF_017881085.1 of Bradyrhizobium sp. Lineage (GTDB taxonomy): Bacteria > Pseudomonadota > Alphaproteobacteria > Rhizobiales > Xanthobacteraceae > Bradyrhizobium. The sequence continues at coordinate 7,807 of NZ_JADGRI010000051.1, forward strand.
ATTATCTCCTGAGCATTCCGTTCCCCCTGCTGCGGGGGTTCAACCTGTGATCTCAACGGCGATTACCGATCTCTGGTACGGCTTTGGCGTAGCGCTCGAGCCGCACAATCTGATGTATTGCTTTCTCGGCGTGCTGGTCGGCAACCTGGTCGGCGTGCTGCCGGGAATGGGTCCGGTCGCGACCATTTCGATCCTGCTGCCGCTGACCTTCGGGATGCAGCCGGTGCCGGCGATCCTGATGCTGTCGGGCGTCTACTACGGCGCCCAGTACGGCGGAGCGATCTGCTCGATTCTGTTGAATCTGCCATGCCATCCGCCGCACGCCGTGACCTGTCTCGACGGGTTTCCGCTGACCAAGCAGGGCAAGGGCGGCACCGCGCTCGGCATCACCATCATTGCCGCCTTCGTCGGCGCGTCCTTCGGCATCACCGAGATGATTTTCCTGGCGCCGTTCCTGGTCAAGGTGGCGCTGGAATTCGGCCCCGCCGAAGTTTGTTCGCTGATGCTGGTGGGACTGCTCGCGGGCTCGACCCTGGCGAAGGGGTCGCCGCTCAAGGGCATCGCGATGACGGTGCTCGGCCTCTTGGTCGGCATCGTCGGGTCCGACATCGAGACCGGACAGCCCCGTTTCACCTTCGGCATCACCGAGCTGTTCGACGGCGTCGAGATCATCGCGCTGGCGCTGGGCATGTTCGGCATCGCCGAGTTCATGAACAGCATCAACAATACCGAAACCGTCGACTTGAGATACGCCAAGGTCGGCATCTCCGACATGTTTCCGTCGAAGGCGGATCTCAAGAAATCCTTCTGGCCGATGATCCGCGGCACCCTTCTCGGCAGCCTCTGCGCGTTGATCCCGGGCACCGGGCCGACCATCGCCTCGTTCGTGTCATACGCCACCGAGAAGAAGATATCGAAGACGCCGGAGCGCTTCGGCCACGGCGCGATCGAGGGCGTGGCGTGCCCGGAGGCTTCAACGCATTCCTCGGTGCAGGGCGATTTCATCCCGACCATGAGCCTCGGCATTCCCGGCGATACCGTGATGGCGCTGCTGTTGGGCGCGCTGATCATTCACGGCATCGTTCCCGGTCCGCAGCTGATCACCCAGCATGCGGATATCTTCTGGGGCCTGATCGCGAGCTTCTGGATCGGCAATATCCTCCTGGTCATCCTCAACGTGCCGATGATCGGCCTGTGGGTGAAGCTCCTGAGCATTCCCTATCGCTACCTTTATCCGAGCGCGATGTTCTTCGTCTGCATCGGGGTCTATGCCGCCAACAACGACATGTTCCAGGTCGGCGAAACCCTGTTCATCGGCGTGATCGGCTACATCCTGCTGCGGCTCGATTTTCATCCCGCGCCGATCCTGCTTGGCTTCGTGCTGGGGCCGCGCTTCGAGGAGAACTTCCGGCGGAGCCTGTTGATCTCGCGCGGCGACCTGATGACGTTCATCGAGCGCCCGATCAGCGCGTTTTTCCTCTTTATCTGCGCCGTGCTGATCGTGGCCCAGATCTATGTCTGGCTGCGCAAGCCAAAGATCATTGCCGAGGAACAGGCGATCGAGGCGCAGGTGCCGCAAACGTCCTATTCGGAACTGGCGTAGGTGCGGCGTTGCAGGATCGTCAACCGCCTCGACAGGGCAGGATCATGCTTCTGCTGGCACATGTGGCGCACTACGACATCGGGCTCACCCGGCCGGAGATCCGCCATTCGGCATTGATCGCCAGCGCCGTAATTGCGATGCTGCTCGTGATTTAGTCCCCCGTTCAGCCGTCTCCTTGAGAGTGGGCTTCACCGTTGCCGTTCTCGAAGGACAGATCGCCTGCGATGACGATTGACCGTTCCACAGCCACTGCAGCGGCAGCCGCTCCCGTCGACTTGTCGCCATCGGAGCGGCACGGCATTTTTCTCTATCTCGGCATTCTGATTATCTTGCTGGCCTTCGGCGGCCCGTCGGGAGGCCTGATCGATATTCCCATCAGCTTCTTTCTCAAGAACAGGCTGCATCTGACCGCGCACGAGGTCGCCACTTTCCGGCTTGTTGCCGCGATCCCGCTCTATCTCTCCTTCGTGTTCGGATTCATCCGCGATATGTGGAATCCCCTCGGGATGAGAGATCGCGGATTCATGCTGTCGTTTGGGGGCATCACCGCCTTGCTCTATGTCTTGTGCGCATTCACGCCGATGACCTATGCGACGCTACTCGCCGCCATCGTTCTGCTGACGGCTTCGTTCCTTTTCGTCTCCAGCGCCCAGAACGGGCTGACGTCGGTGATCGGCCAGCAACACGCGATGACCGGCCAGGTCAGCGCGGTGTGGAACGTCTTCCTGTCGATCCCCACCGTCGGAGCGCTCTTGATTGGCGGCAAGCTCAGCGGTCTGCTGGAGGAGAAGGACCCCGATCAGGCGCTCCGCATCCTGTTCCTGGTCGGCGCCGCGATCATGACCTTGATCGCCCTTTACGCGCTATGGAAACCGGCCGAGGTGTTCGACAATATCCGCGTTGACCACGGAACCGGCCGTCATCCGATCGAGGACATGAAGCGGCTGGTGCGGCACTGGCCGATCTATCCGGCGATGCTGATCTGGCTGTTGTGGAATTTCGCGCCGGGTTCGACCACGCCGTTGCAGTATCACCTCCAGAACAGCCTGCACGCCACCGATGCCCAGTGGGGCGGGTGGAACGCCATCTTCGCCGCCTCCTTCATCCCGACCTATATCGTCTACGGGCTGCTCTGCCGAAAATTTCCTCTGAAGACGCTGCTGGTGTGGGGAACGGTGCTCGCCGTTCCGCAGATGGTTCCGCTGCTCTTCATCGATACGATGACCGAGGCTTTGATCGCGGCCGTACCGATCGGCCTGATGGGCGGTCTTGCCACCGGCGCTTACCTGGACCTGATTATCCGGTCCTGCCCGCGGGGCATGCAGGGGACCACGCTCATGATGTCTTGGAGCCTTTATTTCGTCGTTTCGCGATTTGGCGATGTTCTCGGGACATACCTTTACGATCGGTACGGCGGCTTCACGGTCTGCGTCATCGCGATCACGATCGTCTATGCGCTGATCTTCCCGAGCCTGCTGCTGGTGCCGAAGCGTCTGATAGCCACGGCCGACGGGCAAGCGCCGGACTTCGCGTTTGGCGCCCCGGAATCCGAAAGCGATGCGGTGAAATAGCCATGCGATCGCCTCGCCGGTCGTTTGGTTGTCACCGTACCCGATTATTTGTACGGTAAGCGGATTGGCTTTTGCGCTCGGCCCGGTTCATCTGGCCGCGATGTCATCATGAGAACCCGCGGCCTTCCGCCCGGCGGCTGACAAGCAAACGACCGCATCGGACAAGCGAAAAATTGAGCGAGACTTCGACATCGGTTGCCGTCGAAACGGCGCGGAAACCTCCGCAGGGCAAGCTGCCGGTTCTGGCGCTGTCGGCGCTCGGCATCGTATTCGGCGATATCGGGACCAGCCCGCTCTACACCTTCAAGACCATTCTCGGCACCACGCAAGCCGCTCCAAGCGCCGGCGCCGTGCTGGGCGCGCTGTCGCTGGTGCTGTGGACGCTCTTCATCATCACGTCGGTCAAATACGTCTCCTTCGCCATGCGCGTCGACAATGACGGGGAGGGTGGCATCCTGGCATTGATGGCGTTGCTGGGCGTAAAGAGGCAGCAGCGGCCGACCATCGTCGCGGTCGGCCTGTTCGGGGCGGCGCTGATCTATGGCGACGGCGCGATTACGCCAGCGATCTCGGTGCTGTCGGCGCTTGAGGGCCTCAACATGGCGACCCCCGCGCTGCAGCCCTATGTCGTTCCCGCCGCGGTAGCGATCCTGCTCGCGCTGTTTGCCATCCAGTCACAGGGCACGGCGGCGATCGGCCACCTGTTCGGCCCGGTCATGCTGATCTGGTTCTTCGCGATCGCCGCGATGGGGGTCTTTGGCATCGTGCAGCATCCGTCCGTGTTCGCTGCGCTCAACCCGGTTTATGGTCTGTCTTACTTGTTTTCCAACGGGGCCACCGGTTTTCTGGTGCTCGGCGCGGTATTTCTCTGCGTCACCGGCGCCGAGGCGCTTTACGCCGATATGGGCCATTTCGGCAGGGGACCGATCAAACTCGCCTGGTTCGCGCTGGTATTTCCCAGCCTGATCCTGAACTATGCGGGACAGGCTGCGCTGGTGCTGGAGGGCGCGCCAACCGACGGCAATATTTTCTATCGTCTCTGTCCCGGCGTTCTCCTGCTGCCGCTGATCGTGCTGGCGACGATAGCTACGATCATTGCCAGCCAGTCCATCATCACAGGCGCCTTCTCGATGACACGGCAGGCGATCCAGCTTGGCTGGCTGCCGAGGCTTGCGATCAAGCAGACCTCGTCGGAAGGCTACGGGCAGATCTATGTCGGCGTCGTCAACTGGCTGCTGATGATCGTGACCGTCGGACTGACGATCGGGTTTGGCAAATCCGACAATCTGGCGGCTGCTTATGGCATCGCCGTTTCGCTGACCATGCTGATGACGTCGGCGCTGCTTTTCATTGCGATGCGCGAGATCTGGGGCTGGAGCATGCTGGCCGCCGGCACGGTCGCAGCCTGTTTCCTTGTCGTCGACAGCGCCTTCTTTCTTGCCAATCTTACCAAGATCGCGGAAGGCGGATACGTCCCGCTTGTCCTGGCTGTCGCCGTCTATGGCGTGATGTGGGTCTGGCATCGTGGCGCCGCCGCGGTCTCCGTGCGGATGCACGAAGCGCTGATCCCGGTTGCGGGATTCATGGCTGACATTGCCGCAAGAAATATTCCGCGTGTCCCCGGCACGGCGGTATTCCTGACCCGGACCGAGCGGGACACGCCGCCGGTGATGGTATGGCACGTCAAGCATAACCGCGCACTTCACGAGCATCTGTTCGTGCTGCGCGTGGAGATTCTGTCAGTGCCGTGGGTCTCGTCCCGCAACCGCATGTCCATCGAGGAGGTCGCGCCGAACTACTGGCGCGCGGAGGCGCGGTTCGGCTTCATGGAACGGCCCCACATCCCGGAACTACTCGCCACCAGCAAAGGGCTGGGCTGCACAATCGATCTCAACGACATAACCTACTACGTCGGCCATGAGACGGTGGTTGGCCGCGAGGACGGCAAAGGACTGCCGGCATGGCAGGAGCGGTTCTTCGCCGTCATGGAGCGCAACGCCGTCCACGTCAGCGACTTCTTCAGCCTGCCCAACGATCAGGTCGTCGAAATCGGGCGGCAGGTTGCGATCTAGCGGCGCTCATGGCCGGCCGGCATCAGAGCCAGCAGACTGGCTGGAAAGGCCGCCGAATGTGGCGATCTCACCGGGCAGCCGCGGGAAGGCTTTTGACGTAAATCAAGACATTCTTCGGTGCTCGGCGCAAGTTACATACAAGCGAGCTGCCATTTGAACTGTGCCGCATCGGGCGCGAGCGGTTAGCGAGGTCGACAGGGACGGCGGGTTTGTGATGATCAACGAACGCAGTATCCCAGACGCGGGTCAGCCGGTGACGCCGGGTAAGCTCGTTCCGTTCCCGGTGACGCCTCCGATCAAGTCCAAACCCCGCTTCAAAAAGATCTGGCTCATTGGGGGGCTGCTATCGCTGCTCGTCGTTGCAGCCGCCGCCGCGACCTGGTGGGCTTTGGACGAACACAGCACCGTCCGTTACGTCACTGCGCCGATTGCAAAAGGTCCGGTGATCCGGACCGTGACCGCAACGGGAACAGTCAATCCGGAGCTGACAATCATTGTTGGCGCCGCCGTTTCCGGTTTTATCCAGGAGCTGTATTGCGACTACAACACCCGCGTAAAGAAAGGACAGGTTTGCGCCAGAATTGATCCTCGTCCCTATCAAAGCGTCGTCGACCAGAACAAGGCGAATTTGGCGGTCGCAAAGGCGCAACTCGAAAAGGACAAGGCCAATCTGATTTACGCGAAGCTCGCCCTCGGCCGCGCGGCCACCCTGCTGCCGACCCATGCCGTCTCCCAGGACGCCTATGACAGCGCCAAGAGCACCTACGATCAGGCGGTGGCGCAGATCACGTTCGACGAAGCAACCGTTCAGCAACGTCAGGCGTCGCTCGATGCCGCGCAGGTCAATCTGGACTATACGAACATCGTGTCCCCCGTCGACGGCACCGTGGTCTCGCGCAACGTGACCATGGGGCAGACGGTCGCGGCAAGCTTCCAGACCCCGACGCTTTTTCTCATCGCCACCGATCTCGCGAGGATGCAAGTCGACGCGAATGTGAGCGAAAGCGATATCGGCGGAATCAAGCTTGGCAACAAGGCCACTTTCACGGTGGACGCATACGCGAAACGAACATTCGAGGGGACGGTAAGTCAGGTCCGTCAATCCCCGCAGACCGTTCAGAACGTCGTGACCTACGACATCGTGATCAGCGTCAGCAATACGGACCTGACGCTGATGCCGGGCATGACGGCCGCCAGCCGCATCGTCGTCGATCAGCGCAATGACGTGATCCGGGTGCCGAACCAGGCGCTGCGTTACGTCCCCAAGACGATCGCGGGCGCCGTTAGGTCCGACCAGGCGCAAATCTGGGTGCTGCGCGACGGGGAGCCGACGTCCATTCCGGTGGTGGCCGGGCTGGACGACGACAATTTCACGGAGATCGCAAGCGGCGATGTGAAGCCGGGCGATCGGGTTATCACCGCAGAGAAGCTCGCGGCGAACAACAAGACCGTCACGCCACGCCTCGGTCTTTAATTCGCGTCGAACACAGGTTCGCAGGTCGAGAATGCCGGAACCCATCATCAGAGTCGTGAACGTGACGCGGACCTATCACGTCGGCGATGTCGACGTGCACGCGTTGCGCGGCGTCAATCTGACTGTCGAGCCCGGCGAATTCATCGCGATCATGGGATCGTCCGGGTCGGGGAAGTCCACACTGATGTCGCTGCTCGGCTGTCTGGATCGTCCGTCCAGCGGCGAGTATTATCTGGAAGGGGTCAATGTCGCGGGGCTGACGGAGCCGGAACTCGCGCGCATCCGCAGCGAGCGGCTGGGTTTTGTGTTTCAAAGCTTCAATCTTCTCGCCCGCACCAGCGCGATCGAAAATGTCGCACTGCCTCTATTCTATGCCGCGGGTGGCGCTTCGAGCGGCGCCGAGCGCACCGAACGGGCCCGGGCAGCGCTAAAGCTCCTCGGTTTGGCCGACCGGGAGCGCAATACGCCCGGGCAGTTGTCCGGTGGTCAACAGCAGCGTGTCGCCATCGCGCGCGCCTTGATCAACAATCCAATTCTGCTGCTTGCGGATGAACCCACCGGCAATCTCGATACCAAGACGTCGCACGAGATCATGGTGACGCTGCAGGCGCTCAACCGCGAGCGCGGCGTTACGATCATTGTCGTGACGCACGAGCTGGACATCGCAACCTATACCGGCCGGGTCATCACGATGCGGGACGGCGAAGTGATATCGGACGAACGAAAGCAAGCCGTCCGTCCGCAGCCGGGAACGCCTAGCGGCGTGTTGGCCGCGGGTTCGCTTGCCGACCAGCCGCGGACGCCGCCTAAAGCCGGGAGTGCCGGCACCCTGCAGGCGTTCGCCCTGATGATCGTGGCCGCGGCATTCCAGGCGCTCGCCCGCAACAAGATGCGATCGGCGCTGACCATGCTGGGTGTCTTCATTGGAGTTGCCGCGCTGATCGCCATGGTCGCCGTGGGCCAGGGTGCGAACGACGCGGTGCGCAAGCAGATCGAGAGCCTCGGTACCAACCTCCTGGTGGTTGTCCCCGGCGCCACCACAATGGGCGGACTGCGCAGCGGGCAGGGCAGCGCATCGACTCTCACGGTTGTAGACGCCGAGGCGCTCCGCCGTGAAGCGCCGGCGATCGGCAGCGTCAGCTATCTTATCCGCCAGACGGGACAGGTGCAGTACGCCAACCAGAACTGGACGACGAGCATTCAGGGCGTCAGCGCCAACTATCCGCCGATCACCAATTGGCAGATCGCGTCAGGACGCGGCATTTCGCAGGAAGACGATAGCAGTGCCGCACTTGTCGCGGTCCTTGGTCAGACGGTTGCCCGTCAACTGTTCGGCGTCAACGAGAACCCGATCGGCGCGATGATCCAGGTCAAGAGCGTGCCGTTGCAGGTCATCGGCATCTTCGCATCCAAGGGGCAGACGTCCTACGGGACGGACCAGGACGATCTCGTCATGACCCCTTTCACGACCGCACAACGCAAGGTTCTTGGCGTGGCGGCGCCAAGCCAGCAACAGGTTCCTCTCAACTGGGTCTATCCCTCGCCGCCCAATCCCTACAACCTTCAGCAGCGGCTGATGGGATATGTGAACCAGATCTATGTGCAGGCAACCGACGCCAGCCAGGTTCAACCGGCGGTCAGCCAGGTATCCGACATCCTGAAACGCCGGCACCGCATCCGGCCGGGCGATACCAATGATTTCTCGGTTCGCAACCTCAGTCAGATCGCGGAGACGGCCGAGAGCAGCAGCCGTATCATGGCGCTCTTGCTTGCTGCGGTCGCCTCGATATCGCTTGTGGTAGGTGGCATCGGCATCATGAACATCTTGCTGGTGTCGGTGACGGAACGAACGAGGGAAATCGGCCTGCGCATGGCGATCGGCGCGCGAAGGACGCATGTTCTGTTGCAGTTTCTCGCTGAGTCCGTGATTTTGAGTGTCACCGGTGGCATAGCCGGAATCATCATAGGTGTCGTGTTTTCCGAGATGATCTCGATATTCGCCGGCTGGCCGGCTCCGATCTCGTTGACAGCTGTCGCCGGCGGGTTTCTGTTTTCCGCCGCCGTCGGCATCTTCTTCGGCTACTACCCCGCGCGAAAGGCTGCCAGCCTCGATCCCATCGAGGCGCTGCGATACGAATGACCTCGGCGAAGAGACGCCGCTAACATTGCAGCTTGCAGGGCTCGACCGGAACGGTTTGCAGGATCGTGCAGCGGAGGCTGAGCGGCGACCTTTCCTTCAGCCTTGAGTTCGAAAAAGCGGCCCCCGGCGAGCGGACTGTTTCCGGATATTTCCCGGCTTTGTAAAAAACCGTCGCCATAATGCCCCAAATCGAACATTCATCCGCCGCGGCTCCATAACTGAAGTGCACGCGCTCAGGGCGCGGGATAGCCCGGAGCAGGGAATATCGAGAAATCTCGAAAATGTTGCTACGGTCGCCGCTTTGAACAGGTCCTTTCGATATCTGAAAGGATGGGGGTGCGGTCGGCTGAACAGGCGGGCCTTGTCTGCGTTCCGTCTGCTGCTTCCGGTACTGCGTGTTGCCTTGATCGGATCGTGGATCATCCTGACAGCCGGATGCGCAACGATTGCCCCGCGCAATGTCCTGCCGCAGGCCAGCGCCGCCCAGATCGAGCTCGAGGGATTTCACAACATCCGCTTTTGGGGCGACGCACCGGCCCGGGATATCCAGGCGATCATGACGGCGGGTGCGCCGAGAGCGGAGATGCGCTCGCCTTCGGGAGCTGAAAGACAATCGCCGCTCTCAAACCTGCTCGCCATTTCCGGCGGTGCCGAGGATGGTGCGTTTGGCGCAGGCCTGCTGGTCGGCTGGGGCGATGCGGGCACGCGGCCGGTGTTCGACCTCGTCACCGGTGTCAGCTCCGGCGCGCTGATTGCTCCCTTCGCGTTCCTCGGACGGGAATATGACGGTCAGTTGCGCGAGATCTTCACCAAATACGGAAGGCAGGACGTCTTCACCTATAACGTACCGGGCCTGCTCGAAGGATCCGCGCTGGTCGACGACGCGCCCCTGGCGCGATTGATCGAGAGATACGTCGACGATGCCTTCATGCAGGAGATCGCCAGAGAGCGGATCAAGGGCCGCATTTTGCTGATCGGCACCACCAATCTCGACACGCAGAGGCCGGTTATGTGGGACATGGGCCGTATCGCGATGAGCCAAAATCCCGACGCGAAAAGCCTGTTCCGCAAGATATTGCTGGCGTCGGCGACGCTACCCGGTGTCTTCCCGCCGGTCCGGATTCGAGTCCGGGTCGGCGGCCAGAGCTATGACGAGCTACATGTGGACGGTGGCGTCACCAGGCAGGTCTTCATGGCTCCGTCGATATTCTCGTTTGCTTCCCACGATCAAAAATCGGCAAGGCCCGCGGGCAAGCCGCGACTCTTCGTGATCCGGAATGGAAAAATCGATCCCGAATGGCAGCCCGTCAACGAGAACGTCCTGTCGATTACGCAGCGTTCAATCTCTACGCTGATCAAGAACCAGGGAATCGGCGATCTCTACCGCATCTACTCCGTGACCAGGCGCGACGGAATTGACTTCAACCTTGCGAGCATTCCAGCCGACTTCAGGGAGACCAGCGGCGAGCCGTTCGATCAGAAATACATGGTCGCGCTATTTGATCGCGGCTACGATCTCGCAAGCCACAACTACTCCTGGGTCAAGGCGCCGCCCGGAATGGAATTGGTGACGCAGGCCCACAACGCGCAGAACTGAGCGCGGATGTCGGCCGCGACTATCCGATGATGAAGGAGCAGAAAAAGGCGATCACCGCGACAGCCATCAGCGCGGTACCGATCCAGCCCAGTATTGTCAGCCGGCGGCCGGCCTTGAATCGCCCCATCAGCGCTTCGTTTCCGACGATCACCATCATCATTGCCATGATCGGAACCGCGACAATGCCGTTGAGCACGGCGCTCCAGACCAGCATGTGGATGGCGTCTATCCCAGTGAAGCCAAGACCGAATCCGATCACGGTCGCGGCTGCGATGATCGTATAGAAACCGACGGCGTCCGGAGCCTTGGCTTCGAGGGTGGCGTGCCATCCGAAGGCTTCGGCCACGCCATAGGCCGCGGAGCCGGCCAGCACCGGGATCGCCAGCAGGCCTGTGCCGATAATGCCGAGCGCGAACAACAGAAACGTGAAGTCGCCCGCCAGCGGCCTCAGCGCTTCGGCGGCCTGCGTTGCCGAATTGATGTTCGTGACGCCATGGGCATTCAGGACGGCGGCGGTGGTCAGGATGATGAAAAATGCGATCGCGTTGGAGAAGATCATTCCGATCGTGGTATCGACCTTGATGCGATCGAGCTCGGTCAGACCGCCGCGGGTCAGCTCCCGCAGCGGACGGCTCACCTTGCCCTGGTTCATTTCCTCGACTTCCTGCGAAGCCTGCCAGAAAAACAGATAGGGGCTGATCGTGGTCCCCAGCACCGCCACCACCATCAGGAAGTAGTCCGCATTGATGGCGGGTCTGGGCCAGATGGCCGCAAGCAGCGCCGTGCTCCAGGGAATGTTCACGGTGAGGGCGGTTGCGACATAGGCAAACAGCGTCAGCGTCAGGAATTTGAGCACCGGCGAATAACGGCGATAGGGTACGAAGACCTGCAACAGGATCGATACGAATGCGAAAATCAGGGCATGTTCGTGGTTGAGGCCGCCGATGACCAGCGAAAGGGATTCTCCCATCGCCGCGATATCGGCTGCGATATTGAACGTGTTCGCCGCGACCAGCAGAAACACTAGCCCCAGTACGAGCCAGCGCGGCGCGAGCTCCATCACATTGGCGGCCAGGCCCCTGCCGGTCACCCGGCCGATCCGCGCGCTCACCAGCTGGATCGCGATCATGAACGGCGTGGTCAGAAACACCGTCCAGAGCAGGCCGTAGCCGAACTGCGCGCCGGCCTGAGAGTAGGTCGCGATACCCGACGGGTCGTCATCGGCGGCGCCGGTCACCAGTCCCGGACCGAGCAACCGAAGCACCATGGTTTTGGGCTTCTTCTTGGCTTCTGGTCGGATCTCCTTAGCTTCTTGTCGGATCGTTTCGGTCATGAAATTCTTCGAGATTCGAGAGCGGCTATATCGGTAAGCCCTTCCGAGAACATTGGCGACAAGAAAATGTTCCGGCAGGGGAACCCGCGCTGAAGAGGGTCATTTTTCGCTCTCGCCGGCTGCGCCAAGTCGTCGGGAGCGGCTCGGCAAGGGGATCAGCAGGCGCCTGCCCAACTCCCCCGTTTTTTTGGATGGATTTCGATCCCGACAACGGCCGTGTCGCCTGTCAAGGCATCGCGCGCGGGTCCTGAAGGGGCGTTGGCGATCTCCCGTCGGGCCTGGCCAGCTCTCCAGGAGCGACCGCATCCAGTTTCTCGCTCACCGCCTTGCCGCCGAAGTGTTAGAATTGGAATCGGCAGGAAATGGATTGTCAGGGGGACGGATGCATCGGCGCGACAAGTTCGCATGTGGCGTCGCGCTCGTGGCGCTGGCGTCGATGTCTCTATCTGCCGTTGCCTTGAGCAAGGACAAGAACGACAGCGACGACTCCGCGGCCAAGGATGCCTGGCCGCCAAATATCTATCTTGATCTGCGAACGACCTACGCGACCACTCCTGCCAACACGCTCGCGATCGGCCTCGGCAATGCTTCGCTGTCCGCTAGGTTCCCGGCGCTGGCGACGCTGTCGAATCTTGGCTCGCTTCCGGCAGGCCCGCTTCCCGCATTGCCGACGCTCTCCTCGCCGGCAACCCAGAGCGTCGGGGTGGACGTTCCCCTGACGTTGGACCTCAGCGACCGCGTCTCGGTCTACGGCGGCTTCAGCGCCACCACCTCGCGCACCGACATGACCGACTGGTCGAATTTTGTAGTCAGCGCCTGGATGGTCGGATTCCAGGCCGACGTCTATCAGCAGAATGGCGGGTCGATCCCGACGATCACGCTGCAATCGACGGTCACGAAGTCCGTGCCGGACGCGCCGCTCGCCACGGTCTCCCTGAATACGATCCTCGAATTCAACTACGCGCTGAACGAGGACGAAACGCGCGGGCTGCTCGCCGGAGTCCAACACACCAACATCGACGTCGAAACGCCGTTCGTGACGGTCAGCCCGAACATCATCGGCTATGTCGGCGGCTACTATCAGTGGGACAACAACTGGAAGGTCTCCGGGCGCGTCGGCGTTCAGTCGTTCGGCGGCGCGCAGCTTCTGAACCGGACGCCGTTTCAGCCCTTTACTCAGCCGGTCGTGAGGCTCGATCTCGACCGCATGGACGACAACGACAATCGCCTGTTCGGCGTCACCGCAGAGATCGCCTGGGTGCCGAAGCCGTCGTACCAACTGACGATCCGGACGCCGCTTTACGCGGTGCGAAACTAGATTGCGGAGAACGGATTTGACACGTCGGGCAAATCACCGGCATATCCTCATCATCGCAAGAGTTGCAAAAGCCCGCGCCGGGGACCGGCTGCGGGCTTTTTGAATCGGCTGCCTTGAATCGGGACGCTGGCCGCCGTCGAGCGACCTTCCTGCTGCCGCATTTCTGGGATGCCTTGCCCTGGGGCGCGCATCCAAGGGAACCGCGATGAAGAGACTGCTTGTTGCGGCCGTGGTCGCTGGATCATTTATTTCATACGGTGCACACGCTCAGGAGCGGGCCGGAAGTGCGGCCTTGGGCGCGGTGTCTGGCGCGGTGGTGCTGGGACCGGTCGGCGCGGTGGCGGGCGCCTTCATCGGATATACGGCCGGCCCCGCGATCGCGCGTTCCTGGGGGGCAGGGCGGTCCGCATCGCGCACCCGCGCCAGGCGGACGGCGCAAGCCAGCGCCGGCACCGAGCAGCAAGCTGCCGTCAGGGCGACGCCGCTGCCGCTGGCAAAGCCTGCCGAAGCGGCCACCGTCGGAAAATCCACGCCGCCGGTGCAGGGGTTTGATTAGAGGTGTCGGCGGCGAGGTCGGCGGCTGTTTCCAAAAAAGTTGACACGTCGGGCAAATCACCGGCATATCGTCATCATCGCAGAAATCACAAACGCCCGCGCCGGGAAACCGGCCGCGGGTTTTTTCTTTTGGGATCGTTGAATCGAGTTTCCTGAATCGGACGGCGGCCGCATTTCACGGGCGCACCATCTCCCCAAAGCAGTGCATCGTCGCAAGACGCGCCTCAAAGCGCGCTGCCGTCCGAACCTTATAAGTCGGGCATGATCTTTTCGGAAAACCGCTTCACACTTTGCGCTAACGCGGCCCTTCGGGTCCGGATCATGCCGCGAAGTTAGCCGGCGCGCGTGAAAGCGCCGGCACGCGGCGCGGACAAGGTCCGTCCGGACGCGGCCTCCTTTTGCAGAGATAGGGTTCGCGCCTGAAATGACCGCATGAATACGGTCATGCCGCATATTTGATTCCGATCAAGCGAGGCCCGCATGACCGCGTATCTGATATCGCTCGCATTGGCCGGCCTGGTCGCGATCGCGGTGTGGGAGGGA
>NZ_JADGRI010000278.1 GCF_017881085.1 Bradyrhizobium sp.
GCGCCTCCGATGGTCTCGAAGCTCCGCTTGACCCATGCAAGATCATAGGCCCGGCCGCAGCCGATGCAGCGGGCGTAGGTGGTATTGCCGTGCAGTTCCACGACGTGCTCGGCCGCGATCCCCGATAGCTGGTGCAGATTGTCGATGTTCTGGGTCACGATCGCCGGGACCTTGCCCGCCCGGTAGAGCGAGGCGAGCGCGCGGTGACCGCGTCCCGGCTTTGCCCCGGCAAAGGTCGGCTCCATTGCAAAGCGCCGCCGCCAGGCTTCGGCCCGCGCGTCGGGGCTGGAGACGAATTCATCGAACGGGATCGGGCGGTTGCGGGTCCATAGTCCGCCGGGCGAGCGGAAATCGGGTATGCCGGATTCGGTCGAGATGCCCGCGCCGGTAAAGGGAATGATCGCGGACGCCGCGGCGATCATGTCGCCGAGCTGCTCCACGCCGCTGCGAAGATCTGGTGCAATCACCTGCGTTTCATCCGATGGTTTGACCACGCTGACTATAGCATGGCCGCTCGGATGGCGGCGTCAATGCCGTGAGAGCTCCGGCTCGCCCGGCGCCGGTCTCGCGCGGCTTTCCTCAGACTAAGCCGCCTTGGCGATCGGCTCCTTGGCCTCGTCGCTGTGCTTCTCGTCGCTCTTTTTGGCTTTCGCGACCGGAGCCGCCTGGAATTTCTTCGCCAGCCGGTCGTACTGCGACAGTTTTTCCAGCTCGGCTTCGAGTTCGGCGCGTCGCGCCGCGACCTTTTCCAGCAATTTGTCGGTCGCGTTCTCTCGCAGCGCGGCGAGTTCTTCGATGCTCAGCGAATCCAGATCGTTCTTTGCCATTTGGGCCTCCCGTTTTGTTTTGGCTACCGGGATGGCGCGAAAGCCACAAGCAGCGCGGCGCGTTTATCCACCGCGAACGCCGAACGGTGGGAGGATTTCGCGCACGCGCGTTACCACAATCCTACAACGCCGCGTCCGCATTCATGCCCCAATCGGGCTCCCCAATGGGCACGGAACGAGAATCATAAGGGACGGGCATGACCGAACAAGACAACGCGAATTCCGAGCGGGAGGAAATCGCCGCGCGCGTCGCGCGCTTCAAGGCGACGCAGGAGAAGTTCAAGCGCGCGCGCGATGAATATTTTGTCACCACGCTGGAAAAAGCGCGGTACTCGGAAAACGCCCCTCACGCATTCGAGCGGCCGCCATTCTGGTCCTGACGCCTCGCTTTTTGCGCGCGCACGCAGAAGGCGGCAAAGGAAAAAGCCCGGAGCGTGCTCCGGGCTTTTTGGTGGTCGGTTACCAGCGGCGCCAGTAACGGTGCCGATAGTAGGGTCCGCCGTAATATGCGTAAGGGCCGCCATAATAGGCCGGCCCGTAGTAACGGGGGCCGTAGTAGCGGGGGCCGTAATAGCCGGGACCGTAACCGTAATAGTAAGGCCCGTAAGCGCCGGCAGCGATTGCCCCCGCGGCGAGGCCGAATGCCAGGCCCGGCCCGATGCCGCGTGCTTGCGCCGGTGCGGGCGCGGCGACGGTGGTCGCTGCAAGCGCGCTGACAGTGGCCAGGACAGCTAGGGTTTTCTTCATTCGCATCTCCTCCATCAAGTATCCATGCAATAACGCAGACGACTTTTATTGGTTTCGACGGAACCGGGTTTCTTGGAGCCCATCAGCGTTTTGATCTCGATGCAGGATGCGAAGTCCGCAACGAAAACCTGGCGCATGGAAGAATTGGCACATAGAAAAAGAGCGGCCCATGGGAGCCGCTCTTAGATTTCTTGTGGCAACGATTACTGACCGCAGAGATGGCGCAGACCGTCGTACCCGAGATAGGTGCCGGACGCCGGGTCGTAGGACCGGTAGCGCTGCGCGCAATAAGCGGGATCGACGCCGCTCGATACGACGTAGGCGGGATCCGCTACATAGCCGACATCGCCGTTGTCGTAGTAATCATTGTAGGCATAGTCGTCGTAGTAGTAGGGATCATAGTAGCCGCCGTAGCCGTAACCCAGCGCGCTGCCGGCCGCCAAGCCCGCGGCGAAGCCGAAGCCTGGGCCGAAATGCCGGCCGCGATCGCCACGGAAACCGCCGCGATATCCGCCCTGCCCAAACTGCGCGCCACCGCCGCGCCCCGCGAAGTTGCCACCGCCAACGGCGACAGGGTGGGCTGCGCCCACAGTCGGGCCCATGCTCGCCTGAGCGCCGCGGAACGCCGGGCTGCCGCCGCCGACATGCATGCCGCCACCGAAGTGCATGCCGCCGCCCATACCGCCACCGTGCATGCCACCTCCCATGCCACCACCGCCGTGCATGCCCCCGCCGCCACCGCGTCCCTCGGCGAAGGCCGGTGCTGCGATCGCTAGCGTCAGAGAAAGGGCTGTTGCGCCCAGAATACCGAGTTTCGACATTGTACCTCTCCATAAAAAGATATCGGGCTGAACCTCAGCGCCAGTCGATCGTTCCGGTGTTCTTGCGGTGATTTCAAATTTGTGATGGCCCTGCAGCGCTCTCGTATGGCCTCGCGAGTTCCGCGCGGGCGAACACCAACAACAGGAACCGGCGACCCCTTCACCCAGAAGCGGCTATTGGATCTCGCGGCCGAATACGAGGCGAGATTAGTACAGCTCGAACCGGACCCTTCCGCGGCGACGCGGGGTCTGCGGAATGGCGGGGCATAGTTGCACCTATCGCTATTTGCCCAATGCGAATGCCAGCACGATCGTGTCGGGCGGCTGCTTGAAATCCTTCGTCACGACCTCGCGCACGGTGCCGGCCAGCTCATCGAGCGGCTTGCCGACATAGACCTTCGGAACTGTCACCTTCACCGATTGAATACTGCCGTTGTGCCAGTTGAAGCCGACTTCAGGCTTCACGCCCCGTGGTCCGCGCAAGATCGGTTGCGACAGCCTTCGAATATGACAGACCAGTCGAGATCAGCTCGGCCACGCCAAAGCCGGCGAGGCAGCTAGCGACAACGAGAATGGCGATGGCTCCGCGAATTTTCATGCTGCACCGAACGGGATCAATTTCCGGATATGCCTGTCGGTCCCGGCCCGGTTCGCGTTCATGTGCCCTGACGTTGCCCTCGCCCGCCTCTTGCTGCTTTTGAATCTCCGGAAAGCACAGAGATTGTCGATCTTGTTGAGCATCCTATCCAGGAGTTCTCCGGCCGGGTCGGTCGAGATCCCTGCCCTTTGAAGCTGGCGGATTTCATCCCAATGGCAACCTGGCGCGCATTCGTTCGATTTCAGCCCGGGCCGTGGACAAAATTCAATCTGCTAGGATAGGAGCTCAGCAGCCGCTGTAGCGGGGATCGGGATTATGGAGTTGCTCGAGGTAGGCCACGCCATACGCGGTCAGATCGTCTTTTGTACCCGTCGAGCGGAGCGTCTCCAGATAGCGCCTGATCTTCGCGAGGGATTCCGCATCCAGCTCTCGGCCATAGGCCGCAATCACCCCTTCGATGACCTCACCCATACGCACGCCTCGCACTGCAATAGCCGCAATGCAGCATTACCCTGAACGCCAGTCAATACCCCCTGGGGTAACTCGCTCGTCCTACCGGACCTTGAAATGAACCCGCCAGACCCGATGGCCGTGCCCGCTACCGAGTTCTGTTCAAGACAGGGGGCGCGACATCGAGCTTTGTGCTTGAGGCCGTGAGCCAGCGACCCCTGCGACAAATTGGCCCTTCGCGGGCACGTGATTGGCATGTGATCAAGCCAGATGAAATTGTTGGATTGCTCTTCATGAGCAAGCCCCCGAGTAAACCCCGCCGTGCGTTTTCCCCCACGCATCATCGGCGGGGTTTTTCGTTGACGATATTCCGACAGACCTGAAAAGGCCGCCATCACGGTACTTCACGGGCCGCCTTAAACGCGCTGTGGAAGCAATGCTTTTCCATAATCCCGCCCCCGTTGAGATAACTCGAACATGCTACCCAAGTTAGCAATGTTCTTGACGAGCGTTCAACCGGGTAGCGAGACAATCCTCCCGAGCCGGAGTGCCGCCCGGCCCATCGAATAGAAGGCGTGACCGTAAATCACGCACGCCCGCCGCAAGGCGGCTTCTCTTTTTGCCGAATAACCTGCATAACAGCGCATGGCAAAAGCAAAAGTAACCTTCAAGACCGTCCGAAACTCTGCGGACGACTGGAATATCGTGGCTGAATATCCGGGCGTTGAGCCCCGAGAAATCACCGGCTTGAAAAGCAAAGCCGATGCCGATGACTGGATGAACGGCGACCGCCGCGTAGCTTGGCTGCGCTCTCAGGGCTACGCTAAGTGACCTGATAACTTTCCATCGTATCGCCTTCAGCTTCGCCCAGGCGGCGGCGGCATTGTCCCTACTCCAGACAGACGCCGTCCCCGTCCTGGCACTTTGGCGGACGGCTTGCGCGGGGCGCTGAAACGAGAGCCACTCTCTGCCTCGACCGAAAGCTCTTTCTGTCGGGTTGAACCCGTTCAGCCCAACGGAAAGGGATTCGATTTGCATGATGGCCTCAGGTGGCCACAAGCACTCACGCGAACGCAAAGGGCACGGACTGGCACGCAAACGGCACGCAGCCCCCTGCCCTTTGGCGCATTTTGCTGCTATCTGATACCCGAACCGCCCAAACCAAAACCAAATCTCCAAACGTTCTGAACGGAGTAAGAAACATGCGTTATCTCCACACCATGCTGCGCGTGCGCAATCTCGATGCCGCGCTGAAATTCTATCAGGACGCGTTGGGATTGAAGGAAGTCCGCCGGGTCGACAACGAAAAGGCCAAGTTCACGCTGGTGTTCCTGTGTGCGCCCGAGGACGAAGGCATCCTGAAGGCGTCCAAGGGGCGCGGCGCGCCGCTGGTCGAGCTCACCTACAATTGGGATGAGGAGAAATACGGTGAGGACCGCTATTTCGGCCACCTCGCCTACGAAGTCGACGACATCTACGCCACCTGCGACCGGCTGATGAAGATGGGTATCACCATCAACCGTCCGCCGCGCGACGGCCAGATGGCCTTCGTGCGCTCGCCCGACCTGCACTCGATCGAGCTCCTGCAAAAGGGCGACGCCAAGCCGCCGGCGGAGCCATGGACCTCGATGCCGAACACCGGCCACTGGTAACGCCCTTCGAAGCCGGCGTGCACGAATTCCCCGTGCATCGCCGGCATCCCGGCGGTGTGCCAGCAGCGCCCCTGATTCTCGTTCACGATCGGTGAACCTTTTGCCCTCAGACTCGACGTAGATTCTGAGGTGACCCATGAGCCAAAGCCAGCACTATAAGTTCCAGGCCGAGCAAGCCAAACGTTTGGCCCGCCAGGTCACGGACTCAGCAGTGCGCGAGAGGCTCCTGGAGATGGCTGGAGAATACGGCCGCTACGCCGAACTGATGGAAGCCCGCGAACGACCGCGCGAACCGGCCTTTGGCTGATTTTGGTTCCAGTATTCCGGAAAAGTTTTCCGTTCCCGTCGCAGGAACTCCACGTTGGGCTTCGCGTTCTTCTCTCGATTGAGGAATTCGAAGGAGGCGAACATGGGACGAGGAATACTGCTCTGGCTGCTGGGCGTGCCGATACCGGTAATCATTCTGCTGTGGCTGTTCTTCGGCCGCTGACATCAGGCAATCCGCACATTCTCGCGCAAATCAGGGTTCGCCATTGGCGGGCCTTTTTTGCGGAGCGGCATTGTTGAAATCGACAGGTGGCACGGGCTTTTTCGCGCGTTTTCCGATATGACCCGCTCAAAGCGGATCACCGGGAGCGAAATATCGTGCCGACCGACAATCAGGGACAGTTGACCATCTGGGGCCGGGCCAATTCGGTCAATGTCCAGAAAGTGCTTTGGTGCCTGCGCGAACTCGATCTCGCTTTTCGGCGCATCGACGCCGGCATGGCCTTTGGCAGAAATCACGATCCGGATTACCTCGCGATGAATCCCAACGCGCGGGTGCCGACGCTCGTGGATGGCGATTTTGTCCTTTGGGAATCCAATTCCATCATGCGTTATCTCGTGCTCGCCTACGGCAACGGATCGCCTGTCTATCCCGAGGCGCCGAAGCGGCGCGCCGGCGTCGATCGCTGGCTGGACTGGACGCTGTCGACTGTACAGCCGGTCGATCGGCCGGTGTTCTGGGCCCTGGTGCGAACCCCTGCGGAAAAGCGCGACATGGCCGCGATCCAGAGGGACGCGGACGCCGAAGCCGAGGTATGGCGGGTAGCCGAGGCGCAGCTTAAATCGCGGCGCTTCATCGAAGGCGATGACTTTACGATTGCCGATATCGCGCTCGGCGCCTATGCGCGGCGCTGGTTCGGCGTCGAAGGCATCAGCAAGCCGAAACTCCCCCATCTGGAACGCTGGTTCGCGCAATTCGCGGAGCGGCCGGGATTTGCCCAATTCATCGCGCCGCCGATGTCGTGAGGCGCAGATCCGCGGTTCGCCGCTCAGCGCGCGCCGCCGGAGGTGCCGGCGCCGATGCTGGTGGCCCCGCCGATCTTGACGCAGGTGTCCGAGCCCTCGACCTTGACGAACCCCGGGCCGAGCGCCGCGCAGGCATTGCCGCGGGCCGCGCCCTTCAACGGCAGCAATCGGTCCGAGGGTAAAGGCTTGTCGGGCTTATGAGGGCTGACCTGCTGGGCCGGCGCTGCGGACGCCGGCAGCGCTGCGATGACGAGCGTAAGGACGATGGTTCGCATCACGCCTTCTATCGCGTGCAATCGGCGCACGCTACCGGACGAACCTGACGCCGACCGACTTTCCGCGCCGCCAGACCACTTCGCAGCGTCGCCCCGTGCGGGCGTCGCGCGTAAATGCCAGCCGCAAGTTTCCGGGCAGCGAATTTGGATCGTCGATCGTGATTTTGGCCCCGGTCGAGGACATATCCCGCACCACGCAGGGGCGCACCGCGAAGCCGCCTTCCAGTGTGATCCACCCGGGCTGCTGCAGCGATTTGCGCGGTTCCCGCTTCTTCTTGGCTGCGACCATTTGAGGTGCTCCTTGCACTCCCGGCGGTATCGTAACTGCCTTTAGAAAGCGTTGCGAAGCCCCGGGAATCACGGATATTCACGCCGGTTAATGCGGCCGATGGGCCCCAAAAAACCGCGTTCCCGGTGGCTTGCCCGGCCGCGCAAACGCCACTATACGTTCGCCCGCCGGCCCCCGGACCGCTTGGCAGGGGGTCCGGATCCGGCACGGCGCATCGCTGCCCAAAAGCATTGATTTGCCGGAAGTTTGTACCAAAGCGAAATGGCAATGCCGGGGCCGGATGGTCGTGGCGGGACAGCTCTTCGCTCCCTTCGTCTATCGGTTAGGACGCCACCCTTTCACGGTGGAGAGAGCGGTTCGATTCCGCTAGGGAGCGCCATCGGGCTTTCCATCACTTTGATTTTCCTTCCATTTTTACAATTTTCCCCAAATGCTCAGATGCGGTTTGGGAAGTCTTGTTCGCGTTAT
>NZ_JADGRI010000279.1 GCF_017881085.1 Bradyrhizobium sp.
CGCCCGCCCGGCGGCGTCATCCACTGGGTGGCCTATGGCATTCCAGTCTCGGTCACCGGCTTTGCCGAGGGCGAAGTTTCGAAACCGAGCGAGAAATATGTCGCCGGCATCGGCACCAACAAGTTTTCCACCTACACCGGCCCGTGCACGCCGGCGCCCGCTGCATCACTACACCTTCACGCTGATGGCCACCGATCTCGAGCCGGCGGCGCTGCAGCCCGGCCTGACCCGCGACGAGCTGATCAAGGCGCTGGAAGGCCACGCCAAGGCTGCGACCGGCCTGATCGGTACGTTCTCGAAGCCATGATGCGGGGATGCCTCACACCGAGAGATGGATCGTGCCCATGTCGCGCCTGACGCTTCTCGGTCTTCAACTGCTCGTCGCCGTCGTCGCGCTGGGAGCGTGGCAGTTTTTCGCTACCGTGCCGGTGTTCGGCCGAATGCTGTTGCCGCCGTTCTTCTTTTCCAATCCGGTTGATGTCGGCAGCCAGATCCTCGACTGGTTCCGCACCGGCGTGATCTGGAAGCATCTTTTGATTACGCTCTGGGAATCGATGCTGGCTTTCGCGATCGGATCGCTCGGCGGCGTACTGGTCGGTTTCTGGTTCGCGCGCCAGCCGCTGGTCGCCGCCGTGTTCGACCCCTATGTAAAGATGGCCAACGCACTGCCGCGCGTCGTGCTGGCGCCGATCTTCACGCTGTGGCTGGGCCTGGGCATCTGGTCGAAGGTCGCGCTCGGCGTCACCTTGGTGTTCTTCATCGTGTTCTTCAACGTCTACCAGGGCGTCAAGGAAGTCAGCGGAACGGTGCTGGCCAATGGCCGCATGCTCGGCATGAGCGAGCGGCAGCTGATGCGGCACGTGTACTGGCCCTCGGCGCTGTCATGGATGTTCTCCTCGCTGCATACCTCGGTCGGCTTTGCGGTGGTCGGCGCCGTGGTGGGCGAGTATCTCGGCTCGGCCGCCGGGCTCGGCTATCTGATCCAGCAGGCCGAAGGCGTGTTCGACGTCGCCGGGGTGTTTGCCGGCATGTTCGTGCTGTCGGCCTTCGTCATCCTGATCGATCTCGCCGTGACCGCGGTCGAGCGGCGGCTGCTGGTCTGGCGGCCGGACGCGGCGGAGGGGCGGGGGTAGGTGTCATTCCGGGGCGCGCGAAGCGCGAACCCGGAACCTCGAGATTCCGGGCTCGCCCGCTTCGCGTGCGCCCCGGAATGACGGCGCGAAGACGCGCCGTCAGTTCAGCAGCTTGATGTCTTCGGGCGTCTGCGGCGGCGTCTTGATGGCGATGGCTTTCAGCGTCCGGCCGTCCGGCTTGCTACCTCCGTGCGGGGTGCCATGGGGGATAATGACGAGGTCGCCCGGCTTGACCTTCACTTCCTTGTCGCCGAGCCAGATTGTCCCGGTGCCTTCTAGAATGTATTGGATCTCGTTGGCGTTGGGATGCAAATGCTTGGGCGTGTTGCCGTCCTGTATTGCGACAGTAGCGCCGTCGACGGAGACGAACATCTTGTTGCGCATCCCATTGGCTGCGGCCGGGCTAAGCGCATCTCCTTCCAATTCGCCGGTATGAATGATCTGCGCCGCGATGTTCTCGGCGGCGGCGCGAGCCGGCTGCATCGAATGGGTCACGGCGCAGCCGGCGGCGAATGCCGCGGCGATGGTCAGAGTCGTAGCGATGCGGTTCATGGATTTTCCTCCCCCGGGGGCATTTTTTGTGAGCGGCATGCTATGTCGCGAATCCGCGCTTGGCCAGCGCGCGAACATGCAGCCCCACTGGTCCGGCCAAAAAAATCCTGCGCGGGCGGCGGAATAAAAGTCGACCGGATTTTTTCAGCGCTGACGCTCCGGCGACCAAAGTCGCCTTCTCAACCGGTTTGCGCTGCACTATGTTGGCGCTAACGAATGGAGGAAATGATGAGGAAATTATTGGGCCGGCTGGCCGCGACGCTGTTGGCGCTGGTGATGACATCCGGTCTTGCCGCAGCGCAAACCAAGATCACCGTCGCGGTCGGGGGCGGCGCCTGCCTGTGCTATCTGCCGACCGTGCTGGCCCAGCAGCTCGGCGAATTCGACAGAGCCGGCCTGGCGGTCGAACTGGTCGATCTCAAGGGCGGCTCGGACGCGCTCAAGGCCGTGCTCGGCGGCAGCGCCGACGTGGTTTCGGGCTATTTCGACCACTGCGTCAATCTCGCCGCCAAGAAGCAGGAGCTGCAGTCGTTTGTAGTCTATGACCGCTACCCCGGCCTCGTCCTGGTGGTATCGCCCTCGCACAATGGCGAGATCAAATCGATCAAGGATCTCGCAGGCAAGAAGGTCGGCGTCAGCGCGCCGGGTTCCTCGACCGACTTCTTCCTCAAATATCTCCTGAAGAAGAACGGCCTCGATCCGGCCGGCGTATCCGTGATCGGCGTTGGTCTCGGCGCCACTGCGGTGGCGGCGATGGAGCAGGGCCAGATCGATGCGGCCGTGATGCTGGATCCCTCGGTGACCGTGCTGCAGGGCAGCCATCCGGACCTGCGCATCCTCTCCGATACGCGCACGCAGAAGGATACGCTCGGCGTGTTCGGCGGCGAATATCCGGGCGGCGCGCTCTACTCGACCGCCGCGTGGGTTGCCTCGCACGAGAAGGAGGTGCAGGCGCTGACCAACGCGATCGTCAACACGCTGGCCTGGATCCATTCGCACTCCGCGGAGGATATCATGGCCAAAATGCCGCCGGAAATGGTCGGCAAGAACAAGGAGCTTTATCTCGCCGCGCTCAAGAACACGATCCCGATGTATTCGGAAACCGGCAAGATGGATCCCAAGGGCGCCGACGCCGTGCTCGCGGTGTTCAGCGAGAGTTCGCCTGAAGTCGCCAAGGCCAATGTCGACGTCAGCAAGACGTTTACCAACAAATTCGTCGAGCAGGCCAGGAAGACGACGGGGATGAATGCCAAATAGATCCGATTGGGCGGCATGACGCAGCCGTTGATTCATCGCGTCACGACGCTCGATCTGGCATTTGAGCCCCGGCCGTGGCCGTTCGCGGACGAGCGGCGGGCCGAAATATCAGCGCATTTCGCGGTCAAGCAGCGCGAGAAGCCGATCTGGAACGGCCGCATCCTCTTGGGGCGCGATCCCGTCTTCACCGGCGAGCGATTACGCGCCAGCTATTTTGAGGCCGATTTCGCCAGCTTCCTGGCGTGGCGCGACTGGGGCTTTCCCGACGCCTCGGTCTTCAACGGCTTCGGGATGGGCGCGCTGCGCAGTTCCGACGGCGCGTTCGTCCTCGGCGAAATGGGCCAGCACACCTCGAATGCCGGCCGCATCTATTTTCCATCGGGAACGCCCGACCTCGACGATATCAGGGGCAACGCGGTCGATATTGCCGGCAGCGTCGCCCGCGAAGTCCTGGAGGAAACCGGTCTTGCGCCTGCGGATTATCACCCCAGCGCGCATTGGGATTGCGTGGTCTCGGGCGCCGCGGTTGCGATGATCCGGATATTGGATGTCGATCTCACCGGCGAAGCGCTGCGCGCCCGGATCGAGGCCAATCTGGCCCTGCAGCACCAGCCCGAACTTTCGGCGATTCATCTGGTGCGCGAGAGGGGCGACCTCACGGCGGCGATGCCGCGCTTTGTCGCCGCGTTTGTCGAAGCGCAGATGCGTGGTTAGATTTTGTTACCAAGAGAACTGCCAAGGGAACAAAGGGTGTCGCCCGTCATGAGCAAGAAACCTTCGCCGTCGCTGGCCGCTGAGCTGAAGCCCTTTGTCGCGCCGTTCCGCTTCGACGGATCGGGCAAGTTTCATCTCCGGTCGCACAAGACCGACGAGAAGGGCGGTCTCGACAAGGACAAGGCCGAGAAGATCCTCGAAGCCAACCGGGAGCGGCTGAACGATTTTCAGGAACGGCTCTACGCCCAGGATCGCTGGTCGGTGCTGGTGATCCTGCAGGGCATGGACGCGGCCGGCAAGGACAGCGCCATCAAGAGCATCTTCGAGGGCGTCAACCCGCAGGGCTGCGAGGTCTATTCGTTCAAGCAGCCGACCTCCCACGAACTCGACCACGATTTCATGTGGCGCTGCATGACCGCGCTGCCGGAGCGCGGCCGCATCGGCATCTTCAACCGTTCCTATTACGAGGAATGCCTGGTGACGCGGGTGCACCCGGAATTCCTCGCGCAGGAGAAGATCCCGCCCAAACTGATGACCAAGAACATCTGGCGCGATCGGTTCGAGGATATCTCGGCGATCGAGCGTTACCTCGCGCGCAACGGAACGGTGATCCTGAAATTCTTCCTCAACCTCTCCAGGGAGGAGCAGCGCGCGCGGTTTCTCGACCGGCTGGACCAGCCTGCGAAGAACTGGAAATTCTCGATGAACGATATCAAGGAGCGCGCGCTGTGGCCGAGATACATGGCGGTGTATCAGGATATCGTCCGGCATACCTCGACGGCGCTGGCGCCATGGTACGTGGTGCCGGCCGATCACAAATGGTTCGCCAGGGTGGTGATCGGATCTGCCATCGTCAGTGCGCTGGAAAATCTCGATCTGCACTTTCCGCGCGCCGACAAGGCGTCGCTGCGGGAGTTCGAGCAAGTGCGCGAGGCGCTGGAGAACGAAGGCAAGGGGCGGAAGAAGGCGAAGGTTGCGAAACGGGCGGGGAAGGGCAGCTAAGCCGGAGCCCGATGGTCAATGGACAGGCCACGCGTTTTCTTTTCGCGCATCGGGATCCACTTCGATCGAAAACGCTATAGGCCCGGTGTTATCTGATCGCTACGCAGCGAAAAGCTAGACCTGACTGCGATCGCCGGCCGAGCCTGCCATCGCACTTTCGGTTTTCGGCCGTGCGTCAAGTGTCATCCGTATCTCTTTGGCGCTCGTCAGCGCCCGGCGGATATTTTTATCTTCCGAAGCGCTGTCAAACGTAATCAACCGGTTGCAGTGCTGGCAGTTGGTCTGGAAACCGTTGCGGACCTTCTGCGCCCGCTCTCTGAATACCTGCGAGCATTTCGTGCATTTGATTTTCACTTTTTCTTCGGTCATGACTGCCCCTGACTGAATGCGGGCAGTCTGCTTTGCGCGGCTTAAGGACCGGTGTCCGGTTTTGCTAAAACGCTAATGAAATTACAGCGGCATTAAGAGCTAAATTGCCCGCACCGTGAGCGACCGGGGAGGGGTGATTTGCCCGACGGGCCGGTTTTGCGATGTATTGCCCAGCCCTGTTGCGCCTGCAAACGCAGGGCTCAGCTCCAGCGGCGTCTTCGGCCCCAGCCGCCGCCCACCAATCTCAGGATCAGCAGAAGGACCACGGCGCCGATAAAGGCGTTGAGGATCAGCGCGACAATTCCTGCCCCGAGGTGGATACCAAGCCGCGGCAGCAGCCAGTCACCGATAAACGCGCCGACCAGACCGACCAGCAAATCACCGATCAATCCAAAACCGCCACCGTCCATCACCCTGCCTGCCAGCCATCCGGCGACAATTCCAACGATGATGATGACCAGAAGACCCTGATTGGACAGGTGCATGACCTTGCCTCCGACGAGATGATGGTTGGCTAATGCCGATTGATGATAATGGTTCCCTCGCGCCGCATGTCGGCTTCTGGCGCCGGACGAAGCAACATAATAAGCCGTCATTCCGGGGCGCGCGTAGCGCGAACCCGGAATCCATAACGCCCATTTGTGGTTATGGATTCCGGGCCTGCGCCGAGAGGCGCATCCCGAAATGACGGCGCAGGAAATAAACCGTCGTCGGCTCGATCAGACAACCCGACGAGCAAATCACCGGCTTGTTTTGTGCCGTGCCTGTCCAGCCCCCTTTGCAAAAATATTTTCGTTCACGTCTGACGCAAATCACTTTCATGTCCCCGCCGTCCGATCCCGAAAGAGGGGCGTTGGCCATCGTCACGAACGTTGGGATTGGATGCGGTGGACGCTGATGCGTTTTTGACGAACGACGCTTGAGGCGGACGGTGAAGTCGTGTGGTCCTGACGCCCCGATGCTGGCGTCAAGCTCTTGAGAAGCAAGCTTCTCAGGGGCGACGGTGGCAAAAAAGCCCGGTCGCCGAGGAGAGCGCGAAGGAACCCGTTAAAACCATTGCGCGGGGAATGCCGGGTGGTTCCGGTGTGACCTGACTAACGCGTGTGCTTACACCCACTACCTCCTGCACACGCGGCTTGCGGGCGCATCGGGCGCCCGGCATTCCCTGCGCCCTCTGATCGAAAGAGGGCGGAACCGGCAGGACAAACCTCGGGCGCGTGGCGCCGCGAGATCGCTATCGTATGGGCGAGGAAAGCCTCGTCCGGTTAGGTCAGCCTCGCTGACCATCCTTTGGGTTGATCATCTTTTGGCGTTGCGGCTTCCGGTATTTCTCGTCTAGAACAGGCTTGGAAGCGCCCCGCCGGCAATAAACCGTCAATGGTTTTAGCCGAGGATCGGGCTTCCAAAGGGTCTGGCAATGCTGATTCGCAGCTGTTTGTTCGGAGTTCACGGGAAAGCGGCCTTTGCCGCCGGTCCCGAAGCGATTCCGGCTGCGTCCTTGCCCACCCGGCTTCTTGGCGGGCTTCTGCTTCTTATCTGCCCCTGAGGGCCGTCTGGGCGTTGGCGCCTGGGCACTCAGGGGTTGCGCGAGATCACCAGATCCCCTTCAGCGCTCCGAGCAGCGCTCCACCTAAAGGAATTTCGAAATGACCACCGTCAACAAGTCCGACAAGGACCGCGTCATCATATTCGACACCACCTTGCGCGACGGCGAACAGTGCCCCGGCGCCACCATGAGTTTCGAGGAGAAGATCGAGGTCGCCGAAATGCTCGACGACATGGGCGTCGACGTCATCGAGGCCGGCTTTCCCATTACCTCGGAAGGCGACTTCCAGGCGGTCAGCGAGATCGCAAGGCGTTCCAAGAACTCGGTGATCGCGGGCCTGTCGCGCGCCAATCCGAAGGACATCGACCGCTGCGCGGAAGCCGTGAAGTTCGCCCGGCGCGGCCGTGTCCACACCGTGATCGCGACCTCGCCGCTGCACATGCGCGTCAAGCTGAACATGACGCCGGAGCAGGTGATGGAGCTCTCGATCGCCAACGTCACCCGCGCGCGCAACCAGATCGACGACGTCGAATGGTCGGCCGAAGACGCCACCCGCAGCGAGATGGACTACCTCTGCCGCATCGTCGAGGCCGTGATCAAGGCCGGCGCGACCACGGTCAATATTCCCGACACCGTCGGCTACACCACGCCCGAGGAATATGCCCGCTTCATGCGCACGCTGATCGAGCGGGTGCCGAACTCCGACAAGGCGGTGTTCTCGGTGCACTGCCACAACGATCTCGGCATGGCGGTGGCGAATTCGCTGGCCGGCATCGCCGGCGGCGCGCGGCAGATCGAATGCACCGTCAACGGCATCGGCGAG
>NZ_JADGRI010000486.1 GCF_017881085.1 Bradyrhizobium sp.
GTCCTTCCTGCCCTAGATGGTCGGCAGCACTCGCAGCGGCTCGCACGATAAGTGAGCGCGCCGCACGTTGTCAAATCGCATCCAACGCCGACCCCCGGTATCGCGGCCAAGGGCGACCCTATTAACAGAGCCGAGACCGGCGTCGCGGAGCCGCAAATAGCGAAGCAAAGCCGGTCTTGGCGGGCGGCGATTGGTGAGCGGGAGATTATGCGCGGTTCTTGAAGCGCCAACTGTCGTTGCCGGTCTCGACGATATCGCAGTGGTGTGTCAGCCGATCGAGCATGGCGGTTGTCATCTTGGCGTCGCCGAACACCTGAGGCCAATCGGCGAAGGCCAGATTGGTGGTGATCAGCAGTGATGTGTTTTCATAGAGTTTGCTGATCAGGTGGAACAATAACTGCCCGCCAGACTGACTGAATGGCAGGTAGCCGAGCTCGTCGATGACGATGAGGTCGTGGCGCAGCAGCTTCTCGGCGAGCCGGCCGCTGCGACCGGCGGCCTTCTCCTGCTCGAGTTGATTGACCAGATCGACCAGGTTGAAGAAGCGGCCTCTGGCGCGAGCACGGATAACGGCTGAGGCGACGGCGATGCACAAATGGGTTTTACCGGTGCCGGTGCCACCGATGAAGATCGCATTGCGTTTGGCGTCCAGGAATGTACCGGTGGCGAGTTCGCGCACTTGTCCTTCATCGATCGGCGTATCGGCGAAGGTGAACGTGTCGATATCTTTTAAGACCGGGAACTTGGCTCCGCCGATGCGGTAGCTGATCGAGCGGGCCTGCCGGTGGGTGCGTTCCGCCCGGATCAGACTGGCGATGAGCGGATAGATCTCATCGCGCCGGGTGAGCCCTTTGCCCGCAATCTCATCGAAGCTGGCGCGCATGCCGTAAAGTTTTAGTTCGCTCATGGCTTCCAAAATCTCGTGGCGTTCCATTAGGCGATCTTCCTTATGCGGTCGTATCGGCCACAATCGGCCGCGGGTTCGATCTTGAGGCGAAGCGCATCAGGCGTGGTGATGCTGGGTGGTGTCGCGGGCTGCTGCCGGCGCGCCAACACAGTCAGGATCACATCGCCACTGGCGATGCCGGCCTCCAACGCTTCCGTACAGGCGGCCTCGACCGCTGCCATGCCGTGATCCAGCACCGCGCTCAATACCTTGACGAACTGTCGGTCCCCGTCGGCGTGTTGCTTCAGCTTGGTGCGGACCTGGGTCAGCGCGGGCGGCAGTGCCCAATCCTTGAACGGGGCGCCGTTGCGCAAGGCGCCGGGCTTCTTCAGCAGGACCGGCAGATAATGCCAGGGATCGTAGATGATCTGGTCACGTCGGAACTGACGTGGGTGATCGGCGACCACCTCGTCGTCCAGCAACACGACGATGCGTTCGGCATGGGAGCGCACCAGCACCATTCGCCCGGCGGCACGCGCATCGACGCTGTAGCGATTGTGATCGGCCATGATCAGGCAAGTGGTGCTGGCCCGCACCGCCTTCTCGACGAACCCGTCGAAGGGGCCGCGCAACTCCATCAGGCTCGCGCGTTCCTCCTGGAACACCTCCCAGATCGTCCGCTCCTTGAACTCTGGATGCTGGGTCCGCTGGGCGTAGGCGATGCACTGATCTTCCAGCCACGCATTCAGTTCGGCGAGGCTCTTTACCCGTGGCTTGGGCCGGAACATTTGGTCGCGCAAATTGCCGACCTGGTTCTCGACCTGACCCTTCTCCCATCCCGAAGCGGGCGTGCAGGCCACCGGCTCGACCAGATGGTGCGAGCACATTTGCAGAAAGCGGAGATTATATCGGCGCGCCTTGCCGACAAAGATCGCCTCGACCGCCGTCTTCATGTTGTCGTAGATGCCGCGTCGGCAGACCCCGCCATAGAATCGGAACGCCCTGTCGTGGGCGTCAAACACCAGCTCCTGGGTCTCGCGAAAGTAGACCCGCACAAACGGCATGCGGCTGTGCGACAACTTCATGTGCGCCGCCTTGACCGTAAGCGGCAGGCCCGCAAGCGTGATCGTCTCGTGGCTCCAGTCAAACTGGTAGGCTTCTCCTGGCGCGAAGCTCATCGGCACATAGGCATGCACCGGAACCCGGACGTGCTCATTACGCCAAGCTTTGACGAACCGATGTACGCTGTCGTGGGCGCCGTCATATCCGCGCCCGCGCAACTCCTCGAACAGCCGCTGCGTCGACCGGCGTTCTCGCTTTGGCAGCTTGGCTTCCTGCTCCAGGATCTCCGTCAGAACCTCGACCCATGCGCCAATCTTGGGCGCGGGCTGGACTCCGCGCTCGTACTTGAACTCGGTCTGGTGGCTTCGCACGACCTTGCGCACCGTCGCGCGCGATACCGATAGCGTCCGCACAATCTCCTTGATCGAGCGATGTTGCTCAAAATAGGCGCGTCGAATCTCGCCGATCTTCTCCACGCCAATCATTCCCCAAAGCCCTTCCCAGCCCAGCAGGGCTAAAGGGAAGGACGCTGACACAACACGTCAGAAGGGGTCGGAATTGGATGCGAAAATCCCCCTCAAGGGGTCACTATTGTCCGCAATTTTGCACGCGAAGGTGGAGGTACAGTTCAACCCCGCACTCAGTTTTGGAGTTTAGATCGGTCCTAAGGGCGACGCCGTCAAAGATTGAACGGCACCCGGGAGGCGTCGGAAG
>NZ_JADGRI010000052.1 GCF_017881085.1 Bradyrhizobium sp.
GGAATGGCGTCGATGAACACGATGTCGTCAGGCATCCACCATTTGGCGATCTTGCCATCCATGTATTTCAGGATGTCCTCGCGCGTCGCGTTCTGGCCCTGCTTGAGCTGCACGATCAGGAGCGGGCGCTCGTCCCATTTCGGATGATAGACGCCGATCACGGCGGCTTCCGCCACCGC
Source organism: Bradyrhizobium sp. (assembly GCF_017881085.1). Classification (GTDB taxonomy): domain Bacteria; phylum Pseudomonadota; class Alphaproteobacteria; order Rhizobiales; family Xanthobacteraceae; genus Bradyrhizobium. The sequence continues at coordinate 180 of NZ_JADGRI010000052.1, forward strand.
CGGATGCCCGACCGCGAGATTTTCCAGATCGATCGAGGAAATCCATTCGCCGCCGGACTTGATCACGTCCTTGGAGCGGTCGGTGATCCGCATGTAGCCGTGCTTGTCGATGGTCGCGACGTCGCCTGTGTCGAACCAGCCCTCCTCGTCGAGGATGTTGGTGTCGACGCGGAAATAGGCCTTGGAGACCGCGGGCCCGCGCACCTTGAGCCGGCCGAACGTCTTGCCGTCCCACGGCAGATCCTTGCCTGCGTCGTCGGTGATCTTCATCTGGACGCCGAACGGCGGGTAGCCCTGGGTCTGCAGAATGTCGAGCCGGGCGTCGCCGGAGAGTCCGGTAAACGGAGGTTTTTCGGCCGCGAGCGTGCCGATCGGACTCATCTCGGTCATGCCCCAGGCGTGGCGCGCGTGCACGCCCATGTCGAGGAACGCCTTGATCATCGAGCGCGGCATCGCGGAGCCGCCGCACACCACCATCCTCAGATGCGGCAGTTTCAGATTGTTGGCGGCCATGTGATTGAGCAGCATCAGCCACACCGTCGGCACGCCGGCGGTGTGCGTCACCTTCTCGCTGTCCAGCAGCTCATATACCGAGGCACCGTCGAGTTTGGCGCCCGGGAACACCAGCTTGGTGCCCATCGAAGGCGCGGAAAACGCGATGCCCCAGCTATTGGCATGGAACAGGGGAACCACCGGGAGCATTGTATCGCTGGCATTGGCACCCAGCGAGTCGCCGGTGTTGGCCATCAACGCGTGCAGCACGTTGGAGCGATGCGAATACAGAACGCCCTTGGGATCGCCGGTCGTGCCCGAAGTGTAGCACATCGCGGCGGCGGTATTCTCGTCGAAGGTCTTCCACTTGAAGTTTCCGTCGGCCTGCGCGATCCAGTCTTCATAGGCGACCGCGTTCTTCAGCGTGGTCTGCGGCATGTGCGCCTTGTCGGTGAGCACGACGTAGCGTTCGACGCTGGGGAGCTTGTCGGCGATCTTTTCCAGGATCGGCACGAAGGTGATGTCCGTCATCACCACGCGGTCCTGCGCGTGGTTGATGATCCAGGCGATCTGGTCGGGGAACAGCCTGGGATTGACGGTGTGGCAGATGGCGCCGATGCCCATGATGCCGTACCAGACTTCAAGGTGGCGCCAGGTGTTCCACGCGATGGTGGCGACGCGATCGCCAAGCTTGATGCCCTCGCGATCGAGGCATTGCGAGACTTTCAGCGCGCGCTTGTGGATTTCGGCGTAATTGGTGCGATGGATGGGGCCTTCGACCGATCGCGTCACGACCTCCTGGGTGCCATGGATCGCGGCGGCGTGCTCGATAATCCGGTGACACAGCAAAGGCCAGTCTTGCATCAAACCAAGCATACGGTCGTTCCTCCGAGAGTGTGTTGTCGCGTGTCGCGGGTTTTGGAATTCCCATGAACTTTAGCGCGCCGAAAGCACGCCGCAAATGGCCTTGTCGCGGTTTGGCCTGCGGCCAAAGCGCAATGGTTACCGCCGCCGCGGCGCTGCTGGTGCTTGGTCTGCTGGCCGACCCTGTGGCAGCCGCGCGACGGCCCGCCGGCTGGTCGTCGGGGCCCTGGGACGGCCTGTTCGGGCAGCCAGTCCCGAAGCCGCGCCGGGCCGCGCTTCATGCCGCGGTGCCCCTGCCGAAGCCGCGCCCGCCGGAAGCGCCGGCGAAGGCGCCCGGGAAGCCCGAAGAACTGGCGAAACCGGCGCCTGTTGAGAGCGAGACGCAGAAGCAGGCCGCACCGGCCGCGCCAGCGCCCGCACCGCCGCCATCGGCCTGCCGGCTGGCGCTGTCGGAAGATATCGCAATCGCGCCCAGCATTCCCGACATCAATGGGCCCGGCGGCTGCGGCGGCGAGGACCTGGTCCGGCTGGAGGCGGTGGTGCTGCCGGACAAGCATCGGGTCGCGCTGAAACCCGCCGCGATCCTGCGCTGCACGATGGCGTCGGCGATCGCGGACTGGATCCGAACCGATATGACGCCGCTGGCCGCGGGCCTCGGCAGCGAAATCAGCGATCTCGACAATTTCGACTCGTTCGAATGTCGCGGCCGCAACCGCGTGGCCGGCGCCCAACTGTCCGAACACGGCCGTGCCAACGCGCTCGACGTTCGCGGCGTGAAGCTTGCCAGCGGCCAGGCGATCTCGCTCACCGACCGCACCGTGCCGCGCGAACTTCGCGAGAGCGTGCTGCATTCGATGTGCACGCGATTTATGACGGTGCTTGGGCCAGGCTCGGACGGCTATCACGAGGACCACATCCATCTCGACCTGATGGAAAGACACAACAACTACAAGATATGCCAGTGGAACGTGTGGGATCCGCTGCCGCCGATCGCGCCGTTATTGCCGGCCGCGCGCCCCGAGGAAGCGCCGCCGCGCGAGGTCGCCGCCAAGAGTGAGCCGGACAAGACTGACACCGACAAGACGGACGCGGACAAGGCCGGCACCACGGAGCCCGACGCGGCGAAGCCGGATGCCACCGAAACCGCAAGCCCTCCGCCGGAAGGCCGGGGCGGCAAAACGGCAACAAAAAAGCGCCGGCAAGACCGGCGCTTCTGAAACCTTGTAACTGAGCTGATTACTTACTGCATTACCGAGCCGGGGTTGCCGCCACCCTGCAGCGCCATCTGCGAATTGAATGGCGAGTCGCCGTGGTGCGGCTCCAGCACCACAACGATGGTACCCATCTTCACACGGTTGTAGAGGTCGATCACATCCTCGTTGGTCATCCGGATGCAGCCCGACGAGATCGAGGCGCCGATATATTCCGGCTGGTTGGTGCCGTGAATCCGGAACAGCGTGTCCTTGCCGCCCGAATAGAGATACATCGCGCGCGAGCCCATCGGATTGTCCGGTCCCGGCGGCACGAAAGTCGGCACGCCGAGCCGCTGGATTTCGCCGGGGGTCGGGTGCCAGGCCGGCCACTCGGTCATGCTGCCGATCTTGGCGATACCGGACCATGCCATCGCTTCCTCGCCGACGGTGATGCCGTAGCGGATCGCCTTGCCATCGCTCAGCACGTAATAGAGGTAGTGGTTGTCGGAATCGACCACGATCGAACCGGGTGCTTCCTTGCGGTGGTATTCCACAATAGCGCGGCGGAACGGCTCGGCGACCGGCGCGTTGGTGTACCGGATCTTGGCCAGCAATTCCTTGTCGTGCGGCTTGAAATTGGTGGTGTTGGTCGCTTCATAGGTGGTGGCCTGCATGCAGCCCGACAGCGTCAGACCGGCAGCCAGAATCCCTAACATGACCTTGAGCGACGACATGGTTCATTTCCAATCGAAAGTCTTGTCGAAAACCTTGCACTCGCGTGCCTAAACTGTACCGCGACCGCTACGATTCCATTAATCGCATTATCGCCGAAACCAGTCATAATTCCAGACTTTAGATGTCCATTCCGCGCTGCGGGACGGCTCCTGTGTCTTTTTTGCCTCAAATTTCCGGGCTTCCGGCTGATTTTTGGGCAAGCGGGCCGCGCCGCCGGATCGGCACCACGCTGCAGCCATCCGGCCGCCACAAACATGGCCCGGCGGTTAACGCGGCCGTCATGAAGCGCTTGCCAGAATCGAGCTAAGTCCTGTTGGGTAGATCGCGTGCCCGGTCCTGGAGTCCCTATGTTAGCGGTATTCGTCCCCTCGGAATCCTCGCTGAAGAAACTCGCCGTCGCCGATCTCGACGCGCTGCCGGAGGCCGCGGTCTGGATCGACCTGGTGAAGCCGACCGCGGCGGAGGACAAGGCGGTGGAGCGGCTAGCCGGGATCGCGGTGCCGACGCGGGAGGACATGCAGGAGATCGAGATTTCCTCACGTCTCTATATCGAGAACGGCGCACGCTACATGACGGCGACGCTGATGTGCGCGGCGGACACCGAAAATCCGCGCACCACGGCGGTGACTTTCATCCTCGCCAGCCATCGGCTGGTGACCGTGCGCTATGACGAGCCGAAGCCGTTCATGCTGGTGGAGAACAAGCTGGCGCGCTCATGCGGACCCGGCGTCACCGGCGAAACGGTGCTGATGGAATTGCTGGACGCGGTGATCGACCGCAACGCTGACATTCTCGAACGCGCCGGCGGCGACATGGACACCATCAGCCACGACATCTTCGAGCCCGGCGGTGCGGCGCGCACCGGTCACGCCAGGCGCTATTCCGACATCCTGATCGCGATCGGCCGCAAGGGCGATCTGACCTCGAAAGTGCGGGAGAGCCTGGTCTCGATCGGGCGGGTGGTGACCTTCGTCGCGGCCGCGGTCGACGGCGTCAAATGGTCCAAGGACATGCGCGAGCAGTTGAAGACCATGCAGCGCGACGTGATCTCGCTGACCGACCACGCCTCCTATCTCTCCAACAAGATCACCTTCGTGCTGGACGCGATGCTCGGCGTCGTCAATCTCGAGCAGAACAACATCATCAAGCTGTTTTCTGTGATGGCGGTGGTGCTGATGCCGCCGACCCTGATCGCTTCGATCTACGGCATGAATTTCAAGGAGATGCCGGAGCTGGAATGGACCCACGGCTATCCTTACGCGCTGGTGGCGATGCTGCTCGCCGCGGTGCTGCCATACGTATTCTTCAAATGGAAGAAGTGGCTGTAAACCATCAGTCCGCGCAGCGTTTTCGCGCTCGCGACGAGCCAACAACGCTGCCTCAATTCCTCTCCTAAAATTTGAGCATTGCGCTGAACGTTTGAGCGAAACCTTTCTGCGATAACGTTGTCACAAGCCGTGAGGACAGCAATGGTTGAGAAAGTAATAACGCCGCCAGAGAACGTCGTCGATTTCGCCCGCTATCAAGCGGGCCGCGCCGCCGCCGGCAAGGCGGTTGCGATCTCGGCGCGAGTCTGCCGGCATTGCGGCGCGGCGCTGTCGGAAGGCGAGCGCGAAGACGAATGCTCGAGCGCCTTCAACGTCAACGCCGAGAGCCTTCGCTGGCGGGCCGCGCAGATTTTGCGCGGATGGATTTGAGCTGCACTCCCTAAACATGCTGGCCGCCGTTGATGTGGATCTCGGCGCCGTTGACGTAGGAACTCGTCTCCGTGCACAGCACATAGATGATCTTCGCCACCTCGTCCGGCGTGCCGAGCCGGCGCAGCGGGATCTGCTGCTCGACGATCTTCTCGGTGCCCGGCGACAGGATCGAGGTGTCGATTTCGCCCGGCGCGATCGAATTGACGCGGATGCCGAGGCGGCCGAAATCAGACGCCATCTCGCGGGTCAGCGAGGCCAGCGCCGCCTTGGAGGTGGCATAGGCCGCGCCCGCGAACGGATGCACGCGCGAGCCCGCGATCGAAGTGACGTTGACGACCGAGCCCTTTGCCGCCGTCAACTCGTCGATCAGCCCGCGCGCCATCATGATCGGCGCGAAGAAATTGACCCGGAAGACGTGGCTCCAGGTGTCGATGTCGGTGTCGATCGAGCCGAGCCGGGCGCCGCCTTCGGCCTTCGGCGAGATCGCGGCGTTGTTGACCAGCGCGTGCAGCGCGCCGCCTTCCAGCCGATCGCGGATCTCGTTGATCGCGCGCGTGGTGTCGGCATGGTCGGCGAGGTCGACCTGGACGTGATCCTCAGGCCCGGCGTCCCACGGGCAATCTTCGGGGAATGGATGCCGCGAACAGGTCAGCACCCGCCAGCCGGCACTGGAAAACCGGATCACGGTGGCATGACCGATGCCGCGGCTGGCGCCGGTCAGAAGCAGCGTCCGCCGTGGTCCGTTGTGGCTCGAAGTAGTCGGCATAGGGTCCTTCAGACTTTCCAATCAGGGATAGAGCCGCGTCTTGGACCAGGGCTGGTCCAGCGTATCGCGGCGGAACTCGATGCGATCGTGCAGGCGGAACGGGCGGTCGTGCCAGAATTCGAACCGGGCGGGCGCGATGCGCCAGCCGCTCCAGCCCGGCGGTCGTGGCACCTCGCCGATGATATGCCTGGCGGCGACCGCAGCAATGGCCTGCTCGAAGGCAAAGCGGCTTTCCAAAGGCTGCGACTGCTTGCTGGCCCAGGCGCCGATCTGGGCCTGCTTCGGCCGCGTGGCGAAATAGGTGTCGGCCTCGGCCTCGGTGACCGGCGACACGTTGCCGCGGATGCGGACCTGCCGGCGCAGCGACTTCCAGTGAAACAGTAAAGCCGCCTTAGGATTTGCGGCAAGTTCGCGGCCTTTTTGACTGGCGATGTGGCTGTAGAAGACAAAACCGTCGATATCGTAGCCCTTCATCAGCACCATCCGCACGTCGGGCAGGCCGTCGGCGTCCACGGTGGCCAGCGCCATGGCGTCGGGATCGTTGGGCTCAGCTTTCACGGCTTCCGCGAACCATTCGCCGAACAGCGTGAACGGCTCCTCCGCCGCGGTGAAATCACCGGATGTTAACGCTGCCGGGTGTTTGATGGAGGTCGTGTCGCTCATTTTGGGAGTTCCGAGTTGCGTCCGCCCGCGGTCCAGTACGCGCTGCCGCCGCTGTATAGGCTCGCCCTATATAGGACATGGGGACGCGCAGGCCTATCGGCGATCGCCCCCGCGGGCGCCGTGTTGACACTGATTCTAATCGCCATGGGGACCGGCGGCTGCAGCATGCCGCGGACCGATAGCGCCTTCGCCAAGATGGGCGACAACGACGCGACCGGCTCGGTTAACCCGGCTCCGGCCGGTGCGCCGGCCCCGACCGAGGGCGACCTTGCCTTCGCCCGCAACGCCGCTTCCGACGTACTGACCAAGGGCGACAAGGATTCCAGCCAGCCCTGGGCAAATCCCGAAACCGGCGCCCGCGGTTCGGTGACGCCGCTGGCGCATGCCTATGATTCGGACGGACGCACCTGCCGGGATTTTCTGGCAAGCTATGTCAATGGCCGCAACGAGAGCTGGCTGCAGGGCGCCGCCTGCCAGACCGCCAGCGGCCGCTGGGAGATCCATTCGCTGAAGCCGTGGAGACAGGGCTGAGTGAGCGCGATCAGGAAAATCGGATTCGGGTTTTCCCGACAAACGGCTCGTTTGTCCGGCGATCGCGCTCCAAACCATTGAAGAAGCGCATGATCTTTTCGCCAAACCGCTCACACTTCGGCGGATCATGCGCCGGGCACCCCGTTGCAAAAATGCCACGAGACCCCCAAATGAAAGCATGGTGGGCGGGCCGCCCTCAGTTTAAGATCAGACTTCCCTGTAAGGAGACGTGACGGATGCGTGACCCCTATGAGGTCTTGGGGGTGCCGCGGGGCGCCAGCGCTGCGGCGATCAAGAGCGCCTATCGCAAGCTCGCCAAGAAGCATCACCCGGACGCCAACAAGAACGACCCGAAATCAGCGGCGCGCTTTTCCGAGCTGAACTCCGCCAATGAGATCCTCGGCGACGAGACCAAGCGCAAGCAGTTCGATCGCGGCGAAATCGACGCCGAGGGCAAGCCCCGCTTCCAGGGCTTTCCCGGCGGCGACCCGCGCGCGCGCGGCGGCCAGGGCGCCGGCTTCGAGACCCACACCTTCCGCTCGGGCGGCGCCGGTCCCGGAGGCTTTGGCGGGGGCGGCGGCTTCGAGGACATCCTCAACAGCATGTTCGGCGGCGCGGCGGCGCGCGGCCCGCGTCCCGGCGGCGGCACGACCTTCGAATTCGACACCGGCGGCATCGCGGTCGACCTCGATCTTTCCGTCGCCATGACGGTGTCGCTGGAGGAATCGGTCAAGGGCGTCGAGAAACGCGTCCGGCTGCCAACCGGCAAGGAGCTCAATGTCAAGATTCCGCCCGGTGTCGTCGCCGGTCAGCAGATCCGGCTGAAGGGGCAGGGCGAGACTGCGCCCGGCCACCCGCCCGGCGATCTCCTGATCACGGTCAATATCGCACCGCACCGGTTCTTCAAGATCGAGGGCAGCGACCTGCGCGTCGACCTGCCGATCACGCTTTATGAAGCGGTACTCGGCGGCAAGGTCCGCGTGCCGACGCTCGGCAGTGCGGTCGAATTGTCGATCCCGAAAAACACCTCGAGCGGCCGGACTTTTCGCCTGAAGGGCAAGGGGTTGCCGAAGCCGCCGGGAGCCGCCGGCGACCTCTTCGTCACTACCCGCATCATGCTGCCGGACGGGAACGACGCCGAGCTGGAGGCGTTGATGCAAAAGTGGCGCGACGGACACACTTATAATCCGCGCAGCGACCTCACTTGATCGTTCCGAACCCGCCCCAAAGGTGGCGGAAAAAAGGGAGCGGCCTCGAACGGGGGACCAGCGCGGTACAAAACCCCGTCGAGGCCGCATGCGTCGATCGGCGGATCGAACGCGTTACAATTTCGCGTGATCACCCGGTGCGAATTTGAGACCGGTCGATGTTCCAATTCGAGATTTTCAATGTCCGAATTGGGACACCAGCCTTGACCTTGCTTATCCGCCGGTCTTTTCGGTCTGGTCGTAGACCAGCCGCGCCACCTGGGTCAGGCGGTCGCGGTCGCTGCTGCCGCTGACCACGTAGCCCACGCCCTTGTCGGCCCAGAACAGCGCGCCATCATTGTCCTGCCTGGCGTACAGCATTTGCGTGGTCTCGGCGGACGCGCGCGACGTGTAGATCGTGAAACGTTCGCCCGAGGCGCTCTCATACATCAGAAACGATGCCGGCCCGGTGGGTCCCGGCAACAGCCGTCCGCCGACCAGCTTCAATCCCGTCGCGCCCAATTCCGGCGCGCGAACGTCCCAGCCGCAGCGCTTGGTCAGCCATTGCTGCAGATGGGCGCGTTCGCTGCCGGGCACCTCGACCGGATGACGCACCTCGACCACGTAGAGCCGGTGCGCGTCGAGCGCGTCCACGGTAAAATTCTGGAACATCGAGGGCGAGGCGGCGGCACCGCGCGCCAGCCAGCCGGCGCCGCCGCCGGCGACGAATGCCAGCAGTGTCGCGGCGATGGCGCCATACATCCATTTGCGCGGCTGTTGCGCTAGCCGGTCGATCGAAAGCCGCTGCGGCACTGGCTCGTCGGCGACGGAGTCGTAACGCGCGTGCAGTGCTTCGGCCATTTCGCGCCATGAGCGCACCCGCTCGGCATCGTCAGGATGCGCCGACAGCCACGCCTCGACATCGCCGCGGCGCTCCGCCGGCAACTCGTTGTCGACGTAGGCGTGCAGCTCGTCTTCGGTGACGGGAATCCTGGGGTCGGTCATGGTCGTTGTCTCTGTCCAAGCTCAATCAAAAAACATGCGTTCATCAAATCCGTTGCAGCATCGATAGGCATATCGATATGCATAATGCCTGCCATCATTTGACCCGCCGCAAGGCCGGGCGCTCGCCCTCGAGCACGGCCTTCACATGGGCGCGGGCGCGAGCAAGGCGCGACATCACCGTGCCGATCGGCACGCCCTGGATGTCGGCGACTTCGCGATAGCTCAAACCTTCCAGCATCACCAACAGCAGCACCGATCGCTGCTCCTCCACCAATGTCGCCAGCGCACGGGCGATGTCGCGTCCTTCCGCCTCGGTTCCGCTGGCGTCGGCGTTGTTGTCGAGCAGCGGCATGAATTGCGGCCGTCGCGCCAGCGATCGCCGCCGATTCTTGTTGAGGTTGGTCAGGATGGTGTAGAGCCAGCTCCTGACGTCGCCACCGAGAAACAGCCGTTCCGAGCGCAGCGCCCGCACCAGCGTGTCCTGCACCAGATCGTCGGCGCTATCCGCATCCCGCGTCAGCGCGCGCGCATAGCGGCGCAAGGCCGGAATCATGGCTTCGACACTCTCGCGAAATGCGGTCATTCGCATCCGATCAGGTTTGGTCCGGCCGGCGTCCAGGTTCGGTAGCGTGAACGCCTTACCGATCATAACACCGAAATCACGTCACTATTCCGGCAGTTAAGGCCGCAGGGCAAACCGCCCGAACCGGGGCTGGATTTGGGCTGTACCGGCCGGGGTGGCTGGTGTACCTCCAGACCTGATCAAGCCGGATGGGAAACGTAAATGGCGCAAGGTTCAGGGCTGATGCAGGGCAAGCGCGGGGTCATCCTCGGCGTCGCCAACAACCGCTCGATCGCCTGGGGCATCGCCAAGGCCTGCCACGCGGCCGGCGCGGAAATCGCGCTGACCTGGCAGGGCGACGCGCTGAAGAAGCGGGTCGAGCCGCTGGCTGGGGAAATCGGCGGCATCCTGCTCGGCCATTGCGACGTCACCGATCCCTCGACCATCGATGCGGTGTTCGATGTGCTGAAGCAAAAATGGGGCAAGATCGACTTTGTGGTGCACGCGATCGCGTTCTCCGACAAGGACCAGCTCGACGGCCGCTATCTCGAAACGTCAGCGGACAATTTCTCCAAGACCATGCTGATCAGCTGTTATTCGCTGACGGCGATCGCGCAGCGCGCCGAAAAACTTCTGGTCGATGGCGGCTCGATCCTGACGCTGACCTATTACGGCGCCGAGAAATGGATGCCGCACTACAACGTGATGGGAGTCGCCAAGGCGGCGCTGGAGGCGAGCGTGCGCTATCTCGCCGCCGATCTCGGCGAGAAGAACATCCGCGTCAACGCGATCTCGGCGGGGCCGATCAAGACGCTGGCCGCGTCCGGCATCGGCGATTTCCGCTATATCCTGAAGTGGAACGAATACAACGCGCCGATGCGCCGCACCGTGACGACGGAGGAAGTCGGCGACAGCGCGCTGTATCTGCTTTCGGACCTGTCGCGCGCGGTCACCGGCGAGGTCCATCACGTCGATTCCGGCTATCATGTCGTCGGCATGAAGCGCCCCGACGCGCCGGACATTTCGCTCAGCAATTCCCTGAGCAAGGACTAGCCTCAAGGTTCATGCCGTGCCGACGATCTACTACATCCGCCACGGCGAAACCGAGTGGAACGCGCTGGGCCGGCTGCAGGGCACGCAGGATGTTCCGCTCAACGAACTCGGCCGCCGGCAGGCCGCCAAGGCCGGAATCATTCTGGCCGACTTGTTCGCGCGCGACGGCCGCAGCGAAACCTCGCTGGAATTCGTCGCCAGCCCGCTGGTTCGGGCCCGCTCGACCATGGAGCTGGTGCGCGCCAGCTTGAAACTGCCGTCCGATCAATACGCCATCGATGACCGGCTGCGCGAGATCGCTTACGGCCATTGGGAAGGCTCGACCCTGGCGCAGATGCAGGAAAAGGACCCCGAGCTGTTTGCCCAACGCCAGACCGAGAAGTGGACCGTGTCGCCGCCGGGCGGCGAGAGCTATGTCGAGGTGCAGGCGCGGGTGACCGACTGGTACCGCCAGCTCACCGAGGACACCGTCGCGGTGGCCCATGGCGGCACCGCGCGGGCGCTGATGGTGGCGCTCGGCATCGAGACATCAGACAGTGCCGCCGACCTGACCATCGAGCAGGGCGCGGTCTACGTGTTTGGCGAGGCCGGATTGTCGAAGTATAGTTAAGAAACGGTGGGATTTGACCCCCCGAACCGCGCGCGTTACGACATTCCGCATGGATGTTGATTTTCGACAGCCATGCGGATCGTCCAAAATGTCCTTCAACACCTTCGGCCACATGTTCCGGGTCACGACCTTCGGCGAAAGCCACGGGGTCGCGATCGGCTGCGTGGTCGATGGCTGCCCGCCGCTGTTGCCGCTCACGGTCGAGGACATCCAGCGCGATCTCGATCGCCGCCGTCCCGGCCAGTCGCGCTTTACCACCCAGCGCCAGGAGGCGGACGCGGTCAAAATCCTGTCCGGCGTGATGGCGCATCCGGAGACCGGCGTGCAGGTCACGACGGGCACGCCGATCGCGCTCTTGATCGAGAACACCGACCAGCGGTCGAAGGACTATTCCGACATCAAGGACAAGTTTCGCCCGGGCCACGCCGACTTCACCTATGAGGCCAAATATGGCCTGCGCGACTATCGCGGCGGCGGGCGCTCCTCGGCGCGCGAAACCGCGACGCGCGTGGCGGCCGGCGCTATCGCGCGCAAGATTTTGCCGGGCGTGACCGTGCGCGGCGCGCTGGTGCAGATGGGCCCGCACAAGATCGATCGCGCGAAATGGGATTGGGGTGAGATCGCGCGCAATCCGTTCTTCTGCCCCGACAAGGACAAGGCCGCGTTCTTCGAGGATTATCTCGATGGCATCCGCAAGAGCGGCTCGTCGATCGGCGCGGTGATCGAAGTCGTTGCGGAGGGCGTGCCGGCCGGCCTCGGCGCGCCGATCTACGCAAAACTCGACGCGGATCTGGCGGCGGCGCTGATGAGCATCAACGCCGTCAAGGGCGTCGAGATCGGCGCCGGCTTCGGCGCGGCAGAATTATCCGGCGAGGAAAACGCCGACGAGATGCGGATGGGTAATGAGGGTGCGAGATTCCTGTCCAATCATGCCGGCGGCATTCTGGGTGGCATCTCCACGGGCCAGCCGGTGGTGGCGCGCTTTGCCGTCAAGCCGACGTCGTCGATCCTGTCGCCGCGCCGCACCGTCGATCGCAAGGGGGCCGACACCGACATCCTGACAAAAGGCCGCCACGATCCCTGCGTCGGCATCCGCGCGGTCCCGGTCGGCGAGGCCATGATGGCGTGCGTGCTCGCCGATCATTTTCTGCGGCATCGCGGGCAGGTCGGCGGGTAGTTTTTTAGGGCGGACCAGCGTCAGCGTAATCCGCCGTCAAAGCCGCCGAGTTGGCGGATTGCGCCTTCGGCTCATTTCGCCCTACGGCCTGCGCCGGGCTTTCGCGTTACCGCCGCGCCTTGACGTTTCCGCAAACAGCGCCGCAAATACTTTCCTCATGAACCCAACCGAGCTGCAGAACCTGATCGACTGGCTGATCGACGGCGCGCGGTCGGCTACCAGCCCGCCCCGGATGGTGGCGGACCTCTGCGAGCGTTTGGTGCAGGCCGGTTTGCCACTGTGGCGGGTCGGCCTTTTCGTTCGCACCCTGCATCCCGATGTTCTGGGCCGCAATTTCATCTGGCGGCCGGGCGCCGAGGTCGTCACCGGCAGCGCGGATCATGATTTCCTGGATTCGCCCGAATTCATCAACAGTCCGCTGGCGATCGTATTCGGCGAGGGGCGGGAGGTCCGGCACCGGGTACGCGATCCCGGGGCCAGGCGCTTTCCGTTTTTCGACGACATGTGCGCGGAGGGCGTCACCGATTATGTCGCGCTGCCGCTGCTTTGTACCGACGGCTCGGTGCACGCATCGAGCTGGACCACGAAGCAACCGGGCGGCTTTAACGACGAACAATTGAACGCGCTGCGATCGCTGGTGCGGCCGCTGGCGCGGCTCGTCGAAATCGTCACCTTGCGCCGGACCGCTTCGATCCTGCTCGATACCTATGTCGGCAACCGCGCCGGCGAAAAGATTCTCGGCGGCCAGATCAGGCGTGGCCACACCGATACGATGGATGCGGCGATCTGGCTGTCGGATCTGCGCGGTTTCACCGCGCTTTCCGACCGCCTGCCGGCCGAGACGGTGGTGGATATTCTTAATCTCTATTTCGATTGCCAGGTGTCGGCGATCCGAGCGCATGGCGGGGAAGTTCTGAAATTCATGGGCGACGGGCTGCTCGCGGTTTTTCCGATCTCGGAAGCGGATGGCAATAGCCAGCAGGTTTGCTCGCGCGTACTGGAAGCCGCCCGCGAATCCCGCACCAGCGTCGCGGCCATGAATTATCCGATCGGAGAGGCCGTCGAGCGTTTCCGCTTCGGGGTCGCGCTGCATGTCGGGAAGATTCTCTACGGCAATATCGGCGGCGGCAACCGGCTCGACTTCACCTGCATCGGTCCCGCCGTCAACCTCGCGGCACGGTTGGAGAAGATCGCCGGCCGTCTCAGTCGCACCATCGTGGCGTCGGAAGGCTTTGCCGGCATATGCTCCGGTGGCTGGGCCGAGCTCGGCGAATTTCCGATTGCGGGATTTTCAAAGGCCGAGCGGGTCTACGGGTTGACGGACGAGACCTGAAGACCACCGTCGTTCAACTTTTCGGGCATGCCCGATAACCGAATTTCTGGATCATGTCGGCGCCGGAAATCGAATGAAACGCCAGCGTGTCCATGTAGTGATTGGCGGTGACATAGTTACGCAGGGGCCCATTATAGGCGGCCAGCAGGTGGCTGGTCGCGGACTCCGTGATGTTCTTGTTCCTGTCATGGCCGGCGTGGAATAGCAGCGTGGCGGTTCGATCGATGCAGACATTCCGGATGGCGAGGAAGAGCGTGCAGGACGACTGGCAGTGCCCCTCGATCCGGAACAATTCCCCCGACTGATTGTACTGGCCGACCACCGGGTCGAAGCGCGTGAACTGGCCGCCCATTTCGTAGCCCGCGTTGTTGCCCGCCATCGCCGAAGCCGAAATCAGCAGTAACAAAGCGGCGATGATGGGTCGCATGGTCATTCCTAGTGTCTCGCGAGGAGGTTTTCGACGGCGATCCTCGCGCATTCGAAGTCCGGCTTCTTGGGCGAAAACGACAAAAGGCAGGCTATAACGACCGCGCCCACCGGCTGATCGACGAAACCCCGGGGGCCGAGACCGCTAACGGCCGCAACGACTCCTTGTGGTTCGATTTGCCCTGGCTATTCTGCGTGGATTCTTGATCAGAGAGATTGCAATGAAGATGGTTGTTAGATCTGTTGCGCTTGCTGCCCGCTATTCTTCCGGCTCGGTGGTGAATAGCAGCGGATAGCCCTTGGCGCGGCCGGCGTCGGTGGCCCGCGTCGCCTTGGTCTCGGCAACGTCCTTGGTGAAGACGGCGACCACGCAGACGCCGCGCTGGTGCGCCGTGATCATGACCTTGTGGGCCTGGTCCTCGGTCATGCGGAACTCGGCCTTCAGAACGGTGACGACGAATTCGCGCGGCGTGAAGTCGTCGTTGACGAGGATGACCTTGTGCAATTTGGGTCGCTCGGTCTTGGTCTTGACCTTGGTTTTCGGCTTGGTGACGGCGTCGATCATTCCAGCAGCACCTCTCGGAGCGTTTTCATGCGAAATGGATATAGGTTCGCGCAAGCAAAACGCGTGAAACAACAGACGGCGCCGCTCCTGTGATCGCTTTGCGGTCCTTGGCGATCAGTTGGCGCGGCATTCCGCAAGGCGCGGGGTCATGGCCTGATCGCCGCGGCCGGCAGCCGTCTTGATCAGTTTACAGGCTCCTGGCCTGTCCTGGAACTGGGCATTCTGCGAGAGTTTGAGGTCGATCAGCCCAGGCAGGTCTCGCCTGCCGTTTCCAATGACGGAGCATGCGCATCGGCGAGGAGCAGCCTTGGTGGAATATGGCGGCCTCGCTAACTTGAATGTGAAGCGAGGCGCGTGTTCCTGCTTTTCCAGGCGCAATTTGCGTGTCACGATCATCCCAGTCGACCGGAGGGCAGAGATGCGCTGGTATGTCTCGATCGGGGCGGTGCTTGTTGCGGGCGCGTTGGCCGGAGGCGACGTCGCTGGGTTCGCCGCGCCGGGCCTGAAATCCGAATGGGCGGCGCAATCGGCCCAGAAACAGGCCGCGCCTTCCGTCGATATCGAACTGATCCTCGCCGTCGACGTCTCCTATTCGATGGACATGGATGAGCTTGCGATCCAGCGCGAAGGTTACGCGCAGGCCATCGTCTCCAAGGAGTTTCTGCAGGCGCTCAAGAGCCTGCCGATGGGCAAGATCGCGGTGACCTATTTCGAGTGGGCGGCGTCGAGCGACCAGAAGATCATCATTCCCTGGCGGCTGATCGACGGTCCGGAGACCGCGGACGCCGTCGCCGACGAAATCCTGAAGACGCCGATCCGGCGGGCGTCGCGCACCTCGATCTCGGGCGCGATTAATTTCGCTTTACCGTTGTTCGACGAGGACCCCTATCACGGCCTGCGGCGCGTCATCGATATTTCCGGCGACGGCCCCAACAACAACGGCGGCCCCGTCACCATCGCGCGGGATGCGGCGCTGGAGAAGGGCATCATCATCAACGGCCTGCCGATCATGGTGAAGGAGCCGTCCTACTCGACGATGGATATCGACAACCTCGATTTCTATTACGAGGACTGCGTCATCGGCGGGCCGGGTTCCTTCGTGGTCTCGATCAAGGACCGCGACAAGTTCAAGGAAGCGATCCGCGCCAAACTCCTGCTCGAAGTCGCCGCAAGGACGCCCGAACGCCGGGTGGTCCCAGTGGCCGAGAAGGAACCGCGGGTCTCCTGCACGATCGGCGAGAAGATCTGGCAGGACCGCTGGGGACGCTAGGTTAGTAGTCCGGATGAAGCCCCCGGAAAATGCACCGACTACCGCGTGAACTTCGCCACCAGCTCGACATGCGGGGTGTGGCGGAACTGGTCGACCGGGGTCACGGCTTCCAGCCGGTAGCCGCCGTCGACCAGAATCCGCGCGTCGCGCGTAAAGGTCGCGATGTTGCAGGACACCGCGACCACAAGCGGAATCTTGCTGGCGGCGAGCTGGACGGCTTGCGCCTGCGCACCCTGGCGCGGCGGATCGAACACGACCGCGTCGTAGTCGCGCAGCTCCTGCGGCATCAGCGGACGGCGGAACAGGTCGCGCGCCTCGGCCTTGACCGGCTTCAGTCCCGACGTCGCTTGTGCCGCCTTCTGCAGCGCCTCGACCGCGCCGGCATCGCTGTCGAAGGCCGAAATTTTCGAATTTGCCGCCAGCCTCAGCGCAAAGGGGCCGACCCCGCAGAACAGGTCGGCGATGTGTTTGGCGCGCTTGCAGTGTCCGCCGGCCAGCGTCGCCAGCGCTTCCTCGCCGGCAACCGTCGCCTGCAGGAAAGAACCCGGCGGCAAAGTCACTTTCGCTACGCCGATCATGATCGTGGGCGGGCTGCGCATCAGCACCAATTCGCCATGGCGCGTCAGCCGCGCCAGGCGATGCGCTTCCGCCACCCGCGACAGCGTGGTGATCATTTTGGTCGGCAGCGGTCCGGAGCCGCGCACGTCGACATCGAGGCCGCTGTCGGTGGCCGTGATCTGGATGTCGAGCGGCTTTGCCGTCGGCGTCAGCGGCTCGGCGATCGCCCACGCCGCCTCGAGCGCGCCGCCTAAGGCCGGATCGAGGATTGGACACTGATCAACCGGAACGATCTCGTGCGAATTGGCCGCCGCAAAACCGACCTTGAGCACGTCATGGGTGCCCATCCTTGCGTGCAGCGTGATCCGTCGCCGGCCCTGGCCGTGGGCGTCGATCAGCGGATCGACCTCGCAATCAAGTTTCGCCTGCGCCAGCGTCTCCACCACGAGATGGCGTTTCCATGCGCGGTAGCGTTCGGTTTCCCAGTGCTGGATCGCGCAGCCGCCGCAGACCCCGAAGTGCTGGCAGAACGGCGTGATCCGCTCGGGGCTGGCGTGCTCGACCGCGAGCAGGCGCCTTCGGTCGGGGTGATGACCGGGAACGGGCGCAACCTCGACCGTTTCGCCGCCCAGCGTGTACGGCACATAGACGCTCGCGCCGCCGACCAGCGCGACGCCGTCGCCGAAATGGCCGACGTGATCGATGAGAAGGCGCTCAACCACGGCGCGCGCCGAGGAAGAATTCGATGTTGCCGTCGCCGCCGGTGATCGGCGATGGAAACACCCTGATGTCGGTGCATCCCAGCTGTGCCGCAAACGCGGCGATCTCATCGCAGATTTCCTGATGCACCATCGCATTGCGGATGATGCCGCGCTTGGAATGTTTTCGCGCCGCCTCGAATTGAGGCTTTATCAGTGCCAGCAAATGCATCGGCGCGGCCGCCAGCGACAAGGCTACCGGCAATACGGCCTTCAGGGAGATGAAACTGACGTCGATGACGACGATGTCCGGCCGCGCCGGCAGGCGCTTGCCCTCGAAATCGCGGATATCGGTCTCCTCCATGGAAACGATCCTGGAATGGCCGCGCAGCGACGGATGCAATTGCTCGCGCCCGACATCGATGGAAAACACCAGATCGGCGCCGTTGGCGAGCAGCACTTCGGTGAAGCCGCCCGTCGATGCGCCGACGTCGAGACAGACGTGGCCCTCGATCTCGATCGGATATTGCTCCAGCGCGCCCGATAGCTTGACGCCGCCGCGGGAGACAAAGGGGTGCGCGGGCTGCGCCTGCAGCACGGCGTCGGCGGCAACGGTCTCCGATGGTTTTGTCACCGGCTTGTCGTCGGCGATCACGAGGCCGGCTTCGATCGCCGCGCGGGCCCGCGCCCGGCTCTCGAACAGGCCGCGCTCGACCAGCAAGACATCGGCGCGCTTGCGGGGAGGGGGCATGGCGGGTTTGCCCTTGGCCGAACTCAACGCGATGCCTGCGGCCGCATCGCGGCCAGCCGCTCGGCGGCCATCCGCACGCAGGTCTCGAAGGCGCTCAGATCGCGCCAGATGTCCGCGGGCGGCTGCCGCGGCGTCAGCAGCGCGCAGCCGTGCAGATCGAGCGCATGCATCATCATCAGATTATCGCCCAGCCCGAAATCCTCCACCGTCAATCCCGCGGCATCGACCAGGCGCCCGTCGCGCAAAACCACCTCGGTGAACTGACGCACGCGATCGGCGTAGGACGAGGGGTCGTTGGAATAGCCGAGACAGAGCTTGCCGCGTCCCGCCATGTAGCCGAGTTCATAGACGGTGCCTGCGTCAGCACCGGGGCCGCGAAACGGCGTGAGATTGGCGATGATGGCGTCGGCCGCGATCATCATGGTCTCGTTGCCGCGGAATATTCGCAAGGAGGCGTCCTCGGCTGCGGCGTCGATGGCATTGTCCAGCGGAAACAGTCCGCTCAGCCCGTGACGCATGCACAGGTCGATCTTGCGCCGCCCGATCTCGAAGGCGTCGGGCAGAAACACGTCGGGACCGGCCAGATAGACGCTTGTCATTCCCCGATGTGTCCTGCGAACCCGGTCTGGCCGGGTTCGTGAATATCATTGGTTCAGTCGGTAACCGCCGTTCGGGGAACGACCGGGATTTGGCCTCAGGCCAGCTTCACGGTTTCGACCTTGAAGTCCTTGCCGAGGGTCTCGAACACCTTGGCGACGATGCCCTTGGCGTCGAGGCCGGCACGGGCGTACATCGCGCTCGGGGAGTCGTGGTCGAGGAACACGTCGGGCAGCACCATTGCGCGCATCCGCAAACCGCCGTCGAGCATGCCGTGCTCGGCCAGCGTCTGCATCACGTGGGAGCCGAAGCCGCCGATCGAGCCCTCCTCGATGGTGAGCAGGATTTCATGCTCGCGCGCCAGTTTCAGCACCATGTCGACGTCGAGCGGCTTCATGAAGCGCGCGTCCGCGATGGTGGTGGACAGGCCATGCGCGGCCAGTTCGTCGGCCGCCTTCTCGCATTCGGCCAGACGCGTGCCGAACGACAACAGCGCGATCTTGGTGCCCTCGCGAACGATGCGGCCCTTGCCGATCTCCAGGGGAATGCCGACTTCGGGCATCTCCACGCCGCGGCCTTCGCCTCTGGGATAGCGCACCGCGCTCGGGCGGTCGTTGATCGCGACCTGGGTTGCGACCATGTGGACGAGTTCGGCCTCGTCGGAAGCCGCCATGATGACGAAATTGGGCAGGCAGCCGAGATAGGCGTTGTCGAACGAACCGGCATGGGTGGCGCCGTCGGCGCCGACCAGGCCGGCGCGGTCGATCGCGAAGCGGACCGGCAGGCTCTGGATCGCCACGTCGTGCACGACCTGGTCATAGCCGCGCTGCAGGAAGGTCGAATAGATCGCGCAGAACGGCTTGTAGCCCTCGGTTGCGAGGCCGGCGGCGAAGGTCACCGCGTGCTGCTCGGCGATGCCGACGTCGAAGGTGCGATCGGGGAAGGCCTTGTTGAAGATATCGATGCCGGTGCCCGACGGCATCGCCGCGGTGATGCCGATGATCTTGTCGTCCTTCTGGGCTTCCTTGACGAGGCTCTGGCCGAATACGTTCTGATACGACGGCGCGTTCGGCTTGGCCTTGGCCTGGGCGCCGGTCGCGATGTCGAACTTGGCCACCGCGTGATATTTGTCGGTGGAGGCTTCCGCCGGGCCGTATCCCTTGCCTTTTTGCGTCACGACGTGGACCAGGATCGGGCCGGTCTCCATGTCGCGGACGTTCTTCAGCACCGGCAGCAGATGGTCGAGATTGTGGCCGTCGATCGGGCCGACGTAGTAGAAGCCGAGTTCCTCGAACAGCGTGCCGCCGCCGACCATGAAGCCGCGGGAATATTCCTCGACGCGCTCGGCGCGATCGGCGATCAGTTTCGGAAGGTGCTTGCCGAGCTGCTTGGCAGCCTCGCGCAGCGAGCGGTAGGTCTTGCCGGAATAGAGCCGCGACAGATAGGCCGACATCGCGCCGACCGGCGGCGCGATCGACATGTCGTTGTCGTTGAGAATGACGATCAGCCGGGAATTCATCGCGCCGGCATTGTTCATGGCCTCATAGGCCATGCCGGCCGACATCGCGCCGTCGCCGATCACGGCGATGACGTTGTTCTTGCCTCCGGAGAGGTCGCGCGCCACCGCCATGCCGAGGGCGGCGGATATCGAGGTCGAGGAGTGGGCGGCGCCGAACGGATCGTAATCGCTTTCGGTCCGCTTGGTGAATCCGGACAGCCCGCCGCCGGTGCGCAGCGTGCGGATGCGGTCCCTGCGGCCGGTCAGGATCTTGTGCGGATAGGCCTGGTGGCCGACGTCCCAGATCAAACGGTCGCGCGGGGTGTCGAAGATGTAATGGATGGCCGTGGTCAACTCGACGACGCCGAGGCCGGCGCCGAAATGCCCGCCGGTGACCGAAACCGCGTCGATGGTTTCCAGCCGCAACTCGTCGGCGACCTGCTGGACCTGTTCCACCTTGAGCCGGCGCAGATCGGCGGGGGTATGGATCGTGTCGAGAAGCGGCGTTTTACTGAATACGGTCACGGCGATATTCCAATTTTGCATGTCGGGACAAACCGCCCGACGTGGATGGGGTGCGCAGTCTCAGCGCAGCGAAAACCCAGACGCCGGACGTCGACTGAGTAGGCCGAAGCCTGATTTGGTTAGCCTAAATGCGCTCCGGGTCGGTCAATGTGATATTCATCACTTTGGCGATTTCACCCTTCCCAGCCATTTTTATCAGCTATTTGAAGCAGTTACTGACACCTAAAACCAGCGACCGGCCGCTTTCGACAGCCAATACTGCCCTGATCTTTACACCAAACCGGCGGTTAAAGCCAACCCATTGGGCACCACCAGGTGCCAAGGAACCGGTCAACCTTGGACCCGGACTTCAACCCCGGCGACGGGCGGAAGGTTCCAACTCGCCTAAATCGGCGGCATTCAGGCGGCCGGCGGCGCCGGCTTCGAGCCTTTTCCAGGCCCATTCGCGGGCGGCGGCGTCGCCCGTGGCGATCGCCAGGGCCGCCTCGGGCAGAGCCATGCGATCGCTCAGCGGAACGGGGCCGCAAACGATCATGAAGAAGTCGTAGGCATGGGGCCGCTCATTGGCCATCACGAACTGGAAATGCACCCGGAAGAACTTCCAGCGGAACACGTTGTAATGCTCGGGCTTGATGATTTCGCGGAACCGCACCGGCACAATGGTCGGGTTTCGCCGTGAGGCGCCGACGTCGATGCCATGGCCGGCGATCGGATCGAA
>NZ_JADGRI010000487.1 GCF_017881085.1 Bradyrhizobium sp.
GTGGGTTCGTCCAGGAACAAAATCTCGGGATCGAGCGCCAGCGCCCGGGCGAGCGCGACGCGCTTGATCATGCCGCCTGACAACTCCGACGGATATTTCCGATAGACGTCCGGCTTCAGGCCGACCATTTCCAGCTTGGTGATCGCCATCTCGGTCATGAGGCGATCCGAAAGATCGAGATATTCGTGGATCGGAAATTCGACGTTTTGGCCGGCGGTCAGCGAGGAGAACAACGCACCTTGCTGAAAGAGGATGCCCCAGCGCCGCTCGATCCCCTGCCTTTGATCCTCATCAGCCTGATCGAGGTCGACATCGAGCACTTCGATGCGTCCCTGCCGCTTTGGCAGCAATCCGATAATCGTGCGCAACAAGACCGACTTGCCCGCGCCAGAGGCGCCGACGAAGCCGAGGATCTCGCCGTGATACACGTCAAGATTGACCCCGTTGAGAACCCGATGCGCCTTCAGGTCGACAACCAGATCGCGCACGCGGATGACGGTTTCTGCCGGAGCGTTTGCCATCGGCTACATTCCGATCGAAGCGAAGAACATGGCGAACATGCCGTCGAGCACGATGACGAGGAAGATCGACTTGACCACCGAATTGGTTGTCTGCTCGCCGAGCGACTCGGCGCTGCCTTGCACCTGCAGCCCTTCGACACAGGCGACAACGCCGATGACCAGAGCCATGAACGGAGCCTTGAGGATCCCGACTTCGAACGTCTCGACCGTGATCGCTTCTTGCAGCCGCGACAGAAATACCGGCGGCTCGATGCCCCCGTAGGCCCAGGCCACCACGCCGCCTCCATAAAGCGCGGCCATCGAGCCGAGAAAGGTTAGGACCGGCACCGCAATAACGAGCGCGACGATGCGCGGGAGAATCAGCACTTCGACGGGGTCGAAACCCATCGTGCGCAAGGCATCGACCTCCTCGCGCATTTTCATCGCGCCGAGCTCGGCGGTGTAGGAGCTGCCGGAACGGCCGGCCACCATGATGCAGACAATCAGCACGCCGACTTCGCGCAGCACCAGCACGCCAACCATATCGATGACGTAGATGTCGGCGCCGAATTTGCGGAAATGGAAGATGCCCTGCTGGGCGAGGATGGCGCCGATTAGAACGGTAATCAGCAGAATGATCGGCACCGCATGCCAGCACACGCGCTCGAGATGGTTGATCATCGATGTGAGGCGGAAGGTCCACGGGCGCACCGCCACCCGCTTAGCCGCGACCATCAGCGCCCCGATCATCTGCGCCAGCATGACAAAGTCGCCGCCAGCTCCCGCCATGTTCCGGCCGACGCTCTCCAAGGTTGCGATGATGGAGTTCTGCTTTGGCGGCTCGGGCGTCAGCTTGTGGGTCCCGGCATGGACCTTTTCGAACAGACCGCGATAGTCGTCGTGCAGGCCGATCAGTCTGGTCTCGCATCCCTGGCTGGTCCAGGTGCGCATCGCGCGTTCCAGAAGCCAGGCGCCGAAGGTGTCGAGCCGGTCGATCCGCGCCACGTCGATGGCGATTCTGCGCACTTGCGAATTGGTGCGGGTCGCAGCGTCGACCTGCGGCTCAAGCGTGCGCGCATGCTCGGCCGTCCACGATCCGGCGGCGGCAAGATCGAGGCCCTCGCCGCGTGATTGGCCGCTGATCAAGGTCCCTGCCGTCACAATGCCGCTCCTTCGTCGATGCAAAAGCGTGCCGAATGCTTGTGCAAGGCCCTTTTCGGGCCGGAATATTCAGCAGACCGCCGATGAGTCAGGACGAGTAAGCCGGTGGAAGCGTTACCGCGGAACTCTGCGGTTGCGCCGCTGGTCGATCGGCAAGCAAGGGCCATGATCCACGGCCATATCTCGCGCAAATTGTTGCCCGCCCGATGTCCTCCACGCACCTCAACATTTAAGTTAACAAATTGGTAAGAATCTTAAATGCCGTTTAACTCTTAAGGTTAACGAAAGGTTAATGTCAAATTCGCCAACGGCGCGCGCACCATCGCTGTGTGCCGCACCCGGGCGAGGCAGCACACCGCAGCATTTAAGACGTGAATGGCTAATTCGATGATGTTCCGGTGCCGTCTATCGCGCCGCGTCTGCGCTGCGAGCGGTGCGGATATCGTGGCCCAAGGTACAATCCGCCGCGAGCCTGTCATTGCCATCGAGTCCAGCCCGCCTATGGCTTCCTGGTTACCCCACCGTCTGTTATCGTCCACGCCGTTTCGGGGTTTGTCTGGGGAATGTCGACATATGCCTGTCATTCTGACTACGAAGGCCAGGACGCGAATAAGCATCCAAGTCGCTGTTGTGCTGGGTTGCTTAGGTGCCGGCAGCGCATTTGCTCCTTTGGCAGCATTTGAGATACCCCAGGAACGAAGTGCGGCGACTTACCTTGGCGCGCTTACCGAGGGGAATAACTATCACGTCGCCGCAAGAGTGCGCAGCGATGGAAATATGCTCATTTTTGTAGTCGACACTAAATACGGTAAATTCCAAGTAGATGGTATCGAACTCACAAAAGTATTTATCCAGGAACTCACGGCACTCGATGAGCTCGAAAAGATTTCGCAATCTGATACTTTTGCGAAATCGCTCGGACGCTCGGCAACTGCACCAATCCGTTACGGCGCCAATCTCATCGTCAACCCCGT
>NZ_JADGRI010000488.1 GCF_017881085.1 Bradyrhizobium sp.
GCGGAAGATGATCTCGACCGCGCCCTTGGCGCCCATCACGGCGATCTGCGCGGTCGGCCAGGCGTAGTTTACGTCGGCGCCGATTTCTTTTGAGGCCATCACGTCGAAGGCGCCGCCATAGGCCTTGCGCGTGATTACCGTGACCAGCGGCACCGTGCATTGCGAATAGGAAAACAGCAGCTTGGCGCCGTGCTTGATCAGGCCGCCATATTCCTGCGCGGTGCCCGGCAGGAAACCCGGCACGTCCACGAAGGTGACGATCGGGATGTTGAAGGCATCGCAGAATCTGACAAAGCGCGCGGCCTTGCGCGAGGCGTCAGAGTCAAGCACGCCCGCCAGCACCATCGGCTGGTTGGCGACGAAGCCGACGGTGCGGCCGGCGATGCGGCCGAAGCCGGTGACGATGTTCTTGGCGAACGCCTCGGAGATTTCGAAGAAGTCGCCCTCGTCCACGACCTTCAGGATCAATTCCTTCATGTCGTAGGGCTTGTTCGGATTGTCGGGGATCAGCGTGTCCAGCGACATGTCGATCCGCCCGATGTCATCGAAGCTCGGCCATTCCGGCACGCCGTCGGTGTTGTTGGACGGCAGGAAGTCGATCAGCCGGCGCATCTGCAAGAGCGTCTCGACGTCGTTCTCGAAGGCGCCGTCCGCGATCGAGGAACGCGTGGCGTGCACGCTGGCGCCGCCGAGTTCTTCCGCGGTGACGACCTCGTTGGTGACGGTCTTCACCACGTCCGGTCCGGTGACGAACATGTAGCTGGTGTTCTTCACCATGAAGATGAAGTCGGTCATGGCGGGCGAATAGACGTCGCCGCCGGCGCAGGGGCCCATGATCACGGATATCTGCGGGATCACGCCCGACGCGATGACGTTGCGGCGGAACACATAGGAATACCCCGCGAGTGCGGCGACGCCTTCCTGGATCCGCGCGCCGCCGGCGTCGTAGAGCCCGATGATCGGCGCCCTCGCCTTCATCGCCATGTCCTGGATCTTGACGATTTTCTGCGCGTGGGTCTCGGAGAGCGAGCCGCCGAACACGGTAAAATCCTTGGCGAAGACGAAGGTCTTGCGGCCGTTGACGGTGCCCCAGCCGGTGACAACGCCGTCGCCCGGCACTTTCGATTTCTCCATGCCGAATTCGGTCGAGCGGTGCTCGACGAACATGTCGAATTCCTCGAAACTGCCCTTGTCGAGCAGGAGCTCGATGCGCTCCCGCGCGGTCAGCTTGCCGCGGGCGTGCTGCGCCTCGATGCGCTTTTCGCCGCCGCCCAGCCGGGCGCCGGCGCGCCGCTCTTCAAGGGTTTCCAGGATATCTTTCATTGGCTCCCGCCCATCAATTTGCTTAAGGATTGACCGGGTTCTAACACGGCATTTTCCGAACCGGAAACCGGCTTTCGATCGCCGAAATGGCGGTTGGAAGAGATACGTTGACCGGGCTATTTTGGGAGGCCAGCCATGAACGGGACCACCGCAACCGAGGCCACCGGCGCCGTCACGGGTGGCTGCCGAACCCTGCTCCGGCTGGAGGGCCTGACGCTGTTTCTCGGCATGACCATGCTCTACGCGGTCCGGGGCGGGTCCTGGTGGGTCTACGCGGTGCTGTTCCTGTCGCCGGACCTGAGCTTTGCCGGCTATCTCGCCGGGCCCCGAATCGGCGCCATCCTCTACAACGCCGCGCACAGCTACATGGCGCCGATGGCGCTGACGACAACCGGGTTCGGCCTCGCCTCGCCGCTGACGCTCTCGATCGCGCTGATCTGGCTCGCGCATATCGGCATCGACCGCGCGCTCGGCTACGGCCTGAAATATTCGGGCTGGATTTGGGTTCACCCATCTCGGCCGCATCGGCAAGGACGCCGCCAACGGATGACCTGACGGTCGATGCATTTCGAACGCATTGGTTCGATGTTCCGGCAATGAAGGTGCGCCCCCTCTCCCCTTGTGGGAGAGGGTTGGGGTGAGGGGTTCAAGTCTATCGATAGAGCGTAACCCCTCACCCGGATCGCATCTGACGATGCGACATAGCCGAAGCTTTGCTTCGGCGTTCTCCTCGAACAATGGCCGCCCAAGGCGGCCTATGCCTCTCCCGATGGGAGAGGTGAAGTAGCCCTACTTCTCGCCGACCTTGAACGGCTCTTCCTTGCCCGGAGGCACGGTTTCTTCCGCCATCGCCAGCAGCATCGCCACCATGACGTAATTGCCGGCCACCGCGGTCAGGTCCACGATCTGCTGGTCGTTGAAGACCTTCTTTGCCCGTGCATAGGTTTCGTCGGCAACCTTCTGCGTGGTGGTGAGCTCGGTGACGAAGTCGTACACGACGGCCTCGTCCTCGGCCATGTTTGACGGCCGCTTGCCGGCCTTCAGCTCGGCGATGATGTCGGCCGACAGGCCCGCCTTGGCCGCCAGCGGCGCGTGCGCGAACCATTCGACCTGCGAGCGCCACTGCCGCCCGATGATCAGGATCGCGAACTCGTTGAGCTTGGTGGGGACGGAGGTCTGCCAGCGCAGATAATAGAACAGGTCGTACAGGCGCTGGCCCAGCACCGGGCTGCGGATCATCGGGTTATACGGTCCGCCGAGACCGACGCTCGACACCTTCATGATCTGCTCGCCGAGCGGCTTTTG
>NZ_JADGRI010000489.1 GCF_017881085.1 Bradyrhizobium sp.
CGAACTTCCCGGCATCTTCGAGACCGAGTGCCAGGGATCGCTCGCCTTCTACAAGATCTCGCACAATGGCGGCATCCTGGAGACCAGGGAATTCGCGCCCAACGGCCTGCGGCCATTGGTGA
This sequence comes from Bradyrhizobium sp., assembly GCF_017881085.1. Classification (GTDB taxonomy): domain Bacteria; phylum Pseudomonadota; class Alphaproteobacteria; order Rhizobiales; family Xanthobacteraceae; genus Bradyrhizobium. The sequence continues at coordinate 123 of NZ_JADGRI010000489.1, forward strand.
CGATCGCGCTGCCCGCCTATCAGATCCAGCTCGCCAATAGCCGTGTCGTCAAGACCGCGAAGGATCTGGAGGGCCTGAAGATCCGCACCACCGGCGGCGCGATGGACCTGATGATGCGCTCGATCAATGGCGTGCCGGTCCGCATGGCCGCGCCCGAGATCTATGAATCGCTCACCCGCGGCACGCTCGACGGCCTGATCTTCTCCTATCAGAGCTCGGTGTCCTACGACTTCGGCAAGATCCTCAAATCCGGCACCGAGGGTCTGAACTTCGGAACCGCGATCTTCACCTATTCGATAGGCGAAGCGAAATTCAAATCCCTGCCGGAGAACGTCCGCAAGGTCCTGGTCGAAGCGGGCGAACAAACCACGCGCGAAGGCTGCAAGCGCTTCGAGGATGGCGAGAAGGCCGCGACCGAGAAGATCAAGTCGCAGGGCATGAAGGTCATCGAGTTCGGCCCCGAGGACAAGCAGGTGTTCGCCACGGCTTTCAAGAACGTGGCGGAGGAGTGGGTAAAGGACGTCGACAAACGTGGCAAACCCGGCACCGACGTCTTCAAGGCCTTCACCGAGGCTTTGGCGGCGAGCCGTTGAGCGGACGCGCTGTGAAACAGGCTGGCGCTGACGCCCCGGCGGGACCTCTCGCCGGCGTCAGAATCATCGACCTGACCAGCGTCATGATGGGTCCCTACGCCACCATGATTTTGGGCGACTACGGCGCCGATGTCATCAAGGTGGAGAGTCCGGAAGGCGACGTGATGCGCCATGCCTCGCCGATGCGCCACGCGCAGATGGGGGCGATGTATCTTCAGGGCAACCGCAACAAGCGCTCCATCGTGCTCGACCTGAAAAAAGCCGGCGGCCACGAGGCGCTGCTGCGGCTGGCGTCGACTGCCGACGTGTTCGTTCATAACGTGCGACCGGCCGCGATGCGCCGGCTACAGCTCGGCGCAGACGATTTGCTCGCCCTCAACCCGCGGCTGGTCTATGCCAGCCTGCATGGCTTTGGCGAGCAAGGCCCCTACGCCGGTCGGCCCGCCTACGACGATTTGATCCAGGGCATGACGGCGTTGCCGGCGCTCACCGGAAAGATCACCGGCGAGCCGCGCTTCTCGCCCGCGACGATGGCCGATCGCATCGTCGGGCTCAACGCCACGCATGCGATTCTGGCCGCGCTGCTGCACCGCGACCGCACCGGCGAAGGACAATCGATCGAGATCCCGATGTTCGAAACCATGGCGCAATTCGTGCTGGGCGATCATATGTCCGGACGCAGCTTCGAGCCGCCGATCGGACCGCCGGGTTATTCACGGCTGCTGTCGCCGGATCGCCGGCCCTACCAGACCAGCGACGGCTACATCTGCGCGCTGGTCTATAACGACAAACAATGGAGCGCCTTCTTCCGCGCGATCGGCCAGGACAACGACGGCGATCGCGATCCGCGGCTCAACAGCATCACCTCACGGACGAACAATTACGATTTCGTCTATGGCTGGTTTTCCGGCGTCATGAAGACCCGCACCAGCGCCGAATGGATGCGCCTGTTCGAGGAGGCCGATATTCCGCACGCGCCGCTGCACGACCTCGACAGCCTGATCGACGACCCGCATCTCGCCGCGGTCGGTCTGCTGCAATCCATCGACCATCCGACCGAAGGCCCGCTCCGTGTGGCAGGGCCCGCCGCGACCTGGAGCAGGACGCCGCCGTCAATCCGGCAATACCCGCCCCGCTTGGGCGAACATAGCAGCGCGATCCTTCGCGAAGCCGGCTTTTCCGACAGCGAGATCGAGACGCTGATCGCCGAAGGCGCGATGGTCGAGGCCGATCCCGTGGAACCGCCGCCGACGGCGTAGTCCGGAGAGTCTTCAGCTTTGCCGTTTGGCTTGTGCGAGAATTTTCACGGCGGCGCGAAGGTGCGGCCTGTCGAGCATCTTGCCGTCCAGCTTGACGACACCGGTATCCGGATTGTCGTCGAAAGCCTTTACCACCTTCTGCGACCATGCGATCTCCTCATCGGTCGGCATGAAGGCCGCATTGACCACGTCGACATGCTTGGGATGAATGACGGCCTTGGACAGAAACCCGTCATGCCGCGCGGCGATCGCCTCTTCCCTCAGCGCGACCAGATCGTCGATGTCGGTGGCGATGGTATCGATCGCGACGACCCCGGCCGCCGCCGCGCTGATCAGGCAGAGATCGCGCGCCAGCAAAAACGGACCGTGAAAGCGGCCTGCGGTCCGGTTGCGCGAGGCGCCAAGCGAAGCCGCGAGATCCTCGGCACCCCACATCATGCCCCAGAGGCGTGGGCTCGCACCCTCGAAATCGAACAGCTTTGTAACCGCCCGCGCCGTCTCCGTCGCAACGACGACGATCCGCGTGCTGCCCTGTTCGAGGCTGGATGCAGCCTCGAACGCATCGAGGTACAGGGCCAGGTGATTGACGTCGGCAGCGCCGGCGCATTTCGGCAACACGATGCCGTCGGGGCAGCCCGGCATGACA
>NZ_JADGRI010000490.1 GCF_017881085.1 Bradyrhizobium sp.
GCGGCCTTTGAGCGCGAACGGGCTCAGATCCAGCGACGGGCGGCTGGTCAGAGCCGCCCGTTCGCACATTCTGCCAGATTTTGCAGACACAAGAGCGCGGAGGAAACCGTTAAAACCATTGCGTGCGGGGATGCCGGGTGATTTCCGGTGCGACCGCTGTGAATACTCGTGTGCATCTTGAACTACCCCCAGCGCACACGAGGCTGCGGGTGCACTGGGCACCCGGCATTCCCCACGCCCTCTCTGGGCGGCAGGACCGTGCAAAACTCGGGCATATCGCGCCGCGGGATCGCGGAGTCGTGTCCGGCAACGAGCATGCCGTCCCGAGGCTATTCCTTGCCGCGCCACGCGCGCCTGTTGTAATCATGGCTGCCGGGCGGACCGGCCCCCGCCGTTATCTTGATGTCCCCCGCGATTTCGCCGTCTGTCGCCTCACAAGGAGTAAATCCATGACGCATGCCATCCGCTTCCACAAAACCGGCGGCCCCGAAGTTCTGGTCTGGGAAGAGGTCAATCTCGGCAAGCCCGGTCCCGGCGAGGCCCGCATCCGCCACACCGCGGTGGGGCTGAACTTCGTCGATATCTATAACCGCTCCGGGCTTTACCCGGCGCAACTGCCGAGCGGACTCGGCGGCGAGGCCGCTGGCGTGGTCGAGGAAGTCGGCGCCGGCGTCACCGATCTGAAGGTTGGCGATCGCGTCGCCTATGGCGCCGCGCCGATCGGCGCCTATGCGGAAGCGCGGCTGATCCCGGCCGATCGTCTCCTGAAACTGCCTGACGGCATCGACGACAAGACCGCCGCCGCGATGATGCTCAAAGGTTTGACGACGCAGTACCTGATCCGCCAGACCTATCGCGTGAAGTCCGGCGACACCATTCTGCTGCATGCCGCGGCCGGCGGCGTCGGCCTGATCCTCAGCCAGTGGGCCAAGCATCTCGGCGCCACCGTGATCGGCACCGTCGGCAGCGATGAGAAGGCAAAGCTCGCCAAGGCCCATGGCTGCGCCCACACCATTGTTTACACGCGCGAGGATTTCGTCAAACGCGTCGACGAGATCACCGGCGGCAAGAAGGTGCCGGTGGTTTACGATTCCGTCGGCAAGGACACTTTCCTCAAATCGCTCGACTGCCTGGCGCCGCTCGGCGTCGCCGCGTTGTTTGGCCAGTCCTCCGGCAGCGTCGAGCCGCTCAATCTCGGCCTGCTGGCGCAGAAGGGCTCGCTCTACGTCACCCGCCCGACGCTCAACACCTACGCCGCCAAGCGCGAGAACCTCGTCGCCATGGCGAACGAGCTGTTCGATGTGGTGAAATCCGGCGCGGTCAAGATCGAGGTGCACCAGACCTATCCGCTGAAGGACGCGGCGAAGGCCCACGCCGATCTCGCCGCGCGCAAGACAACGGGCTCGACGGTGCTGACGGTCTGAGATTGCCGCGTTCTACGATGCCAGGAGAGGCGGGCAGGGTGTGTTCGCCTCTCTCACATTTGCCCCTTGAAACCCAGCAGGCGCCGGATCATCCGCAGGTTCGCATAGTCCACCATCTTGCCGTCGACCGTGACGGCGGCCTGGCCGTTTCGTTCCGCCTCTTCCATCGCCGCGATCACGCGCTGGGCGTTGGCGAGTTCCTCGTCGGAAGGGATGAAGGCATTGCGCGTGGGTTCGATCTGGGTGGGATGGATCACCTGCTTGCCGTCGAACCCCATCGCCGCCGCCTTCCTGGCCGTCGCTTCGGTCGCGATCGCGTCGCGGAACGCGCCGCAAGGGCCGTCGATCGCGCGCAGGCCGAAGGCGCGGGCGGCTACCAGGAGTCGCATCATCGGATAGGCAAAGAGATCCAGCGGGGTTTCCGGGTGCCCGTCGGCCGCACTACCGATATGCTTGTAGCCCTGCGGCGAGGCGCCGATCTCCGCGCTGCGCGCGCCGATCGATGCGGCAAAGTCGCCGACGCCGAGATGCAGGCCCGTCACGACAGCGTCGCATGCGGCCAGCGCCTCGACATTGACCAGCCCGCGCGCGGTCTCGATCAGCAACTCCATCTCGACGGGGTTATCGCGCGAACCGGCGGCGTCGGTGATCCAATCATTGATTCTTGTAATGTCGGCGACGGCCTCCGCTTTCGGAATGATGAAAGCATCGAGCCGCTCGATTCCGCCGAGCCGCTTGATCTCGTCCCGGATCGACGGGCTGTCGATCGCGTTCAGCCTGACGGAGACGGTCTTGTTGCCCCAGTCATGCGTGGTCAGCGCCGTTGCGGCGGCTTCCAGCGCGGTGGCTTTCTCGGCCGGCGGGACGGCGTCCTCGAGATCGAGGAACACCGCGTCGGCGGCGGACGCCGCCGCGTTTTGCACGAGGCGGGCGCGATGCGCGGGTACGGCGAGATAGGTTCGGGTCAATCGCGGAGCGGTCATGATTCGGTTTTTTCCAACAGGCCGAGTTCGGCCAGGATCGCCCCGGTGTGCTCGCCGACGGCGGGAATATCGCCCATCACCGGCGTGACGCCGGGAATGGTGATTGCGGGCAGGAAGCTCATCAGCGGCCCGTTCGGCGATCCCACTTTCTGCACGCGGTGGCGGGCATGAAGCTGCGGATGCCGGAGGAAGGCCTCGACCGTG
>NZ_JADGRI010000280.1 GCF_017881085.1 Bradyrhizobium sp.
AGCCGCGATGGCCGTTGGAGCGCTCGATCCCGGAGTTCCCTACGAAAGTAGGTGGGCACCATATGACCGGATCCACGGACCCGGCCAGGGACAGTTCCCTTAAGGATCGATAAGGCCCCGGGGATATGTGGCTCCTGACGCGCGACACAGCTTCGCAAGGCCAATGTAGCCACGGTTACCCCAAACCGCCAGCGCTAACCGTTCGCTTGGTCAACCAATCGCGACCCCGCCGCCGATGGTGCGGTTCAGCACCTGCGTGGTCCGTTCGATGCGGTCAGCGGCGGCGTTGAGCGCATTGGCGACCGCGACCTGGGTGGCGCGGGCGCGGTCGGCCGCGGCCGTGCGCACGCCGCGCAGGGCTTCGAGTTCCTCCTCGAGCTGCCGGATGCGCGGACCGGTGTCGAGCAAGTCGTCGCACACCGTCAGCGCCGCCATCACCACCAGGCGCGCGTCGCCGATCTCACCGAACTTGCCGCGCAGGCTCTGGATGCGCGATTCGAGGCTCTCGGCGAGTTTCAATAGCCGCACCTCCTGCCCTTCCTCGCAGGCCATCCGGTATTGCCGGCCGTTGATGGTGACGTTGATGTGGCTCATGAATCTTCTCCGGCATGGAGTACCGAGCGGATGGTGCCGATCGCGGCATCCAGCCGGTCGGCGATTTCGCGATTGACGCGCTCCAGGCGGCGCGATTTCACCAGCGAACCGTCGAGTTCGTCGGCGAGCCGCGAGCGGTCCGCGCCCAGCGCCTGGATCCGGCTCGCCAGCTCGTTCTCGTCGCGGTCGGCCTCGCGCCGCCGCTCGACCGCGCTTTCCAGCGCTTCGAGCGCTGCCATCAGCCGCCGCGTAGCGACGTCGATTTCGACCGATGAGGGCTCGATGTTGCCCGAACCGTTCGCGGGGCGATCACTCATGCGTCAACGCGTACCTTTGATTGAAGCCTGATTGAAGCTGCCGGACCCGAAAAATTACCGGTTCGGCAAGCGTTTAGAGGATGAAATTTACGTGGCAAGCAAGGCCAGCGCAACGCCGGTTGCAAGCTATGCACCGCTAAGCAACTTTTCCGACCCGAGCCGCGTTTCATTACCTTGGACTCCGGGAACCGAGATGCTATCCAGCCCTTGACTCCACGTTGCCAACAACGCTCGTGCCGAGGCCGCTCGCCAGCGGGCGAATCGCCAACAAGCGGCTCATTTCAGGCGGATTTTCATCATGACGCGCGTCGATCATTCCCGTATGGCCAATGCGATCCGCGCACTGGCGATGGATGCTGTCGAGAAGGCCAACTCCGGCCACCCCGGCCTGCCGATGGGGGCGGCCGACATCGCCACCGTGCTGTTCACACAATTCCTGAAATTCGACGCCGCCGATCCGCGCTGGCCGGACCGCGACCGTTTCATCCTCTCGGCCGGTCACGGCTCGATGCTGCTGTACGCTCTGTTGTACCTCACCGGCAACGAGGACGTGACGATCGAGGAGATCGAGAATTTCCGCCAGCTCGGCTCCAAGACCCCGGGCCATCCCGAGAATTTCATCACAGCCGGCATCGAGACCACCACCGGCCCGCTCGGCCAGGGCGTCGCCTCCTCGGTCGGGACGGCGCTGGCCGAACGGCTGCTGGCGGCGGAATTCGGCGAGGATATCGTCGACCACACCACCTACGTGCTATGCTCCGACGGCGATCTGATGGAAGGTGTCAGCCACGAGGCGCTGGCGCTGGCCGGGCACCTGAAGCTCAACAAGCTGATCTTCCTGTACGACGACAACGGCATCACCATCGACGGCCCGATCACGCTGACCGACAATGTCGACCAGGTGGCGCGCTTCAAGGCGCATGGCTGGAACGCGGTGCGAATCGACGGTCACGACCAGAAGGCCATCGCCGCGGCGATCGCCGCCGCGCAATCCTCCGATCGCCCCTCGCTGATCGCCTGCAAGACCACGATCGGCTTCGGCGCCCCGCACAAAGCCGGTACCTCGAAGGCCCACGGCGAGCCGCTCGGCGCTGAAGAACTCGCCGGCGCCAAGAAAGCGCTGGGCTGGAACTATGGGCCGTTCGAAGTCCCCGACGACGTGCTCGCGGCCTGGCGCAATGTCGGCAGGCAGGGCGCCAGCGCCAATGCCGACTGGCTCAGCCGCTTCGAGGCCAAGCCGGAGGCGCTGCGCAACGAATTCATGCGGCGGGTGATCGACCGAAAGCGCCCGCCGGGCCTTGCCGACGCCATCCGCAAGCTGAAGGAAAAACTCGTCGCCGAGCCGCCGACGATCGCCACCCGCAAGGCGAGCGAAATGGTGCTCGAGGTGTTGGTGCCGGTCATGCCGGAACTGCTGCTCGGCTCGGCCGACCTCACGCCCTCCAACAACACCCGCACCAAGGGCTTGAAGGAAGTGACGCCGGACGATTTCAGCGGCCGCTATATCCACTACGGCATCCGCGAGATGGGCATGGCGGCGGCCATGAACGGCATTTCGGCCCATGGCGGCTTTGCCCCTGCGGGCGGCACCTTCCTGTGCTTCACCGACTATGCGCGGCCCTCGATGCGGATCGCGGCGCTGTCGCATACGCCTGTGGTCTACATCATGACCCATGATTCGATCGGGCTCGGCGAAGACGGCCCGACGCACCAGCCGGTCGAGCACCTCGCGGCGCTGCGCGCGATGCCGAACATGCGGGTGTTCCGTCCGGCCGACGCGGTCGAGACCGCCGAATGCTGGCAACTGGCGCTGGAAAATACCACCGGCCCCACCGTGCTGGCGCTGTCGCGGCAGAACCTGACGCCGCTGCGCACCACAGCCGACGCCGACAACCGGTGCAGCCACGGCGGTTACGAACTGGTCGCAGCACAGGGCGAGGCCAAGGTTTCGCTGTATGCGTCGGGCTCGGAGGTCGAAATCGCCGTCGCCGCGCAGAAAGAGCTGGCCGGGCGCGGCATCGCGACGCGCGTGGTGTCGGTGCCTTCGCTCGAACTATTGCTGGCGCAGCCGGCGGAGCGTCGCAAGGCGATCGTCGGCAACGCGCCGGTCAAGATCGCGATCGAGGCCGCGGTCCGGTTCGGCTGGGATGCGGTGATCGGCCCGGACGGGGATTTCATCGGCATGCACTCTTTCGGCGCCAGCGCGCCGGCGAAGGCGCTCTACAAGCACTTCGGGATCACGGTCGGCGCGGTGGTCGAGGCTGCGTCAAAGCGCCTGAATGCCAAGTAACCCTGCAAGTAACCCTGCGAGTAACCCCGCAAGTAACCCTATCGGAACGATCGGGATTATGATGCATTGCAACGATCCTTCATTCAGGGCATGAAATAGCCCAAGAACGGCAAAAAACGGCCAAACCGACCGTAAAGCGTTGGATTTTGAACCTTTGAGGAGAAGTTGAATGGCAATCCGGGTCGCAATCAACGGATTTGGCCGCATCGGCCGCAATGTGCTTCGCGCCATCGCCGAGTCCGGCCGCAAGGATATCGAGGTGGTCGGCATCAACGACCTCGGCCCGGTCGAGACCAATGCGCATTTGTTGCGCTTCGATTCCGTGCACGGCCGCTTCCCCGGCACGGTGACCGTCGACGGCGACTCGATCAGCCTCGGCCACGGCAGGATCAAGGTGTCCTCCGAGCGCGATCCGGCCAAGCTGCCCTGGAAGGAACTGGGCGTCGACGTCGCGCTGGAATGCACCGGCATCTTCACGGCACGTGACAAGGCCGCTCTGCATCTGACCGCCGGCGCCAAGCGCGTGCTGGTATCGGCGCCCGCCGAGAACGCCGATGCGACCATCGTGTTCGGCGTCAACCACGACAAACTGACAAGAGATCATCTGGTCGTCTCCAACGGCTCCTGCACGACGAACTGTCTCGCGCCGGTGGCCAAGGTGCTGAACGACACTGTCGGCATCGAGACCGGCTTCATGACCACGATCCATGCCTATACCGGCGACCAGCCGACGCTCGACACCCTGCACAAGGACCTCTATCGCGGCCGGGCCGCGGCGATGTCGATGATCCCGACCTCCACCGGTGCGGCCAAGGCGATCGGCCTGGTGCTACCCGAATTGATGGGCAAGCTCGACGGCGTCGCGATCCGCGTGCCGACGCCGAACGTCTCGGTGATCGATCTCAAGATCGTGGCTTCGCGCAAGACCGACGCCAAGGAAATCAACGAGGCGATGAAGCGCGCGTCGGAACAGCAGCTCAAGGGCATCCTCGGTTACACCACCGCGCCCAACGTCTCGATCGACTTCAACCACGACCCGCATTCCTCCACCTTCCACATGGACCAGACCAAGGTGCAGAACGGCACGCTGGTGCGGGTGATGTCGTGGTACGACAACGAATGGGGTTTCTCCAACCGCATGGCGGACACCGCCGTGGCGATGGGGAAATTGCTGTAGGGGGCGCTCAATGACCCTTCCGGCCTGGATCGGCATTCCCGGCGCGGTTCTGTTGATCGCGTTCATCGTGTACGGCTTTCGCCAGGGCACGAAGGTTACGACCAGGCAGGAAGGGAATCCGCCCGAGCGCGACATCCCCCTCTAACCTGTGACGCCACATGACCAAAACATTCCGTACCCTCGATGACGTCGACGTAAAGGGCAAGCGCGTCTTGCTGCGCGTGGATCTCAACGTCCCCATGGAAAATGGCCGCGTCACCGACACCACGCGGCTCGAGCGCGTGGCGCCCACCATCACCGAGATTTCGGCCAAGGGCGGCAAGGTCATCCTGCTCGCGCATTTCGGCCGGCCCAAGGGACGCGACCCCAAGGAATCGCTGAAGCCGGTCGCCGCGGAGCTTTCGCGTGTGATCAACAAGCCGGTGGCCTTTGCCGACGAATGCATCGGCGTATCGGCGCAAAACGCCGTCGCCGCGATGCAGGAGGGCGACATCCTCTGCCTGGAAAATACCCGCTTCCACAAAGAGGAAGAGAAGAACGATCCCGCCTTCGTGGCCGAACTCGCAAAGCTCGGCGACATCTGGGTCAACGACGCCTTCTCCGCGGCGCACCGAGCCCATGCGTCGACCGAAGGCCTCGGCCACAAGCTGCCGGCCTATGCCGGGCGGACCATGCAGGCCGAACTGGACGCGCTCGGCAAGGCGCTGGAGCACCCGACCAAGCCTGTGATCGCGATCATCGGCGGCGCCAAGGTTTCGACCAAGATCGATCTTCTGGAAAACCTCGTGCGCAAGGTCGACGCGCTGGTGATCGGCGGCGGCATGGCCAATACCTTCCTGCACGCGCAGGGCGTCGGCATCGGCAAGTCGCTGGCGGAGAAGGACCTCGCGGCGACCGCCTTGCGGATCGTCGAGAAGGCGAAAGCCGCCAATTGCGCGATCATCCTGCCCGTGGACGCCGTGGTCGCGTTCAAATTCGAAGCCAACACGCCGTCGCAGGCCTACGGCCTCGACGCGATACCCGCCGACGGCATGATCCTCGACGTCGGCCCGCAATCGATCGCGCGGATCCGTGCCGCGATCGACGATGCCGCGACCCTGGTCTGGAACGGCCCGCTCGGCGCCTTCGAGATATCGCCGTTCGACCACGGCACCGTGGCAGCGGCCAAGCACGCGGCGGCGCGGACCAAGGCCAAGAAGCTGATTTCGGTCGCCGGCGGCGGCGACACCGTGGCGGCGCTGAACCATGCCGGCGTGGCCGGCGATTTTACCTATGTTTCAACCGCGGGCGGCGCGTTTCTTGAATGGATGGAAGGGAAGCCGTTGCCGGGCGTCGAAGTCTTGAGGATACGCTGAGAATTTGATCCATACTGGGCTACCGGCCCTAACGCGGAGAACAGAACACATGGCTCGCATCACGTTGCGTCAATTGCTCGACCACGCGGCGGAACACGAATACGGCGTGCCGGCCTTCAATATCAACAACATGGAGCAGGCGCTCGCGATCATGGAAGCCGCCTCCAGCCTGGACGCGCCCGTGATCATCCAGGCCTCGCGCGGCGCGCGGTCCTACGCCAACGACATCATGTTGAAGCACATGATGGACGCGGTGACCGAAATTTATCCGCAGATCCCGGTCTGCGTGCACCTCGATCACGGCAACGGGCCCGACACCTGCATGACCGCGATCCAGGCCGGCTTCACCTCTGTCATGATGGACGGCTCGCTGAAGGCCGACGGCAAGACGCCCGCCGACTGGGACTACAATGTCGGCGTCACCAAGACCGTCACCGACATGGCCCATCTCGGCGGCATCTCGGTGGAAGGCGAACTTGGCGTGCTCGGCTCGCTCGAGACCGGAATGGGCGACAAGGAAGACGGCCACGGCGCGGAAGGCAAACTTTCCCACGACCAGCTGCTCACCAATCCGGACGAGGCCGTGAAGTTCGTCAAGGAGACGAAGGTCGACGCGCTGGCGATCGCGATGGGCACCTCGCACGGCGCCTACAAGTTCACCCGCAAGCCGGACGGCGACATCCTCGCCATGAAAGTGATCGAGGAAATCCACCGCAAGTTGCCCAACATGCATCTGGTGATGCACGGCTCGTCCTCTGTGCCGCAGGACCTGCAGGACATCATCAACGCCAATGGCGGCAAGATGAAGCCGACCTGGGGCGTGCCGGTTTCCGAGATCCAGCGCGGCATCAAGAACGGCGTCCGCAAGATCAACATCGACACCGACAACCGCATGGCGATGACCGGGCAGATCCGCAAAGTCCTGAAGGACAATCCCGAAGAATTCGATCCGCGCAAATATCTCAAGCCCGCGATGGAGGCGATGGCCAAGCTGTGCAAGCAGCGGCTGCAGGAATTCAATACCGCCGGCCAGGCCAGCAAGATCAAGAAGGTTCTGACCACGGCCGAGATGGCCAAGCGCTACGTCAAGGGCGAGCTTGATCCGAAAGTCGCATGACGGGCCTGCCCTCCTGAGCGAGCAGCAGCCTCGCTGTTCCCGCTGCCGGTCTTCCCGGCAAGTTTGCCTGGCGGGTTTCCTGGCAAGTTTGCTGGGCAGGTTTTCTTGCTGGGTTTTCTTGGCTATTTCTTGGGTCTTGCCCGAGAACGGTCTAGTTTGACTCGCAAAGCGTCCCCGCTGGACAAGGAGGCATCGATGAATCTCGCCGATCTCAACCAGGTCGCCCTTGCCATGGTCGCGCCCGGCAAGGGCATCCTGGCCGCCGACGAATCCACCGGCACCATCAAGAAGCGCTTCGACGCCATCAACACGGCTTCGACCGAGGAGACGCGCCGCGACTATCGCGAGATGCTGTTCCGCTCCACCGAGGC
>NZ_JADGRI010000281.1 GCF_017881085.1 Bradyrhizobium sp.
GATCGGCGTGAGCTTTTCGACCGCAATGGTCTCGTAGGGCTCTTCCTCGCCTGATACGTGGCGATAGCGCGGACCCTGCTTGCTGGCGAGCGAGCTCATGAGCGTCCTCCGATAGCTTGTTGTTTTGCGCCATCGTAGCCCGGATGGAGCGAAGCGCAATCCGGGATTCAAGGGTCCGGCAAGGCGCAGATCCGCGATCTCGCCGCATGTTTGGGCGAGGTTTGGCCTGCTCGTTCGGCCCTCGGAGATCAGAGGGCGCAGGGAATGCCGGGCGCCCGATGCGCCCGCAAGCCGCGTGTGCAAGAATAGTGGTAGTGAGCACACGCGTTGGTCAGGTCACACCGGAAATCGTCCGGCATTCCCCGCGCAATGGTTTTACGGCTTACTTCGCGCTCTCCTCGGTGACCGGCTTTCTTGCCACCGTCGCCCCTGAGAAGCTTGCTTCTCAAGAACTTGATGCCAGCATCGGGGCATCAGGACCACACGACTTCGCCGTCCGCATCAAGCGCTGTTCGTCAAAAGCGCCAATGCGGCCACCGCATCCCGTCCCGCATTCGTGACGATCGCGAAACGCCCCTCGGAGTGGGACGGGACGGTGGCGGACAGGAAGGTGATTTGCGCCAACACGGAAGCAAAATATTTTTGCGCGAGGGACTGGACAGGCAAATCACTGATTTGCCTGGTCAGGCAGATCGCGCATATACGGCCCGTAAAGAACGTCCTGTCGCCATTCATACGCTTTCACAATGACGGCACCCACTGCGACGACAAAAGCAAGAAACAAAAACATTTCGATGATCATTTTTCGATCCTCGCGCCAACCCGAACTACACAGTCAGAAATGCACAGCGCCGCCAAAGCTAATACATTCGCTTCAGCGGCGCCGGGATAGACCGAGCGTTGAAATCCCTCGGTGTAATTTTGTAAGCATAGAACGTGTCATTGGTTAGAGTATAGCTGCCCGAGCTTACTGCGCTGGGTCAACTGTGCGATGCCTAACGTTGGCGTCATTTTCCGATAGCGAGCCAGTGTTGAATTTGTAATGGACCGATCGTCCTCTTGGGGAAATGAGGGTTGATTGTGCCCGCGCTTACATCGCAGCCTTGCGCCAATTGCTCACCGACAAACTGCTTGGCTTCAATTTCTGTTCGAAATGTGCGCGAGTTTCGCACATAGACGCCAGCCGCTTCATTGGGTTGGCGAAATGCCACATACCAAATATCGCCGCTAGGAATTGTCCTTCTAGCCATTTGCGACATCGTCCAGGACAAAAATAAAGAATGATCTAGCGCCGATAGTTCAGCAATTCCATTGATTCAGATCAATGGAAGCGCTGGCAGCTCAAAGCTGGTTTGTCACGAAGGCCGCGGGAACGAGTATTGGAGCGAATAGGCTCGACCGGCGCGATCCCGTCCGCTGACGGTGGGCGATCAAGTAAATGGCGGAGTCCGACTTTTCGACGGAAACCGCCATTTACATTTGCCTCGCATGGGTCAAGCCGCTCGAAGGTTAGACCCGCTGGGGCATCTTTGATCGAGAACGTTCGCATCAAACAGCGGGCAGACCCTCGGATCAGAAGTGGTAGTTCGCGCCCACGCGGATCGTATGAATCTGCTGGTTGACGTTGATGGGCAGATTGAACGAAGCGGAGCCACCAGCGTTTGCAATCGCTCCCGCTGCTCTCACCGGCATGCTCAAATCGGTCTTCCCGAAATCGAAGTAATCGTATTCAAGCTTGGCCGACCAATTGGGCATGAATCCGTACTCGATACCGGCACCCAATACGCCACCGAAACGCGTTTTGCTCACGGAGCCATCCAGAGTACCCGTAAGTCCACCACCAATGCCGCCGACGGTAACGTTCTGGTTCACGAGATACTTGCTGTCTGCCCAAGCGCCGCCGCCCTTGATATAGACCAAGCCGCGGTCACCGACAGTAGCGCCAACCCGGCCCGTGACGTCGCCAATCCACTTAACTTCGGCATCGCAATGGATCACGAGAAGACATGTAGTGCCGCCCTTCAGGCCTGACCAGGTGAAATCACCTTCCACGCCAAAGACCATCATGCCGGCCTGCCAATTATAACCGGCCTGGGCACCTCCCAGAAAGCCGTTCAACTGAGTCTGCCCGATGGGCAGGTTCAGACCGAGACCGGCGTTCGGCAAGAAGCCGTTGACCAGCGCACCAACATTCAGGTCGGTCTCGGTGGTGCCCCAGCCAGCGCCGACATGGCCGCCGACGTAGAAGCCGGTCCAGCTATATACGGGGCTTACCATTGGCGCCTTCGCGTAAGTCCGCGCCGGAAGATCTGCGGCAAGCGCCGCGCCTGCGAAAGCCAGCGCTGCAAGCGCGGCCGTTCCGGCGATCGTTAATTTTTGAGTTCGTTTCATCATGTGCAATCCCCTGCTTTCCTAGATTAAACAAGGGGCGGTGATGTGCCTCCTGTTGTGGTGGAACCGTAGGGATCGAAGACCATACTGATGGTGATATTTCTGGCACACAGTGCCCAATTGCACTGCCCGCCCACCTGCTTTCTCATTTGGGTGGATTGATCTGCATCAATGCATGAGCGCGATTAAGGGATGCGCCTTATCGAGGGATGCATCGCTCTTTTTTGGGGGCAGCCATGGTTTCGATTGATCACTTCCGACAAGGGTTGCTGAAGCAGATGGACCGTGCGGCCCAGGGCGGTCGGATTGATGTCCTGATCAACTCCGGGGAATTGTACCATTTGCTCGGCGGCTATCCCGGCTCTACTCACGGGATGTCTTCGTGCTGCGACGCCATGCAGGCTGAAATGAAAATCGGAGATACGATCATTCGTGACCGAACCAGCGGGGCCGGAATGACCGTCCGCTACCTGCTGCCTCGTGCCCACTGAGACGGCGTTGCCGATCGAAGATCTCTGCGGTCAGTGTCGTTCGGGCCGAACGTCCGTTCAGATCCATTCGCTCGCGACCGGGTCGAGCCAGTAACAATCAGGCCAAGCTCGCTATACCGCCGAAAGCGGAAATAAAGTCGGGGCATTGTGGGTTAATGGTTCAGCCGCGGACCCGATTCAAACTCCGAAATGGAGTCTGATTGCACGCGATCACTCGTTGCCGGACTGTGGCGAGAACGGTGGGGTCACCACGATCGCGTGCTGAGGCGCTTACTCCGCCGCTGTCTCGGCGGCGGGAGCCTTCGCGCCCTTGCCATACCGCTGGCCGATATAATCGATCACCAGCGCCTTGAAGTCGGCGGCGATGGTAGGTCCCCGCAGGGTGCGGAACTTCTTGCCGTCGACGAACACGGGTGCGGCCGGCGCTTCGCCGGTGCCGGGGAGCGAGATGCCGATATTGGCGTGCTTGGATTCGCCGGGGCCGTTGACGATGCAGCCCATGACCGCGACGTTGAGTTCCTCGACGCCCGGATATCGCGTCTTCCAGCCCGGCATTTCCTCGCGGATGAAATCCTGGATCGAGCGCGCCAGTTCCTGGAAGGTGGTCGAGGTGGTGCGGCCGCAGCCGGGGCAGGCCGCCACCAGCGGCACGAAGGTGCGGAAGCCCATGGTCTGCAGCAGTTCCTGCGCGACCTGCACTTCGAGGGTGCGATCGCCGCCGGGCTCGGGCGTCAGCGAGATCCGGATGGTATCGCCGATGCCGTCCTGCAAGAGGATGCCGAGCGCGGCGGACGAGGCGACGATGCCCTTCGAGCCCATGCCGGCTTCGGTCAAACCGAGATGGATCGCGTAATCCGAGCGCGACGCCAGCACCTTGTAGACCGCGATCAGATCCTGCACGGCGGAGACTTTCGCCGACAGGATGATGCGGTTCTTGGCCATGCCGAGTTCCTCGGCGCGCGCGGCCGACAACAGCGCCGACTGCACCATTGCCTCGCGCGTCACCGCGCGGGCTTCCAGCGGCTCGGGCAGCTTGGCGTTCTCTTCCATCAGCCGGGTCAGCAGCTCCTGATCGAGCGAACCCCAGTTGGCGCCGATACGCACCGGCTTGTTGTTCTTGTTCGCGATCTCGATGATGTCGGCGAATTGGGTGTCGCGCTTGTTCTTGAAGCCGACATTGCCGGGGTTGATACGGTATTTGTCGAGCGCTTCGGCGCAGGCCGGATATTCGGCGAGCAGCTTGTGGCCGATATAGTGGAAGTCACCAATCAAGGGTGTGGTGATGCCGCGCTTGCGCAAGCCGTCGCGGATATGCGGCACGGCGGCGGCGGCTTCCTCGCGGTCGACCGTGATCCGCACCAGTTCGGAACCGGCGCGCGCAAGGGCGGCGACCTGGGCGATGGTGCCTTCGACATCGGCGGTGTCGGTGTTGGTCATCGACTGCACCACGATCGGCGCGCCGCCGCCGACGGCGACATTGCCGACCATGACTTGCGTGGTTTTGTGCCGGGCCCTGGGGCTGGCGGCGTCGTTCTCAGGCGGTTTTACGGGCTTGTTCATGGGGTCTCGAATATCAGGTTTTGGTGACATTCAGCAATGGATCAGGTGGGAACCGGGACCACGGGGCCGGGACGGTTAACGAGGTAAAGTCCGGCTATCACAAGGAGGGCCGCGGCGCCGAAGGCCAGGGTCAGGGTGTCGTGCATGATGAAATAGCTAGCCACCACGCCAAACAAAGGGGTGATGAAGGTAAATGCCGACAATTTGCTGGCGGAATAGGTCTTGACCAGCGCAAACCAGATCAAAAACGTCAATCCGACCACCCAAACCGCCTGATAGACCATCAGCGACAGCGCCAGGGGGCCGGGAACCCGGGTCAGGGTTTCGCCTGAAATCCACGCCGCGAACCCCAGAATCGGGACCGAAAGCGCCACCTGGTAGCCCAGGCCCTTTTCCGCCGGCGCCCTGAGCAGCGCCGTCGCCTTGACCAGCAGCGTGGTCGCCGCCCACAGCGCACCGCCGGCGATGATCAGGAGGTCACCGAGCAGCACCCTGGCATCGACGTCGGCCTGGGGAACCCCGATCGCCAGCGCGACGCCGGCGAAGCACAAAGCAAGTCCGCCCCATTGCGAGGCGCGCAGCCGCTCGCCGAGAAACACGTAGGAGCCGAACGCCACGAAAAACGGCGCTGTATAGAGAAACACCACCGCACGCGATGCCGAGGTCAGCAGCAGGCCGCGATAGATCAGCACGAATTCGACGCCGAAGATGACGCCCGCCAGCAACCCCGCGCGCAACGTGCCGTCGCGCTCGAACAGTTTCACGCCGCGCAGCCGCGCAATCAGGAACAGCACAATCAGCGCGCCCGAGGAGCGGATCGTGGCCTGCAGCATCGGCGGGATGTCCGGCAGCGCCAGCTTGACCGCGACCTGGTTGAAGCCCCAGCTCAGGCACAGCATCAGCATCAGCGCGACCGCGCCGGGGGTCAGCGGCCGCCCGGCCGATGAAATCACAGGATTGGACGACATGAACCCTCGTTATCCGGCTTGCCGCCGTGTTGTTGGGGCATGATCCCGAACCGCAGGGCCGCGAAAGCGCAAAGTGGCGTTCCGGTTTTCGGACGAGATCATGCCCAAAATATCAAGGTTTCTGGCAGTGCGCGCAAATACCGGCGATCTCGACCACGGACAGTTTCGGCGCGAAACCCAGCGCCCGCGCCGCGGCATTGAGACTTTGCGCCACCGGCGCCGCCGGAATTTCGCCGACCGATCCGCACTCATCGCAGATCAGGAACGCCACCATCGCCGCGGCGTCATGGTCGTGCGCGCAGGCGAGATAGGCGTTGCGGCTTTCGATGCGGTGGACGAGGCCGTTCTCCATCAGGAAATCGAGCGCGCGGTACACCGTGATCGGCGCCGGCCGCGGCATCGATTTGGCGAGTTCGTCGATCACTTCATAGGCGCCGAGCGGACGGTGGCTGGACAACAGCGCCTGCAGCACCTGACGCCGGATCGGGGTGAATTTCTGCGAACGCTGCTTGCAGACCCGTTCGGCATGATCGATCGCGTCCGCGGTGCAGCGGCCGTGGTCGTGATCGGGCGCGGGAAAGGTCGGTTTGGTCAGGGCCATGGGGGATCATGTAACGCGGCCGGTCCGGGCCGTCGACTCCGGCGCGCCGCGGCAATTGTTTAGCATTTTACCGCGGCAACCCCAAATTCCGCGTCGTTCCCCGGATGCCCGACCGAGCCATGTGCTGTCAGCGGGTCAGGTCTCCCTAAACTTGCCATATCCAGATAATAAGCTAGCTTATTATATCCAAAGCTTATGGAGACGACCCCTGATGGCCCGCGGCCCCGTGGATATGAACTTCCTGTTTACGCTCGGCGAGTTGCAGCGGCTGGTGCGCGCCTATGCCGACAAGCAGGCGGCGCGCTACGGAATGACCCGCGCGCAATGGGCCGTTTTGGCCAAGGTGGAACGCACCGAGGGCCTGAAACAGTCGGAACTCGCCGAGCAGATGGATATGCAGCCGATCACATTGACGCGCCTGATCGACAAGCTCTGCGACAATGGCTGGATCGAGCGCCGCGGCGACGAGACCGACCGCCGTGTCAACCGGCTTTATCTGCGCAAGGCGGCGCGGCCGCTGCTCGCCAAACTGGCCAGCTTGCGCTCCGAGCTGACCGCGACCGCGCTGGAGGGCATCAACCCGGTCGACGCCCACCGCCTGCTCGCCCAACTGGAGGCCATCAAGGAAAACGTGCGCAACGCGATCCAGAACGCCCCTGCGGAACCGCCGAAGAAGGAACAGCGCTATGGCTGATCCGATCCTGAAATTTCCGCCCGAGCAGAAGGGCAGTCCGGCGGGTAAACCCCGGATCAAGATTGCCGCTGAGCCGCGCCGCCGCCTGATGGCCGGCATGCGGCGCTATCGCCGCACTTTGTTGCTGGTGGTGCTGCCGCTGGTGGCGCTGCTGGCGGGGCTGACCTTCTATCTCAATGGCGGACGCTACGTGACCACCGACGACGCCTATGTCGGCGCGCAGAAGGTCCTGATCACACCCGACATCTCCGGCAAGATCATCAATGTCGCCGTGAAGGAAGGCCAGCAGGTCGCCGCCGGCGACGTCATGTTCCAGATCGATCCGGTGCCGTTCCAGCTCCTGGTGGCGCAGGCGCGCGCCAAGCTCGACGATGCCAAGACCAGCCACGACAATCTCGTCGCCAACGTCAAGCTCTATGGCGACACGGTCGACCTCGTCAACGCCGGCATCGCGCTCAAGCAGCGCGACGTCGAGCGCAAGACCGCGCTCGCCAAGAACAATTTCGGCTC
>NZ_JADGRI010000491.1 GCF_017881085.1 Bradyrhizobium sp.
GGCCAGTGCCGGGATGTCGTCCAGCGCGGTCTCAACGGGCAAAAGCGCGTCGGCGAGGCTGCCCTCGCCAGACGCGGCTCTATCGCACAAAGCCTCCAATTGTTCCAGCGGAATCATGTCCTTCTCGCCGAATGGACCGACCAGCGTTCGCCGCAGCGCGCAGATATGGCCGAAGCTGCCCAGCAGCCGGCCGATATCGCGCGCCAGCGCCCGCACATAGGTCCCCTTGCCGCACTCGGCCTCGAACACGGAATGGCTGCTATCTGGTTGTTCCACAAGGATTAATTGGTGAATCTCAACCGGGCGCGGCTTCAGATCCACGGTCTCCCCGTCGCGCGCCAGGTCATAGGCCCGCTCGCCCTGGACCTTGATGGCGGAGTATTGCGGCGGGATCTGCTCGATCAGGCCGGTGAAGCGCGGCAAGAGTTCCCTTATTGCCTCGGCGGAGGGCCTGAGTTCGCTGGTTTTGGTTACCCGGCCCTCGGTATCGTCGGTATCGCGTTCCTCGCCCCAGGCGACCGTAAAGCGGTAGCGCTTGCGGCCGTCCATCACGAAGGGAACCGTCTTGGTGGCCTCGCCGAGCGCGATCGGCAGGCCGCCGGAGGCGAGCGGATCGAGCGTGCCGGCATGGCCCGCGCGCTTGGCCTGGAACAGCCGCTTCACCACCGCGACCGCCTGCGTCGAGGTCATGCCGATCGGCTTGTCGAGCACCACCCAGCCGTGGACGTCGCGCTTGTCGCGCCGGGGCTGGTTCTGGCGGGCCTGCTTGCCGCCGCGTTGACCCTGGTCGCGGGGGTCGTTGTTGGTGCGGCGCGCCTCGATGAAACTATTTTTTTCAGCCTCGTGCGAATCGGCATCCGGTGGCTCGAACGCGCTGTTGGCGGTGGTCACGATCATCAGGATTTGTCCGAATCTGGTTCGAGGTCTCTTTGCACCGCAGGTGTTCGCAGTAATTTCTCTATTCGTTCCGCTTCGTCGAATCGTTCGTCAACGCGAAAGCGAACATCAGGCGCAAATTTTAAGTTAACGCGATGCGCGATCTCGCCGCGCAGGAACTTCTTGTTCCGCTCCAAAGCCGCAATTACGACGTCGATATCGCGGCCGCCGAGCGGCATGACGTAGATGGTCGCGAGCTTGAGGTCCGGCGACATCCGCACCTCGGGCACGGTGATGATGTGACCCTCGAGTTCCGGGTCGTGCACGCTGCCCTGCGAAAGAATGTCAGCGATCGCGTGACGCACGGTTTCGCCGACCCGCAACTGACGTTGCGAGCCGCCGGGGGCGGAGTCCTTATTGTGGTGGCGGGGCATTGATGTCTCTCGAAATCGTCATGCCCGCTCGTCGCAGGCATCCACGTCTTGCTCGTTTGAAACGTCTCTCTTGTTGAATCAGGTAAGACGTGGATGGCCGGGACATGCCCGGCCATGACGCCGCATTTTCTTCAATAAAGGCCCAGGCGCTTTGTGAGATTCGGACTCACAGCGAGCGCTGGATCGTCTCCACGCGATAACACTCGATGATGTCGCCGGCGCGCATGTCGCCGTAATTCTCGAACGCCATGCCGCATTCCTGGCCGGACGCCACTTCCTTCACTTCGTCCTTGAAACGCTTCAGCGTCGACAGCTTGCCTTCGTGCACGACGACGTTGTCGCGGATCAGCCGGACGTTGGCGCCGCGTTCCACGGTGCCGTCGGTAACGCGGCAGCCCGCGACCTTGCCGACCTTGGAAATGTTGAACACTTCCAGGATCAGGGCATTGCCCAGCATGGTCTCGCGCAGCGTCGGCGCCAGCAGGCCGGACATCGCCTTCTTCACGTCGTCCACGAGGTCGTAGATGATGTTGTAGTAGCGGATTTCGATGCCGTTGCGCTTCGCGGCGGCTGCTGCTTCCTTGTGGGCGCGGACGTTGAAGCCGATGATGGCGGCGTTGAAACCTTCCGCCAGCGTGACGTCGGATTCGGAGATGCCGCCAACGCCCGCATGCAGGATGCGCGCGGTGACTTCGTCGGTGCCGAGTTTGTCGAGCGAGCCGAGGATCGCTTCCAGCGAGCCCTGCACGTCGGCCTTGATGATCAGCGGGAAATCCTTGCGGCCCGAAGTCTTGAGCTGCGACATCATCTGCTCGAGCGAGCCGCGCATGCCGGAAATGCTGGCGGCTGCGTTCTCGCGCTTCTGGTGCGCGCGGTAGCTGGTGACTTCGCGGGCGCGGGCTTCGCTTTCGACCACGGCCAGACGATCGCCGGCTTCCGGCGGGCCGTTGAAACCGAGCACCTCGACCGGCACCGAAGGTCCGGCTTCGTCGATGGTGACGCCCTGGTCGTTGATCAGCGCGCGCACGCGGCCCATCTCGGCGCCGGCGACGATGATGTCACCGACCTTCAAGGTGCCGCGCTGTACCAGCACGGTCGCGACCGGACCGCGGCCGCGATCGAGCTTGGCTTCGATCACGGTGCCTTCGGCGGGACGCGACGCATTGGTCTTGAGGTCGAGCAACTCGGCCTGCAGCGCGATCATTTCCAGGAGCTTGTCGAGATTGGTCTTGTTCTTGGCGGAAACCTCGACGTCGACGACGTCGCCGCCGAGCGATTCGACC
>NZ_JADGRI010000492.1 GCF_017881085.1 Bradyrhizobium sp.
AGGCTGATCAGCACGATGACGGTGCGGATCAGGGTCGCGAGATCGGAGTTGATGTCCTCGACGCCGACCTTGGCGAAGATCGCGGTCAGGGCGGCGAACACCGCCGACAGCACCGCCCAGAATTGCCAGGACGACAGCGTTTCCGGATTCATGAAGGGGTCCTCATAAGGAGGTCGTTCCGGGGCGGGAGCGCAGCGAGCGAACCAAAGATGCGCAATTGCGCATCGGGGACTCTCGAGATTCCGGGTCTGGTCCTTCGGACCATCCCGCAATGACACTGTGCCTAGTTGCGATCGTCCGGCAGCACCGGCATCGGTGTCACCTCGACGCCTTCGTCGATCAGGGCGCGTGCTTCCTCGGGCGAGGCCTCGCCGTAGATCGGGCGGTGCTCGATATCGCCGTAATGCATCTTGCGGGCTTCGTTGGGAAAGCGCTCGCCGACATTGTCGGCGTTCTTCACGATATGCTCGCGCAATTCCTTGAGCTTGGCGCGCAGCTCGCGCTCCTGCGCCATCAACAGCGGCGTCGCGGTGGGCGTCGTGGCTTCCGCGGGCACAGGCAGCGCGACAGGCACGGCTTCCGCGCTCTCGCGGCCCTTCTTGCCGACGATCTGCGGGGCCATGATGGCGCGCTCGACCTTGGCCGAGCCGCAAACCGGGCAGTTCACCAGCTTGCGTTTTTCCTGGGACTCGTAGGCGGCGGAACTTTGAAACCAGCTTTCGAACGCATGGCCTCGCTCGCAGCGCAGGTTGTAGTGGATCATGCCGATCCCCGAACCAGGTGCAGATGCTCGGGGCCGGCCTTGGGGTCGGCCACAGAGAAGCGCCTTCCGTGCTGCAGCGACGGCACGCTTTTACGCGCGGCTTCTACCCTCGCGGGATCGATCTTGGCCATGAACACGCCGGGCTCGGTGCCGCCCTCGGCGAGCACCTCGCCCCAGGGCGCGATGATCAGCGAATGGCCATAGGTCTCGCGCTTGTTCTCGTGCATGCCGCCTTGCGCCGCGGCGAATACGAAGCAGCCGTTCTCGATGGCGCGGGCGCGCAACAGCGTGTGCCAATGCGCTTCGCCGGTCTTTTTGGTGAAAGCGGAGGGCACGGTGAGGAAAGACGCGCCGCTTTCGGCGAGCGCGCGATACAGCGCCGGAAAGCGAACGTCGTAGCAGATCGTCAGCCCGATGCGGCCCCAGGGAAGGTCGGAGATCACGGCGGTTTCGCCCGGCTGGTAATTGGCGGATTCGCGGTAGCTCTCACCGTCCGCCAGATCGATATCGAACATGTGGATCTTGTCGTAGCTCGCGATCACAAGGCCGTCCGGCCCGATCAGGAACGAGCGGTTGACGGCCCGCTCCGGGGTCGCGCGCAGTGCCAGCGAGCCGACATGGAGATGGATTTTCAGTTCCGCGGCGAGCGCGCGATAGGCCTTGAGCGACAGATCGTCCTCTTCCGAGGCGAGGTGCTCGAACAGCGCCTTGCGGTTCAGCTGCATCATGTTGCTCACCTCGGGGGTGAGCACGTAGTCGGCGCCCTCGGCCGCGGCCTGCCGAACCAGCTTGATGCCTTGCTCGAGGCTCGGCTCCGGCAACAGCCCGGTGCGCATCTGCACCATGGCGGCCGTGAAGGTGAGGTCAGCGCTCATGAATTGGCCTTTTCGCCCGCCAGCATCGAATCGAGCTTGCCCTCGCGGTCCAGCGCATAGAGCTCGTCGCACCCGCCGACATGGGTTTCACCGATGAAAATCTGCGGAAAAGTCGCACCGGCGCCAGCGCGATTCCACATTTCCTGACGAAGCGTCGGGTCGATCGCGGCATCGTGCTCGGTGAAGGCGGCTTTTTTGCGAGTCAGCAGCGATTTGGCGGCGCTGCAATAGCCGCAGCCCGGACGGGTGTAGATTTCGATGGCAACGGTCATGTCGCGCTCGGCTTAGGGAAGGAATGTTGCCGGATTATATGGGAGCTTTATGGGTGTCCACAACCCGCGCGAACACCAGCACGTCGACGGACGCCGCTTTGGCGCGCAAAAGCGCCCGCGCGCAGGCGTCGACGGTGGCGCCGGTGGTCAGGACATCGTCGACCAGCACCACGCGACGACCGGCAATCTCGGATCGCCTGTGATCGGCGACCTTGAACGCGCCCTGCACGTTACTGGTGCGCTGCGATCGGGACAGACCGATCTGCTGCTGGGTCGGCCGCACCCGCCGGAGCGCTTCGGAGGCAACCCTCACGCCGCTCTGCCGCGCGATGACCCGCGCCAATGCACCGGACTGGTTGTAGCGGCGGCTCCAGCCTCGTTTCCAATGCAGCGGCACCGGAACCAGCGCGTCGGCCTTCTCGAGCAGTTCGCCTCCGGCCCGCGCCATCCAGCGGCCCATGGCGGGCGCCAAATCCGTGCGGTCCTGGTATTTCAGGGCATGCACCAGCGTGCGCGCGACGTCGTCATAGCGCACTGCCGCGCGAGCACGCGCATAGGCCGGCGGGTTGGCGATCGCTTCCATCGACAAGAGTTCGGGGCCGGGGTCGTAGACGAAGGGAATGCCGAGCCTGGGGCAATAGGGTTTCGCGATGAACGACAGCTTCGCCCAGCATGC